>CAYVJA010000004.1:17047-25388 GCA_964451605.1 uncultured Bacteroidales bacterium | reverse complement strand
TTCATATACGTTAATATTCGGGTATAATTCTGTGCAATATCAGATCAAAAACCAGCGTAGAGTAGGCGGGCACGACAACCGTCGGAGTCTTGATATCTCCTAACGTCTCATTCTGATCTACAGAACCGTAAGCCAGACTGTAAGGCAATATGACGCTAACCTTTTCTCCGGGGTTCACATGTCTGAGCGCTTCGGCTAAACCGTCGACAATGGCATCGGTCTTCCCCGAACTGGCCTTCTCTACTGTGAGCGTAGCCCCTTTGCGCAATTCAAATCCGGTGCCGTCTATATACTTGCCATAATAGTCTAAAACCACCTGATCGCCCGTATTGGCTGTTGAATCGTTGCGCGCTCCGCCGTATGAGATGAGATAAAGGGTATCTTTTTTTGTCGATCCGGGTACAGACAATTCGAGAGAGGTAATCCGCTGCTCTGGGATGGTATCAAGATAAGCGTTAATCCTGTCGTGTTCCCACTTGAGTAAATCGGCAATGATGCCCCGGAACTTAACGAAAAGGACTACAGGATACTTGTTCCCGGGGATACCAGCCAGACGCGGCATCATAACCAACCGAACCGAATCGCCCACCTTCATTTCGTGTAGCGCTTCCGAAAGTGCCGGTTCGAAGTAGGTAGCATTCATCTTAAAGAGCGCCGTGGTTCCCTGGGCATAGAGCGGAGAGATGTTTACCTGTTCGGCCCAATCAATGCGGTTGGTAGAATAAGGCGAACCCTCTACCCGTTTCCCATCGAGCAGACGAGTCAAAAAGTCGATCTGAACAAACTGGGTGTCGACAGGCGACTCAAGGCCGGAACCGGCAAAAAGACGTTCAAAATAGAGACCCGAAGGACGCGGAGAGAGCGAAAGCCCGTTTGCTGCCAGGTAATTATCAATGTTTCTCTGTTGGTTAAACGCGTTATAATCTTTGTTGTCTTTATCGCACGAAGCAAGAACTGAAAGAACAAGCAAGAAAATAGGTATAAGCCTCATTCCAAAGAATTTATATGTATTTTTCATAAGCAGAACAGCCCACCCGAGCCAAACCAAGAGATTTTCCCTTTACCGAAGGGCAATATTACGCAAATTAATTCAATCTTGAACACCACAAAGCTCGTCGGCATACAGCGGAAGTAGCTTCTTAAACGCCTCTACCGTCTCGGCAAGTGATTGTTTCGACTCCCCGCCAGAGGCATTTTCATGACCTCCTCCGTTGAACCATTTAGAGGCAAATCGGTTCACTCTGAAGGCACCACGCGAACGGAACGAAATGCGGATCTTTTCCTCTTTTTCGGTAAAAAATGCCGAAAAAACAACCCCCTGCACCGAAAGCGGATAGTTCACAAAACCCTCGGCATCGCCCGTTACAAAAGAAAAAACTTCCTGCTGTTCGAGCGAAAGGGTCATTATGGCAGTACGGTAAGCGGGTATCACCTCCATAGTGCGCAGACAATCGCCCAAAAGACGCATCCGGTGTTCCGAAAAGTTATCGTACACCAGACCATATATTCTATCCTTGTCAATTCCCTTTCTGAGCAGTCCCTCTACCACACAAAAGAGTTCGGGACGCGAGGAGTTATAACTAAAACAACCCGTATCGGTCATAATTCCGGTATAAATGCAGGTAGCTATATCTGTATCGACAGCCTCTTCACCGTCGAGCGCCACAATCAACTGATATACCAGTTCGGCAGTTGCCGATGCCTGCGGATCGTAGAAGGAAAAATCGGGTTGCATCACGGCGTCACGATGGTGATCTATTAACCCTGTGGGCACCTTACACTTCTCTATCGCCTTACTCATAACTCCGGTACGCTGAACATCGTTATGATCGACATGAAATACCAGGCCGGCTTCCTGAAGCAGGGTCTCAGCCTCCTGTTTCTGCTGCGAATAGTTGATTACAGCATCAGAACCCGGCATCCAATTCAGGAAGGAGGGAAATTCGTTTGGCACTATCACAACCGGGCTAAGCGCTTTGTTTCGAAAAAAGTGATAAAGAGCCAGTGCCGAACCCATGGCATCGCCATCGGGTCCCTGATGAGGAATCAGGACTACAGAGGTTCCTGGTATGAGATGATTTTTCAGCAGCGTTACCTGCGATTCGGGACAAGTCATGACAACATGATTAATCGGCAAATGTACGATTTTTCGTGCAAGTTCTCTACTTTTGCACAGAGGGGTACCCGGGGAGCCGTACGCCCTGTAATTCTTGCTGCTGAGATATGCTTAGAACCCTGTTGATTCTGCTATTTCTAATGCTTCTCCTCTCTTGCCGGTTCGAGCGGGCCGATCAGTCTGCCGAAACCGGGGATACGCCGGACTATATCCCAACCGAAACCCTCGAACTCTTATCGACGGAAGACTCGCTTCGAAAAGCGCTTAACATAACCGATTCTATCGAAATCCTGTTTAACGAACACAGCGAAGCCAGTCACCAGGCCATCTTTGCCGTATATAATCCCGATTCGCCCTACTACGACGAACTGCAACAATTCTATCTGCAGCAAACTGCACAACCGGAAAACCGGCTGGAACCCCTTCGAGGCGGGTGGAACACCCCCGACTCGGTTCGAAAAGCCCTCTCCAAACCCATGGAATCTCTCAGCGGACTCTGGATCAGGCTATACCCCCATAATGGTAACCATTATGTATATCTCCCCTGTGGGACAGACGCCTACCTGCACCTCACCGATTCGGCGCTCTACGACTTTCCTGCCCATCAACCTCCGGCAATCATTTCGTTCGAAAACTATTCCATAGGGCCTTCGGGCGAAATAGAGCTCGGCGTACGAAGAGGCACCAGCCACACTGTAACGATCTATCCTTATCAACTGGCCCGAAACTACAATTCGGCACGCCTATTCCGCTTTTCGGCACCGGAGAGTCCTGATCGTTTCGAGTTGATGGTCAAATTAGAAGATGCCGGAAAATTTCCCCTGATTGTAAATAGCTGCACTTTTACAGTCGAGGGGCTCGCGCAGGTACTCGATCCCGATGGAACCCTCGATCTTGCAGGTTATGAATTTGCCTTCCATCCGCCCGAACCCGAAACACTCTTGCAGGAACGCGAACAACCCACCGGATGGTGGTGGATTACCGATTTCATCGACTCTATCCCTGCACATGCCTCTCTTGCACAATCGTGGCAATCGCCCCTTCTGGAGTCGGTCTATCTGATCTATGTGGAGCGTGACAGATGGACTGCCCTTGGACGAAAACGTCTGCTGTCCGAATCCTTCGGATCGGCCGAAGGAATTCCCGTCGACGGCACAGAGACGCCGTTATTTCCTCTCTTTCTCAACGACACGCTTAAACTGGTTTCGAACACTCGAAAGGGAAAAGAGCTGACTGTTATCTGTCGTCGGCCCCATGGTGCAGAAACCGCAATTTTCGAAGGCATGAACCAACCCTTTCAGCCTGCCTTGCTCGAAGAACGCATAACCAACCATCTTGCCGCTATCCTGTTGGCCGGTTCGTATATAAACACCCAGCCTCAGCCCGACGATCCGTTGCGCCTCATCTTTAGCAAACAGGGAGGCGTAACGGGATTAAAACCCTATACACGATTCCGTTTGGAACCGGGGCTTACCCCTTCGAGGCCGCACCTGTTGAGCGGGGAAAAGATGATTCCCATAGATCTGCTTACCTTATGGAACGGGAAAGAGAACTCCCTATCCGAAGCATCCGAACTCACCTTTTGGAGATGGCAATTCGAATTGGATGTACTGATTTTACAAAAGCTTGAGCCATTGAGCGAACCCGGAGGCTATCGCGAAAGCGGGCAGATACTCCGGTTACGACGAGAAAAGTAAACCGTCTTAACCTATCCGATAGTCAGTAAAACGTTCGCAGGCTGAAAAGAAAAAGTTGCACTCGATGATGGCATTCTCATCACTGTCCGATCCGTGTACCGCGTTCTCCTGCAACGATTTGGCATACTTCTTACGAATGGTTCCCTCTGCAGCATTGGCCGGGTTAGTGGTGCCGATCAGAGTACGATAGGCCTCCACTGCATTCTCCTTCTCAAGTATTGCCACTACGATCGGGCCTGAAGTCATGAAAGCCACCAAATCGGAATAGAAAGGTTTCTCCCTGTGAATTCCGTAAAACGACTCCGCCTGTTCACGGGTAAGCTTTACAAACTTCATAGCAACAATATCGAAGCCTCCCTTCATCATATCCGATAATATTGCGCCGGTATATCCGGCCTTCACAGCACAAGGCTTAACAATGGTAAAAGTATACTTTCCGGCCATAACGAGTTTTGAAATGTCTGAAAAACAAAACTACCAAAAAGGGACGATTAAAGCAAGTGGCCATATTCCGAAAGAACCCGCTGCAAATCGGCCGGTGTATCGATACCCACCGATTTCTCGTCTGTAACCGAGGTGGCTATCACATACCCGTTTTCGAGCCAGCGGTTCTGTTCGAGCGACTCTGCCAGTTCGAGTGACGACGGCTCAAGACGGGTAATCTCGCGCAGCACAGGAACCCGATAGGCATAGAGTCCGATATGACGGTAAAAAATGTGCCGATGGGGCCATAAAGCCGGCTCCACCCCTCTCACAAAAGGAATGGGCGAACGACTGAAATAGATGGCATTTCCATTTTTAGCCACCACCGCCTTCACACAATTGGGGTTTACAATGTCGTCGGGATCCGACAAAGGTTGTATCAGGGTGGCAATGTCGACCTCCTTCCGTAAAAAAGATGCCTTCAACAACTCCAGTTGAGAAGGAGAGATAAAGGGTTCATCGCCCTGAATATTCACCACCACATCGAATCGGGAGCCGGGCATTGCCTCTTCTACCCGCTGCAACGCCTCTGCACAACGGTCAGTGCCGCTTTTGTGGTCAGGCGAAGTCATCACCACTTTGCCGCCGAACCGGATTACCTCCAACCGGATACGTTCATCGTCGGTGGCCACAACCACCTCCCGGAACACCTCCGAGGCACGCTCAAACACCCTTTGAATCATACTTTTGCCGCCAATATCGGCCAGGGGCTTACCCGGGAAGCGGGTTGAGGCGAAACGGGCTGGGATAATTCCTATGAAATGCATACTTTTGCCACTCTTTTTGAAGGCGCCCAACCTAGACGCTTCCGGTGCAAAGATAAAATAAATTGACCCATGGACTACATCTTTAAAGAACACGATGGCAGCGACGAAACCGGATATGCCCGGATTGAGCGTTTCGGAAAAGAGCGTACCGAGAAACTTTCAGGTCTATACCGCGAGGTTCTGAACATAATCGATCCGGACCCCCGGAGAGAGGGACTTGAAAAGACCCCCGAACGCGTCTCGAAGGCCATGCAATTCCTGACGCAGGGTTATGGAATTGATCCGGAACAAATACTTGCCTCTGCGCTCTTTCAGGAAGATTACAAACAGATGGTTCTGGTAAAAGATATCGAGGTCTATTCGCTGTGCGAACACCATCTGATACCCTTTTTCGGGAAAGCCCATATTGCCTATATACCCGACGGTAAGATTACCGGACTCAGTAAGATTGCCAGAGTAGTTGATGCTTTCTCACGGCGTCTTCAGGTGCAGGAGCGGCTCACCATGCAAATCCGCGACTGCATCCAGTCGGCCCTCAATCCGCTGGGCGTTGCGGTTGTGATTGAAGCACAACATCTCTGCATGATGATGAGAGGGGTACAGAAACAGAACTCCATTACCACCACATCGGCTTTTACCGGAGCCTTCCTTCGCGATCCCCGCACCCGCGAAGAGTTTATGCATCACATAGGAAGATAATTACCTATCGGAAAACCACCCGGTCTATCACGCTGGCACCCACCCTCTCGTTGATTGTCTCCACAATCCGGCTTTTCTGCATCATCAACTCGTTACGCACAACCGACGACCGAAGGTAGACGTATAAGGTGCGGTTTTTCACTTCAACGCGTTCAGTATGGCGGGTTACTGCACTTCCAAAAAGGGTTTCCCATGCCTTAACAGCCTTCACCTCCAGAAGTTTTCCTTCCAAATTATACTGCTTAACCAATTGCGCCAGAAGCGTTCCCAGATTCTCGGTTTTACTGTGCCGCATAATAGGGAGTAATTTGGTTATTAGCCACCTCAAACAGCCGAAAAGATGCAGAGGTCGAACGCAACATCTGCTCCATCCGTTCAGGATGCGTGTCGGTAATAAAAATTTGCCCGAATCTGTCGCCGGAGACCAACTGCAGAATTCGCTCCACCCGCTGCCGGTCGAACTTATCGAAAATATCATCGAGAAGCAGGATAGGGACCACCCCTCTTTTCGATCTGATAAATTCGAATACTGCCAATTTTAACGCCGTCAGAAAACTCTTCTGCTGCCCCTGCGAACCGGTTCGTTTGAGAGGATACCCTCCGAGCGTAAAGAGCAGATCATCGCGATGAATCCCGGTTGAAGTATATTGCAGTGCAAGATCTTTTGCAGCAGAAGCCTTCAGCAACGTAGAAAGCGAGGTTTCAGAAAGTGCTGATTGATAGACTAATCCGGGCACCTCACGCTGCAAAGAGATCATCGAATAGAAATCGTAAAAAACCGGCAGCAACTCCTCAACAAAAAGGGTTCTGACAGCAAAAATCTTACTCCCAAAAACTGCAAGTTGCTCATTCAGTGCCTCTAAAACGCCACGAGCCGGAACACCGGTTTCGGCCCACTGCTTCAATAATGAATTACGTTGCGTAAGTACACGGTTATACGAAACCAACTGCGAAAGGTAGTCGGAATCGAATTGCGAAATCACCTCATCCATCATCCTGCGTCGCTCTTCACTCCCCTCCCAGATCAATCCGGAGTCGAAAGGCGAAACCATAACCAACGGGAAGAGCCCGATATGATCGGAGAAACGTTCGTAATCTTTCTTATTGCGACGAAACCGCTTCCTGGCCCCACGCTTTACCCCACAATAGAGGTGTTCGGTGGCATCGGAAACCTGATACTCCCCTTCAATCACAAAAAAGGGAGCTTCATGGCGGATATTCTGTGTATCGGGGGTATGAAAGAAACTTTTACATAGCGAAAGATAGTGTACCGCATCGAGTACATTGGTTTTACCCACCCCGTTGTTCCCCACAAAACAGTTCACCCCAGGACCCGGCTCCACGCAGACCTGCTCGTAGTTCTTGAAGTTCAACAAAGTAAGTTTCGAAAGATACATAGCTTGCGTGCAAGGGGTTTCCACAAAAGTAAAGATTATTCTCGTGGCAAAAAAGAATGGTAACAGTAGGTTAATTCGAACGAAAAACAGTACATTTGCGCTTATTTTAAAAATAGGATTCTACTGCTATAAAAAAACTCCGATCATGTCAAAAGCGACAAAAGAAGCACCCAAAGCCGAAACCATCGAAAATATCGAAAGCGCGCTCTCCAAAACCGAAATCTTCATTCTGGAAAACAAGAAGAGCCTGAGTATTATCCTTGGCGGTATCATTCTGGCCATCGGCTTATATATCGGTTTTAACAAACTCTATCTGGAGCCGCTCGGTACCGAAGCTCAGGCGCAGATGTTTGTAGCCGAACAACATTTCGAAAAAGACTCTTTCAATCTGGCACTTAACGGTGACGGAAGCAATATGGGTTTTCTGGCCGTTGCCGATGAGTACTCCATCACGCCCGCCGGCAACCTGGCAAAATATTATGCCGGTGTTTGCTACCTTCGTCTGGGTCAGTACCAGGAAGCCATCGACATGCTCTCCTCCTTCGACGGAACCGACAACATGGTTTCGAACATAGCCTTAGGAGCCATTGGCGACGCCTATGCCGAACTCGAAAATCCGGAGGAGGCCATCAATTACTACATCAAGGCAGCCAATAATGTAGAGAACGATTTCTCTACGCCTCTCTACCTGT
This sequence comes from uncultured Bacteroidales bacterium, assembly GCA_964451605.1. Taxonomy (GTDB): domain Bacteria; phylum Bacteroidota; class Bacteroidia; order Bacteroidales; family UBA4181; genus JAQVSH01. The sequence goes on along the minus strand of CAYVJA010000004.1, from coordinate 17,537 downwards.
TCCGGGCCGCTCTGCTTCAGGAGCAACTCAATCGGCCCGACAAAGCGCTGACCCTCTTCAAACGAATTCGCAACGAATTTCCTGCAAGTGTAGAAGGTCGCAACATGGAAAAATACATTGCCCGACTGGAAGCCTTGCAAGCCAAATAGAGGCAGATATGGCAACAACCAATCTATCGGAATACCTTGAGGCCAACGTACCCTCGGCCGCAGGCATGCGCTTTGGTCTGGTGGTCTCCGAGTGGAACCCCGAAATTACCAACGCCCTGAAAGAGGGTGCTGTGCAAACCCTCCTCCGGCAGGGTGCCGACCCCGATAACATTCAGATCAATTTTGTACCCGGCAGCTTCGAACTCCCGCTCGGGGCCCAATTCTTAGCCGAATACACCAACATCGACGCCATCATCTGTCTCGGTTGTGTAGTTCGCGGCGGCACCCCCCACTTCGACTACGTATGTATGGGAGTCACGGAAGGCATCTCGCGCGTAATG
>CAYVJA010000004.1:0-17020 GCA_964451605.1 uncultured Bacteroidales bacterium | reverse complement strand
ACCACCGACAACCAACAACAAGCCACCGACCGCGCCGGAGGCAAGCATGGCAACAAAGGCGACGAAGCCGCCGTTACCGCCATCAAAATGGTTGCCCTCCACCGTAAATTCACCGCACAATAACACCGTTGCGCTTCGCGCAAATGCTCTAGTGCTCTAGTGCTCTAATGCTCTAATGCTGCGCTTCGCGCAATGCTCTAATGACATAAAACGCGCAGGCGCGTATACGCTTTGGTTCCGCCTAATTGGAGGTAACATTCCACGTCACCCCAATCATCACATCACTGTTCCATCCGCGCGAAGCGCAGCACTTGAAGCGCGTTCGCGCTTCGATGCACTAGAGCACTTGCGCACAGTGCATTTGCACTTTGAAGCATTAGAGCTTTGGAGCATTTTAAAGAAAGAGCCCCTGAAGCAAATGCTTCAGGGGCTCTTTCTTTAAAATGCGACTACAACTCTTTCACTCCGTCGCCAATTTCGGCCAGATAGAACTCCGGGGTCAATCCGGTTTTAGCGGTGTATTCGGCAGCTACCCGGGTTTTGAAGGCATCAATGCTGTCTTTGTGCAAGAGGGTTACGGTGCAACCGCCAAAACCGGCGCCGGTCATACGCGAACCGATTACGCCGGGAATATTGCGGGCGGCCTCTACCATGGTGTCAAGTTCGAAACCGGTTACTTCGTAATCGTGACGGAGGGAGTCGTGCGACGCGTTCATCATTGCGCCAAATTTCACCAGTTCTCCTGCTTTGAGGGCTTTGACAGCATCTTTTACCCTTTGGTGCTCGGAGATAGCATGACGGGCACGGCGAAGAACTACTTCGTTTTCAATTACAGACTGAACGGTAAGGAAATCTTCCAGTGAGAGTTCACAAAGGGTTTTGATATCGCGAACTTTTTGCAGCGAGACTACAGCCGAATCACATTCGGCGCGACGTTCATTGTATTTGGAGTCGGCCAGACCGCGGCGCTTATTGGTATTTCCGATCATCAGACGGTAATCGCCCAGAGCAACGGGAACATGTTCATAATAAAGTGTGTTGCAATCGAGAGCCATGGCATGCTCCTTCTTCCCCATTCCTACGGCAAACTGATCCATAATACCACAATTTACCCCAACAAATTGATTCTCTGCAGCCTGCGATAGCTTAACCAATTCGAGTTTTTCAAGACCCAGCGAGAGCAGGGTGTTCAGAGCGAAAGCTGTCACCACCTCAATCGACGCAGAAGAGGAGAGCCCGGCTCCATTGGGAATATTCCCCCAGTATAACATTTCGAAACCCTTTAAACTCATTCCGCGAGCCACCAGTTGATTAATTACACCCAAAGGGTAGTTAATCCAGGCATCGCCTTTCTTTGTGGCAATCTCATTGAAAGGCACAGAGGCAGTATAGTCGAAATTTAAGGTAGCAAAACGATACTCACTCCCGGCGATGGGACGGATTGCCAGATAGGTGCCAAAACTCAGGGCGCAGGGAAACACATACCCTCCGTTATAATCAGTATGTTCACCAATCAGGTTCACACGACCCGGTGAAAAAAACAGACGAGGTTCTCCCCCGGATTCTCCATACTTCTGAATAAATGATTGCTTCAACGACGAAAGATTCATATTACGAAAATTTGATGTAGGACGAATAAAGTTTGCGGTATGAGAGGGCACATACCAAAGCACCCGCACGTTTAGAAATCAAAGGTAGAAAAAAAGCAACCGATTGCATATGGTTCGAAGGCAAAATAATGGCTGTTTTGGCTTGTTTTCCACACATTCGTTGTTAACTTTGGTAAATCTGTTCCACTTTTACTGATCGTTTGTGTGCGCACACGGTGCACCAAGAATCATTAACCCTCACAAAGCGTAATTTGGCATGACAACAAGACGTGATTTTTTAAAGAAAGCAGCTGCAGGAAGCGCTCTCCTCTCATTCGGAGGTATCGTTCCCGGATTTAGCGCAAAAAGTTATAACCGGATCGTTGGCTCAAACGAGATGATTCGAGTTGGCATTGTAGGTTTCTCCGATCGTTTTAAGGCATCGCTTCTCCCCGGATTTATTGCCAATGCCAAAGATCTGGGTTTCGAAATTGCAGCCCTTTCCGATATCTGGAGCCGGCGTCGCGACGAAGGCAAGAAGATTATCAAAGAGAAAGGTGGCTGGGATATTGCCCTGTACCGCAATAACGAAGAGCTTTACGACAGCAATTCGGTTGATGCCGTAATCATCAGTACTGCCGACTTTCAGCATTCCCTTCACCTGGCCGAGGCTGCCCGTGCCAAGAAACACGCCTATGTAGAAAAACCCTTCGCCGAAACCATGGCCGATGCCAAAGTGGCTCTCAAGGCGGTTAAAGAGGCAGGCATTGTGGTACAGATTGGTTCGCAACGACGCAGCGGAGCCAATTATCAGGCAGCCAACGAATATATCAAGAGCGGAAAATTCGGCAAGATTGTGATGGCCGAGATGACATGGAATGTAAACCAGCCCGGACGTTGGCGCCTGCCCAAACTGTGTGCTGAAATCCGTCAGGAGGATACCGACTGGAACCGCTTCCTGATGAATCGGCCCTATATGGAGTGGGATCCCCGTAAATATTTGGAATATCGTTTGTTCTGGCCCTTTTCGTCGGGCATTCCCGGGCAGTGGATGTGCCACCAAATTGATACGGTTCACTGGTTCACCGGATTAGCGCATCCCCGCAGCGTGGCTGCCAACGGGGGTATCTATCAGTGGAAAGACGGCCGAACCAACGCCGACACCCTGACCGCAGTCTTCGATTACGGCCCATTCAATGACCCCTCGGAAGGCTTCCAGGTAATTTACTCCTCCCGCTTCAGCAACTCTGCCGGAGGAACCAAAGAGCTCTACTTCTCGAACGGGGGTACACTTAACCTCGACAACAATAGTATCACTCCCGGTGGCGGATTGGGCAAAAACGAAGCAGCGGCCATGAACATGAAGGAGAATCTTCTTCCGGAGTCGAAACTGCCCAACATCACTGCTGCCACTGGAGCCAACACCGGCGGAGACCCTCTCACAACAGCCCACATGCGCAACTGGATGGAGTGCGTTAAAGCAAAGAACACCGCTACCAACTGCCCCGTCGAGGCCGGTTACAACCACGCCATTGCCTGCGGTATGGCCAACGCCGCCTACCGTACAGGAGTAAGAGTCACCTTCGACGAAACCACCCAGGAGATCATGGCCGGGAACAAACCCTTCCAGTATTAACATACAAATTCCAGACCCTTCCGCGTTGCTTTACTACTCTAATGTTGCGCCAGCGCGCGAAGCGCAGCACTAGAGCACTAAAGCACTAGAGCACTAGAGCACTAATTATTAACCATTTGCGCACAGCGCACACACCCTCATAAAATTATGAATCGATCTTTCTTTCTCTTTCTTGCCGCCGTTTTCATCAGCTTTTCGGCAGTTGCGCAAGACCTGAATTGTGTAAAATTCACGCAACAAAAAAGACCCAACGAACGACTCAATATCCGGATTCCGGATGTGCTGGGTTATAAGGTGTTAAAATGCGACTTTCACTCCCATACGGTTTTTTCCGACGGGAACGTATGGCCCCAGATCCGTATTTTTGAAGCCTGGGGACATGGACTCGATGCCATTTCCATCACCGATCATATTGAATACTTGCCTCATAAAGACTACATAAAAGGGGGCGATTTCAACTCCTCGCACCAACTGGCCAAATCGACAGCCGACAACTTGGGGATTATCCTGATTAAGGGGGCCGAGATTACTCGCCAGCAACCGGATATTGGGCATTTTAACGCTCTGTTTATTCAGGACGCCAATCCGTTGAAGGTAGATGATCCGGAAGCGGCAATCGATGCAGCACTTGCACAGAATGCCTTCATTTTGTGGAACCATCCCGGATGGGCTACCGACAGCTGCTACATAAGACCTTTTCAGGAAAAACTCTTTAAAGCAGGGAAAATTCACGGCATTGAGGTTTTCAACGGGAGTGAATTCTACCCCTATGCTGTACAGTGGTGTTTCGACAAGAAACTGCCCCACTTCGGTAACAGCGATACCCATACGCTGATAGAGGGTGAAATTAATCTCAACAGCTATTTCCGGAATATGACGCTTGTGCTGGTAAAAGAGCACAGTGAAGCCGGAATCAGAGAGGCTCTCTTTGCCGGCAGAACCATTGCCTACTCAACGCATCATCTGGCCGGAAAACCGGAATATTTGAAGGCACTTTTCCTGGCTTCGGTAGAGTGGCGAAAATTCCGTTCGGACGAGAAATGGGACTACTATCACTTTTCGAACCAATCCGATATCCCCTACGAAATCCGTTCGGCAGGCGGTAAGTATAAACTGGGGGCAGGGCAAACCACAGAATGCAAATTCACAAAAGGCTCAGACGAACTGAAAATGGAGGTGCTCAATATGCACACCGGAACAACAAGCGTTCTGAGTCTGTAACTTCTGTCTACCCTCAATATAAAAGGAGGCGGTTCCCCGGCCGGGGAACCGCCTCCTTTTATATTGAAGTTGCAATCATCCATACCTCTCCATCCAAAATACGCAATACAGAAGAGGGGAAGTCCAAACGACGGCTGATGCTATTTGTGACGAGAAGCCAGAATAGCAGCCACGTCATCAAGCGAAAAACCCTTTGCTGTAAGAAGCACGATGTAATGGTACATTAAATCGGCGCACTCGTTCAGGAAAAGATCGTCGTTGTTGTCTTTGGCCTCAATAACCACTTCAACGGCCTCTTCTCCAACCTTTTGCGCCATTTTATTAATGCCGCGCGAGAAGAGTTTTGTGGTGTAAGAGCCCTCAGGCATCTCCTCTTTGCGCTTTTGAATGAACTTCTGGAGATAATCCAGAAAGTTGATTCCCTCGTCATTCACTTCGTTAAAACAGGTGTCCTGACCCGTGTGACAGACGGGGCCTCTGGGTTTGGCTTTAATCAACAGCGTATCGGCATCACAATCGACCAGAATCTGTTTTACTTCCAGAAAATTACCACTCTCCTCCCCTTTTGTCCAAAGGCGGTTACGAGTACGGCTGTAAAAGGTAACCAGCCCCGAATCGACGGTTTTACGGTACGCCTCAAGGTTCATAAACCCTACCATAAGCACCTTAGCGGTAAATGCATCCTGGATAACGGCAGGAATCAGGCCGTCAAGTTTTTCGAAATCAAGTTCCATAACGATTCTTTTATGTTCTGCTGTAATATATGAACGAAACTACACGATAGGGCGGACAGTAATTCCCTGCGAGGCAAGATAGCTCTTAAGGGCTGGAATGGCAATTTCTCCAAAATGGAATACGCTGGCGGCCAGAGCCGCATCGGCCTTACCCAACAGGAAGGCATCGCGAATGTGTTCCATCGAACCGGCTCCCCCCGAAGCAATGACAGGAATGGTGAGCGCATCGGCCAGCGAAGCCAGTGCCTCATTCGGATATCCCTCTTTAACCCCGTCATGCAGCATACTGGTGAATAAGATCTCGCCGGCACCCCGCGATTCGGCCTCACGAGCCCATGCAACCAACTCACGGTCGGTTTGGATCCGCCCTCCGTTCAAATAACAGTACCACCGGTTATCTGTAGGGTTGGCATCTATGGCTACAACACATACCTGATTGCCAAAATGCGATGAGATCTCATCAATCAATCCGGGATTTCGGAGTGCAGCCGAGTTGATAGAGATTTTATCGGCTCCGGCTTCCAAAAGACGTTCTACATCCTTTAATCCGCCAATTCCACCGCCCACCGTAAAGGGAATATCAAGGCGTGCAGCCACGCGTTTAACCGTATCGGTAAAGGTTTTTCTGCCTTCGTGCGAAGCCGTAATATCCAGAAAAACCAATTCATCAGCACCCTGTTTGCTATAGAACGCACCCAGCTCAACCGGATCGCCTACCTCACGAAGATTAACAAAATTTGTTCCTTTTACGGTCATCCCGTCTTTGACATCCAGACAGGGAATAATGCGTTTTGCCAACATAGCTGTATTCATTAGTTTCCGGACATCCATCCGGCGATTTGTTGTAAAGTAAGTTTTCCTTCGTATATAGCTTTTCCTGTAATCGCAGCGGGAACCCCTGCTTCATGCAGCTTTTCTATATCCGCTAATTGACTCACACCGCCGCTTGCAATCAAAAAGAGCCCCGGAAATTGCGCCAGGATGCGGGTGTAGAGGTCAACCGAGGGGCCTTCCATCATTCCGTCGCGGGCAATATCGGTACAAATCACCTTTGTGATGCCGGCCTTTACATAACGATCTAAAAAAGGGAATAACAAAAGCGGAGTCACCTCCTGCCATCCGCCGACGGCAATCTGCTCTCCCTTCACATCGGCGCCCAAAATAATCCGGTCAGGACCATAGGTCTCAATCCACGACAAAAAGGTATCGGGATCCTTCACCGCAATACTCCCGCCCGTAACCATAGAGGCACCGCATTCAAAGGCGATACGCAAATCGTCGGCGCGCTTCAGCCCTCCTCCGAAATCGACCACGAGCGGTGTTTTGGTGACAATCTCTTCTAAAATCTTATGATTCACAATGTGCTGTGCTTTAGCCCCGTCGAGATCTACCAGGTGAAGCCTTCGGATTCCGGAATCGGAAAAACGGAGTGCCATATCCAACGGATTATCGGCATAAATTACCTTTCGTTGATAGTCACCCTGCGAGAGGCGTACACATTTTCCGTCGATCAGATCGATTGCCGGAATGATATCGGTTCTTGACACAGAAAAGAAGGATTTAGAGAGCTAAAAAGTTTGATAATATTCTTGCGCCTGTCTCTCCGCTTTTTTCAGGATGAAACTGAACCGCATAATAGTTATTCCGCTGAAGAACAGCACTAAATGGTTTTATGTATTGTGTTATAGCGGTGGTATGAGGCCCTAACTCCGGTGCAAAACTATGTACATAGTAGAGATAGGGCAACGATTCTATCCCCTTGAAAAGGGGTGATGAAACATTTTCGAGAAGATTCCAGCCCATGTGGGGAACCTTATGGGTATTCCCACATGGGCGGAATTTTGAAACCTTCTCGGAAAAAATGCCTAAACAAGCAGTATTTCCCTCTTCCGAATGGCTGCACATAAGCTGCATACCGATACAGATTCCCAAAACCGGCTGCTGTAAGCTGCAGATTACCTTGTCGAGGCCATGCAAACGCAGATAGGCCATCGTAGTACCCGCTTCACCTACACCGGGAAAAATCACCTTATCAGCCTGTTGAATCAGGTTGTGGTCGCCGGTAACCTCAGCCTCCACCCCTAAGCGCTTAAGGGCGTAGACCACAGAAAAAATATTACCGGCATTATACTTAATCACAACAACCTTCATACAGCACAAAAAGCAAACACAAACGGAAAATCAGATAACCAACTGAAAAAGAGGAAAAAAGCCGAAATAGAAAGCAGAAACTAGAAAGCTGCGGTTACAACTGGTGCCATACTGGTACGAGCAGCAGCAACGCCTTCTGCGGTCAATTCAGCCTCAACATTTTTGTTATCGGGGAGGAACATCATTACTTTACGGGAATTGAGACGCTTCATAATTTTGGTTTCGCCTTCGCTGGTAACAGCCGACCAAACCTGAGTTTCGGGCGAGTAAACCAATTCCATCGAGATGTGCTCAGCACCTACCTGCTCCAGGCTATAGCCATTCTCTTTGGCTGTTACCCGAACAATACGACCCTGGGTCTCAATTAACTTATTGGTTCCTGGTTCCATAGCCAAAGCACTTTGTCCGCTCCAGAACTCAATGGAGTTGAGCACTACAGCGTCGGCAAGGATCGAAATGGAGTAAACAGGAAGAATGTTAAGGCCCAGGAATACCAGTTCATTCACGAATTTATCGCTCAGATTTCTGTTCCAGTCAAGTACCTTTCCAGTGAGTTGGAAAGATCCGATGCAGGAGGTCATAAAAATACCGCATAACCCAAGGACAACAGCCTTCTTCAGTTGATTAAACTTGTTCATAGTTAAATTGTTTTTTGGTTTGATAAATAGTTAATAAGAATAGCAATTAAAGAGAGGGAGCGCTCCATCCTCTTGCAAAGGTAGTAAAATGCGGCCTAAAGGCGTTCTAATATCAACTAAAAACCACCGTCCGGTTGTTATAAACAAGGATTTTTCTGCGAATATGAAAATAGACTCCCCGCGACAGGACAATCTTCTCTAAATCCTTGCCTCTACGAATGAAAGCCTGTAAAGAATCCTTGTGGGTTACCCTGATTACATCCTGTTCAATAATAGGTCCGTCATCGAGCACCTCAGTCACATAATGACAGGTAGCGCCAATAATCTTCACCCCTCTGGTAAAAGCAGCCTGATAGGGTTTTGCACCCGCAAAAGCGGGCAAAAAAGAGTGATGAATATTGATTACCTTGTTAGGATAATGGCGGAGAAAACCAGGCGAAAGAATCTGCATATACCTGGCCAGAACCACAAAAGTAACCGCATGCTCCCGTAATAGCTCCAACTCGCGCATTTCCTGGTCGGCCTTTGTCTGAGCCGTAATCGGGAAATAGTAAAAAGGGATACCAAAACGATCGGCAATGGGGCGCAAATCCTCATGATTACTGATAATCAATGGAATATCCACCTGCCATTCACCCCCTTCCCAACGAGACAAAATATCGAACAGACAGTGCGAAAGCTTCGAAACAAACAGAGCCATCCGAGGGCGTTGATCCGAAAAATAGAGATGAAACGACATCCCCAATTGCGAAGCCACAAGCGTTTCGAAATAATCGGCAATCTTCTCGCGCGGAATCGAAAAATGAGTCAAATCCCACTCCAGCCTCATAAAAAAGCGATTCTCACCCTGATCAACATGCTGCTCCAGAGCCAGGATATTTCCCTTATTACTATGAATAAACTCCGTAACCCTGGCCACAATCCCCGGACTATCCGGACTATGCATTAAAATAATCGCACTAACCTGCGACACACCCTCCTTCGCCATACACAAAAATTACACGATTTCACTTATAAACAATCTTTTGCGTCTATTTGGATGTAACTACCTCCGAGGCAGTTACACCCAAACGTCAAATTTCAACGTCATCAATACACTGCTTCACTGTTACACTGCATCACTTGCGCGCAGTGCAGCATTAGAGCACTAAAGCATTAGAGCACCCGCGCGAAGCGCACATTAACCATTAACCATTATCATTTTATCGGTACGAAAACCTCAATATATCCTCCAGCTCACTATCAGAAACCGGAGCCGGATCGTTGTCAAAATAAGAACTAAATGCATTTCGGGCCTCCGCCACCACCTGATCCAGATCAGAGTGCGATATCGAATACTCCGACATATTCAGATCGGAGACACCGCACGAAACCAAGATTTTATGCAAAACCTTCACAAACAGAAAGGCTCTCTCCCTCTCTTGCGACGAATCGCGCTTTAAAGGCAATAAGTCGGTGAGTGCAGCAAAACGTTCTTCCACCAAATCTGCAAAATGCGTCAGATAGGCTTCGGTAATCATCAACAGAGCAACGCTGTGGGGTAATGCTTTTGAGCCCGAACCCAGCGCGAATGCAAGTGCCTGCTGCGACATGGAACCGGTAAGCGAAGCCGCCATACCCGCATAGAGCGAACCCAGTGCAACCTGCGAACGGTGTTCGGGATCGGCACCGTTACGAATGGCACGGGGTAACTGATCGTACAAAAGCGCAATACTTTGGGCTGCATACAGCGAACTGAGCGGAGTGGCATTTTTCGAAATATAACTCTCTATCGCCCTGAGAAAAGCCTGTAATCCCTGAAAAGCCGTGAGTCTGGGCGGAACCGAAATCATCAGCTCAGAATCGATTAGCGTAAGCCATGGCATGAGTAAACCATCGGAAAACAGCAACCTTCGATTCAGCGACTCATCAAAGAAGATCAGAGAATCATTACACTCCGAACCCGAACCCGAAGTAGTCGGGATGGCCACCAGAGGCAGCGCGCCACGTTTTGGTGCATTGGCATGCAATGCATAATCGCTGAGTGCCCCCTCATTACAGGCCATAAACGCAATGGCTTTTGCCGTATCGATTGTTGTACCGCCACCCAGGGCCACCACAAAATCAGCGCCCGTCTCACGAACCAGCGAAACACCCCGTTCAATGGAAGATGCCGAAGGAAAGAGCGCCGTTCCGCTGAACACGGAAAAGGTTTTTCCGGCTCTTTCTAAATGAACCGTTAACTGAGCCAGATAATCGAATTCACGAGCCGAACTCCCACCCGAAATAACCACCAGTGCATGCTTTCCCGGCAGAGAGAGGGTAGAAAGCGACTCCAGCTTACCCATACCAAAAACAAGGCGAAGAGGCAGGTAATACACAAACCCCAGCAGGGGCTCTTCAGCAGAATTTTGCATTATAGTAATCCTTTAGTTGACGGAAGTTCGAATTTCAGCAGATCCTGCCTGACGGCCATCTTTACCGCACGGGCAAATCCTTTAAAAACACCCTCAATCTTGTGGTGCTCATTATCGCCAAATGCCGAAATATGAAGGTTCATACGGGCTGCGTCGCTCAACGACTTAAAGAAGTGGAAGAACATCTCTGTAGGCACATCACCAATCTTTTCGCGCGAAAACGAGACATCCCATACCAGCCAAGACCGGCCTCCAAAATCGAGTGCCACCTGAGCCAGACAATCGTCCATAGGCAAAACGAATCCATACCGTTCAATTCCTCTTTTAGAGCCTAACGCCTTGAGCAGCGCCTCTCCCAGGGCAATCCCGGTATCTTCTATCGTGTGGTGTTCGTCGACCTCCAGATCGCCCTTTACCTTAATCTCCATCGAAATACCGGCATGCCGCACAATCTGGTCGAGCATATGGTCAAAAAAATGGAGCCCTGTCGAAATAGAGGAGGCAAACCCGCCATCCAGATCGAGACGGACATAAATATCGGTTTCACCGGTTTTCCGGGCCACCTCAGCTGTGCGATAACCCCTGCGCAAAAAGGCATACACCTCATCCCACGAAGAGGCAAAAAGTACACAAACCGGAAGCAGAGGAGCCCACTCCTCCTCCGAAAAGAGGGCCCGGTTACCCAGAAAAATTGCCTTAGCCCCCAGATTCTTAGCCAATTCCATATCCGTGAGACGATCGCCGATCACAAACGATCCTGCCATATCGTACTCGTCCGAAAGATAGTCGGTTAACATATCGATACCGGGCTTACGGGTAGGCAGGTTTTCGTGCGGGAACGACCGGTCGATACAGATTCGGTCGAAAGTAATTCCCTCTCCGCCGAAGGTCTCGAGCATCAGGTTGTGTACCGGCCAGAAATCCGTCTCGGGAAAAGAAGCGGTGCCCAGCCCATCCTGATTGGTCACCATCACCAGTTCGAAGGGCAGATTCTGCCTGATCTGGTAGAGATTTCGAAAAACGCCGGGCACGAAGGCCAACTTCTCAAAGCGGTCGACCTGGAAATCGACGGGCGGTTCGACAATCAATGTCCCATCCCGGTCTATAAAAAGTACCTGCTTTTTCATATAGCAAGGGTAAATTGCGCAAATATAATAGCATCAGCACGAAAGCGAACAACGATCTAGCGGGAAAGCCCTCATAGCCGATAACAATGCATCATTCTCTGAGGGAGAGCCTATGGTAATGCGCAAGCATCCTGCGCACAACGAAACAGAATGACGATTACGCACAATGATTCCATTCTGCATCAGATAACGGTACACTGAAAGGGGATCGTCTACCCTCAGCAGAAGAAAGTTGGCATCAGAAGGAAACACCTTTCGCACATAAGGAAGCGTTCTCAGCTGGTTCGAAAGCATATCGCGTCCGGTCAGCAGTTCATCAACCCATTGATCATGCTGCTGTACAGACCCGAGCATCTCGAGCGCCACCTTTTGGGTGAGCACATTCACATTGTAGGGGTACTTAATTTTATTCAGAATAGCAATAATCGATTCCGAAGCAAAGGCCATCCCCAGGCGGATGCCGGCCAGGCCCCAAGCCTTAGAGAAGGTCTGAAGCACCACCAGATTCGGATAGTTGGCCAACTCGGTCAACAGGCTGTGACCGGGTGCAAAATCGATATAGGCCTCATCGACCACTACTATACCGTGAAACCACTCTGCCAGAGAAAGCATCTGTTCTTTTCTGAGCAGATTTCCGGTAGGATTATTGGGCGAGCAGAGAAAAATCAACTTTGTTTGAGGAGTGACAGCCGCTTTTACAGCAGGCAGATCCATCTGAAACTCTTCATTAAGCAGCACCTTCCGGCACTCCACATTGTTTGTATTTGCCGCCACCTCGTACATTCCATAGGTTGGATCGAGCGTCACCATAGTGTCACGACCCGGTTCGCAAAAGGCACGAATCAACAGGTCGATAGGCTCATCACTCCCGTTTCCCAGAAAGATGGAGCCTTCGGGAACCCCTTTCAGAAGGGAGATCTGCTGTTTCAACTTTCGCTGCAGCGGATCAGGATAGCGGTTATAGGGGTTATTAAAGGGATTTTCGTTGGCATCCAGAAAAACCGAAGCCTCGCCCTGAAACTCACCGCGAGCCGATGAATAGGGCTTCATCCTTTTAATATTATCGCGAATCAAAGTAGAAAGATCAAACATAGTAAACAGTATTATCCGAATTATCTCAGGAATTGCCAGATGCTTTCAGTCGCACCGTTGCAGCCCTTCTGTGCGCTTCGAGCCTTTCTGCAGCCGCCATCTTTTCGACCACAGGCCCCAGCTGAGCGAACCCTTCGGAGGTTATATTTTGAAAAGTAATTTTTTTGATAAAACTATCCGTGCTCACGCCACTGTATGCCCTGGCATAACCCGATGTAGGGAGGGCGTGATTGGTGCCACTGGCATAATCTCCGGCACTCTCCGGCGCATAATGGCCCAGAAAAACCGAACCGGCATTCCGGACAAAGGGCACCCACTGCTCAGCCCCATCTGTAGAGATAATCAGATGTTCAGGAGCGTAGGCGTTGCTCATCTCCATCATTTCTTCCATGCTGTTCAGTAGAATAATCTTACTGTTTTCCAACGACTTAACCGCCAACTCTTTCCTTGGAAGCAGATCGAGCTGCCTATACAACTCTGCCTCAATCGGTTTCACCACATCCGGATTACATGTCAGAAGGATTACCTGACTGTCGGGTCCGTGTTCGGCTTGCGACAACAGATCGGAAGCCACAAACGCCGGATTGGAAGTGGCATCGGCCATTACCAGTACCTCCGAAGGACCGGCCGGCATATCAATGGCCACCCCTTGCAACGAAGCCCGCTGCTTTGCAGCAGTCACATACTGATTCCCGGGTCCAAAAATTTTATCTACCGCCGGAATCGATTCGGTACCATACGTAAGCGCAGCAATGGCCTGAATTCCGCCCACTTTATACACCTCCGAAATCCCAATCAGATGAGCAGACGCGAGAATCGCGGGATGAACTTTTCCCTGCGGATCGGGAGGCGTACAGAGCACAATCCGGCTACAACCGGCAATCACCGCCGGAATACCCAGCATCAGCACCGTCGAAAAAAGCGGGGCCGATCCGCCGGGCACATAGAGGCCCACCTTTTCGATAGCTCTCACTTCTCGCCAGCAACGAACACCCGGCATGGTCTCAACCATAGCCTCACTGCGAATCTGCTGCGAATGGAAAAGGCGGATATTGGCAGCTGCCGTCTCGATGGCCTCCATAAGCGATGGATCACAGAGCCGTTTCGCCTCCTCAAACTCCCCGGGAGTAACCCCGATCAAGCCCAACTCAGCCCGGTCGAACCGCTTGGTAAACGCCCGAAGCGCCTCATCGCCCCCGGCACGCACCTCGTCCATCACCTGCTCTACCACCGAAGTAAGCGCATCGTACGAAAGCGCAGGTCGTTTTAACAGCGAATCCCACTCCTCTCTTTTCGGAAACTTAACTACTTGTAGCATCATTTACCTCCCTAATCATTCATCAATCATAACTAAACTTGGTCCTTTCCTGGCTTTTTGCCTATTTGGATGTAACTACCTCTTCGACATGACAAGTTTGTCGACCCATTCGCGCTCTCATTCGCTAAAAGAGGAGAACTCGCTTCGCTCAAACAGCTCCTCTTTTTAGCGCTCATTGAGAGCGATGGGGCCCCGCCCAACTTATCCAATGTCTCCGAGCCAGTTACATCCAAACGTCGAACTCCAGTGTGACTCCATAACTCATCAATGAACGTAAAATTACTTATCAGAGAATCATTTTTTCGATGGGTATCACCAGAATTCCTTCAGCACCAAAGGACTTCAACTGTCCGATTACCTCCCAGAAACGGCTCTCTTCGATTACTGAATGCATCGAACTCCACCCCTCTTTTGCCAGGGGCATGATGGTTGGGCTCTTCATGCCGGGAATCACAGCCATAATCTGGTCGAGATGCTCATTGGGGGCATTCAGCAAGATATATTTTTTCCCACAGGCGGTCTGAACCGCGTTCATTCGAAAAATGAGTTCATCAAGAATCGCCCGTTTTTCCGGCGCCATACCCGGGTGGCCAATCAAAAGCGCCTCCGACTGTGTAACCACCTCAACCTCCTTCAGACGATTATAAACCAGGGTGCTGCCCGAACTTACAATGTCGAAAATCGCGTCCGAAAGCCCGATACCCGGAGCAATCTCCACCGAACCGGTAATCACGTGAATATCGGCATCTATCTGATTATCGGCCAGAAAACGAGACAAAATAGCCGGATAGGAGGTAGCAATCTTCTTGCCCGAGAACCACGACAAACCCGGATAGGCCTCATCCTTTGGGATTGCCAGCGACAAACGGCACTTACTAAAACCGAGTCGTTTAATAACCTCAACAGGATAATTCTTCTCCATATACTCATTCTCGCCCACAATACCCACATCGGCAACCCCGTCGTTCACCGACTGAGGAATATCATCGTCGCGCAAAAAAAGCGCCTCCACAGGCATTCCCTTACCCTGCACCAACAATGTGCGTTTTTCGGAGGGAAACCGAATCCCCGCCTCCGAAAGCAAAGCCACTGTATCCTCATACAACCGGCCCTTGGCCTGAATAGCAATTCTAAGAGTCATTCTTTCAATCTGATTAAATTCGATATATATACTTCAACTGTATACCACACAAGAACTGTCCGCAAAACACCTTTCAAAAAACACCCGACCAGAATTCCCAAAATGAAAAAAGGTTTGCACAATGCAAACCTTTCCCGTATCTAATCACGCGTTTGCACAACTTATCCCATCATCAGATGATGATGTGACAGCCCAACGTGCGAAGAGGTAAAAACAGTCCAACGATTCATAAACAAAAAATCAACGCGCAATGATACAATATTTTCTGCAAAACACAAATCTGCACCCCAAAAAACTCCTGTTCCTCCCCCAAAAAAACCTCACTTCAAGTATAAACCCATACATTACCCCAATAACCCACCCCAAAAACACACGCTTCACAACTCACATTCCCCACCCACCACAAAAAAAAAGACCATTCGGACCCCTAATACCCCCATTCCACACGCCCCACACATCCACCAAAAACACCACCTTTACCATTCACCATTATCTTCCGCCTAATTGGATGAACTACATCCTATACCATCCCAATCACTGTTCCACCCGCGCGAAGCGCAGCATTAGAGCACTAGAGCATTAAAGCATTATAGCATTATAGCATTATGATCCTCCTCCTCACCATTCTCTCCCTTCTCCCCGTCGATCCCACTTTCGGTGATCAACTCCGGATTCTCTTCTACAATGCAGAGAATCTCTTCGACACCGAAGACAACCCCGCGACAGCCGATGAAGAGTTCACCCCCGCTTCAGAAAAACACTACACAAGCCGTCGGTTCCTCGAAAAGCGAAATATGCTGTATCGGGCCATTGTCATGGAAAACGAAAACATCGTTTATCCCGATCTCATCGGGCTGGCCGAAATCGAGAACCGACACGTTTTGGAAAGCCTTCTGCAACAGACGCCTCTGCAATCAGTTCCCTACGAAATAATTCACCGCGAATCGACCGATCCACGTGGTATCGACGTAGCTCTTCTCTATCGCGCAGATCGCATGACCCTGCTTCATGAAGCCTTTATCCCTCTTACCAACCGAAAAGGCGAACTGGAAAAGAGCCGCGAAACCCTCTATGCAAAAGGTCTGATAGACAACCAGGATACACTTCATCTATTTGTTTGTCACTGGCCATCAAAACTTGGCGGATCAAAATCGACCCAACTCCGCACCTGCGCGGCAACTGCTCTCCGGCACATCGTCGACTCCATCGGGAGTGGCCATCCTGAAGCCAAAATCATCATCATGGGCGATTTCAACGACACCCCTGCCAACAAGGCACTTACGCAAACATTGGGTGCCCTTCCCGCCGGGTTCACAACGCGAAGTCGAAAATTGCATCGTGCATCAATCCCGGCAAGCCTACCCGTACTTTTAAACCTCTCAACCCGAAGCAATAGCCGGGTGCCCGGCTCTTACAAATACAAAGAAAGCTGGGAACTCATAGACCAAATCATCGTATCGGCGGCCCTACTCAAAAACAAAAGTGGATTCTCCATCCCCAAAAACAACTTCAAAATCAGTTCCGAACCCTTCCTGCTCATTCCCGATCCCACCCACGGAGGCGTCAAACCCCACCGAACCTACCAGGGACCCATCTGGAAAGGAGGACCCAGCGACCACCTCCCTGTAAGCCTTCTCCTTCACAAAAAATAAAAAAACAGACAAGCCCTTGCGAAAATAAAATGGATTATTAATTTTGCTGCTCAAAGAGTCCAAGTCCTATAAATCAGACACTCTACAATGGCATACCTAAGTACTTTCATGAACATGAATTGGTGGCGCAGCCCTTACCCCGTGTAAACAATACCCGGACGGTTGCCGTCGTACCCCATACCGAGCCTGTTGTTTACACACAACAGGCTCTTTTTTTTACCCCAAGCCCTGCTACACTGCCACACAGCTACACCGCGCGAAGCGCACCAAAGCATTAGAGCATTAGAGCATTAGAGCATTAGAGCATTAGAGCATTAGAGCATTA
>CAYVJA010000003.1:55970-82032 GCA_964451605.1 uncultured Bacteroidales bacterium | reverse complement strand
GTTTCCATTCAGTTAATGTTTCGGGATGTATTGAACCCACCGGTCTCAGGCACAGGGGGGCTGTAATCGGTTTCGTCGGGATCGGGATCGATGAGCCCCCGGGGGCAGAAGATTCCTTCAAGCCCGGATAGCCGGAATTGCAGGTACTTTATGGAGAAACCCTTCTCCATAAAGAGCGTTTCGTAATGAGTCCTGATAGAGAGAATCTCATCGGCACGGTCGGAACCATAAAGATTGTCGGTATCCTCCAGGCAGGTCAGGCCGTTTAGCGCAATCACCCGCCGGGTGAAGTCGTAGAGTAGCCGGGAATCCGTTTTCAGGTGTACCACCCCGTCGGGTTTTAAAAATGCGCAATAACGGTTCAGAAAACCGGCCGATGTGAGCCGTTTTTTGGCGCGGTTCCTCTTTGCCTGCGGATCAGGAAAGGTTATCCAAATCTCCGAAACCTCCCCGGGAGCGAAGAAAGATCCAATCTGTTCAATCCGGGTGCGAAGAAAACCCACATTGGTCAGCCCCTTCTGCAGCGCATCGGTTGCTCCTTTCCACATACGGGCCCCTTTAATATCGACCCCCAGAAAATTCTTATCCGGGAATCGTTCGGCCAGACCCACACTATATTCGCCCTTTCCGCAACCCAGTTCCACCACCAGGGGACGCCCGTTGCCAAAGAAATCGGCGGCCCACCGCCCCTTCAGGCGATGGTCAGTGCCAGCCACATCAGAATAGGAAGCCTGCACCACGTGACCAAAGGTGGCCATCTCGGCAAACTTCTGCAGTTTATTTTTGTTCGACACCTTTTTCTTCTAAAGTTTCGGCCCGCTCCACACGAAAGCCCACATTAACAATGGCAGGCAATGCCTCGGAGCGCATGGCCTGTTCAATACTAAACCGATACACGCCACTCTGTGCCAGCCGCACCCCTTTTTTATATAAAATCCGGTACGACAGCAAATCGCCCAATCCCTCACCATACCACCTGCCGCGTGCATCGGCCAACACCAGCTCTAAGGTATCGGTAGCCAACTGACCATCGGGCAGCGAACTGTGCAGGAAGAGAAACAGATTCGAATAGGGATAATCGCCGGTATGGCGCAAATTTACATAGAGGTTATAAGCCGAAACCGTGTCCTCAATTGTCACCAGGAAAGGGTACTGCACAGCCCGATGCCAACTGCGCCCCTTTACCGGGACGCTCTGGTCGAACACCATTGCACGGTCGCATCCGGCCCATAACAGAACCAGAGCTGCCAACAAGGCTGCTATTGCCGGCTTTCGAAATAACTCCATTCGCAGTAATCGTTCCATTCGCAACACAGGCATTTATCCTCTTTGCACAGGACCGCCCTTCGCTCCGGGACGCGGCCCCCTTTGCGGGTTCGATCCGCCGAGTTTCCGCTGATGCGAACCCCCGTTCTGCGATGGTTTCCGTTGCGGAGCACCCGAACCATCGGCATCGGCGCCCTGTTTCTGACCCTGGTTCTGAACCGGGCTTTGGACTGCACCCTGACTGCCTTCCACATCGCCGGCAGGCCTGCCTTTGCCCTTCTTCTTCCGTTTTTTTCGTTTGCCACCCTCTTCAAAACGAGTCAGACTCTCCTCGCCCACCGAGTTTTGGTATTCGACCGAAGCCACCGCGGGCGCCGACTCAATCACCGTACTCTCCAGAGCCGGGATGCGGACTCCCTTTTTGGCCAACTGCGCCATCTCCTTAACCTGGTCTACGGTTAATACCACCAGGTTGGAGAGGGAATTCTTCTCGTACGAAAACCACATAAGTCTTCGAAAGATATCGGTCTTGAAATGGTATACAAGTCCCTTTTCGGTGTCGAAAGGTTTCGACACATCGGGGAAATCGGCTTGAGCGTCGAGATAAACGGGCAGTTCATAATTCAGGCAGCATTTCAGCTTTCCACACTGACCCGCCAGCTTCTGTGGGTTCAACGACACCTCCTGATGACGGGCAGCTCCGGTAGTCACCGACACAAAGTGGGTCATCCAGGTTGAACAACAGAGTTCTCTGCCACACGACCCGATACCGCCAACCAGTCCCGCCTCCTGGCGCGAACCAATCTGCTTCATTTCAACCCTGATCCGGAACTCATCGGCCAGGACCTTAATCAATTCCCGGAAGTCGACCCGATTCTCAGCGATGTAGTAAAAGATAGCCTTCGACTTATCGCCCTGATACTCAACGTCGCTAATCTTCATATCAAGCTGAAGACGTTCGGCAATTTTCCTCGACCTGAACATTGTATCCTCTTCGGCTTCAACTGCCTGCAACCACTTCTCCAAATCGGCCTGACGAGCCTTACGGAAAATCTTTTTCATCTCCGAAGGCTCCGTCTGAATCCCCATTCGCTTTAACTGATACCGAACCACCTCGCCTTCGAGCGAAACCACTCCCATATCATGCCCGGGGCTTGCCTCAACGGCCACCAGATCACCTTTCTTCAAAGCAATCGCGTTGGCATTGTAATAATAACCCTTCCGCGTATTCTTAAACCGCACCTCTACCACCTCGAAAGGCTTCCCGGATGGCGGTATATCTGCCAGCCAATCGTGCGTATCCATCCTGCCGGCCTTGCACAAACAGCCGCAACCTCCGGCACCCGAGTCTGCACCCGACCACTGACCTGAGCCCTGTCCGGAGCCCGATCCTGCCTCTAATGCATCATCTATAGGATTAAACGCCCCACGGGCGCATCGTTTTTCCCAATCCATAAGCAAACCCAACTTCTACACACAATATAACAAACTACAAAAATAGTCAAAAACAGAGGAGAGTAAAGGGGTGAAATCGTGATTTATACTCTAATAATTCTTACAATCTCCATTGCCGTATCTACCATCACCAATCTCTCCGATACATTCCCATCCACATCTCTATAGGCTTTTTCGAGTTCGGCCATCAGGAGGGGTGCGTTTTCGGGATGAATGAATTTGCTGAACCGAATGGAAAACTCCTCTTCTTCCGGAGTCAGACGGGCCAGTTGAGGCTGTTCCAGATTCAGCATCAGGTTTTCACGCACCATTCGAATCGAAAAAAGAAGGAACCGTTTAATCACAGCCCGTTGCCAGCCGGCAAGAGAGTCGGCCAGAGAGAGCAGTTGTTGAACGGCCTCGTTCTGAGACTGCTTATTGGTACTCCTGACGCTCCAGCAAAGGCGCATTAACGAAACAAATTTTTCGAAAAAGAGTTTACTCTCCTCGCTGTCGATCGCATCGGCCATAGGCACCTCCATTACCTGAACCCGCGAGAGAACAGTAGGAAGCATTTCGTCGGTCGAGGTGGCAACCAGCAGGAAAAGGGTCTTTTCGGGGGGCTCCTCCAGGAGCTTAAGCAGTTTATTGGCCACCGTGGTATTCATCAGCTCAGCCTGCCAGATAATAAAGATTTTGTATCCCCCCTCGAACGATTTTAGATTGGCCTGCCGGACTATATCCTCTGCTTCAGACACAAAAATACCGGCCTGTTTGTTTTCGCCCGGAGCAATCTGCTCTATCCATTCGGCAGGAGTAAGCAACGGATTGTCTAAAAAGGCCTTCCGAAAGCTCTCCAGATGCATTCGACTGAGCACAATACCCGATGCCGGCTTTATCAGCGGGAATACCATATGGAGATCGGGGTGAATCAATTGTTCGCTTTTCCGACAACTGTTGCAGACTCCGCAAGCATCGTTTTCCGACGGCTCCCTGCAAAGCAACAGCTGTGCATAAGCCACGGCAAGCGGTAGCGCTGCCGACCCTTCCGGACCTAAAAAAAGACGCGCATGAGCCACCCGCTTATGCAAAAAAGTGTTCAGCAACTGCCGTTTAAGTATATCCGAAATCGAAATATCGTTGAAAAGCATACCCGTTCCATTAAGAATAGGCGCAAGTTACAAATTCCCCGTCTCATTACGCGGGCAAAATGCCTTCATCGGCAAAGCTGTAGTAATGCTTTTCGCCCAGAATGATATGATCGAGCAGTTGCAGATTAAGAATCTGCGCAGCGGCTGCAATTTTTCGGGTCACCGCTTTGTCTTCGGCACTGGGCTGAAGCGAGCCGCTGGGATGGTTGTGGGCCACGATGAGGCCGCAAGCCGAACAGGCCAACGCCTCACGAAGAATAATCCGAACATCGACCACCGTGGAGGTGAGGCCCCCCTGACTTACTTTGGCCCGCCTGATCACCTTATTCATCCGATTCAGATAGAGCACATGCATCTCCTCGTGCGGAAGCCCCTGCAGCGCTACTGCCAAAACATTAAATGCGTCGCAACTCTTTTGAATAGGCTGACCCGACGAAACAGCACCTTCACGGCTTCGCCGGCCCAATTCGAAAGCAGCGAGCAACGTAACCGCCTTCACCCGCCCCATTCCCGGAAACGCCTCCATCTCAGAAAACGACAGACCCGGAAGCTGTGCCAACACCCCACCGACCGACTGCAACAACGCGCGGGACAAATCGACAGCCGACTGCCCCGACGATCCCGTACGCAGCAAAATGGCCAATAATTCCGAATCGGTCAACGCCGAAGCCCCCTTCTCCGCAAACTTCTCCCTGGGCCGATCGGCAGCGTCCCAGCTCTTAACTGTGCTAGATTGTTTCATACCACCAAATTGATTCATTTATGTTACTTCAAGTAATAGCAATAAAAATCCAGTTACCGACGGTACGCCTTATCGGATGTAAGTGCTTCCTCGACATGACAAGTTTTGCGACCCATTAGCGCTCATCGAGAGCGATGGGACCCCGCCCAACTTATCCAATGTCTCCGACGCACTTACATCCAAACGTCAAAACTCTGCGTCATCCTCCAATCACCACATCACCACATTATCACATTGTCTAATTATCAAATTATCACATCAATTTTCCACCCGCGCGCAGCGCAGCATTAGAGCACTAGAGCACTAGAGCACTAGAGCACTAGAGCACTAAACGCAATATGTTTTCGCATAGCGCGAAAACATATTGCATTCAGGTAGCTTTGGGCCAAAAAAAAAGGCGGATCGCCCGGGAAGAGCAACATCCGCACTGTATTACTCAAAAACTGAAAGAGTTGGCTTCGCTCCAGCAATTCGTTGGGGAGCAGCGAATACTGTTCATTCAGGACAGTAATCCCCATACAGAGCAGACCCAAAATAAAGGCACCCTGCAACAGCGAAAAGAAGATTCCCAGCCCACGATTCAGAAAGCCCACCGGAGTGAGATTTACCAGCATCGTAACCACCGAACCGGTTATCACCATAGCCAGGAAAAAGAGGAGTACAATCCCGATATAGCCGGCAACTCCGGCCCAATGGCGATCGACCCCCACCGAAACAAGCCAGGACTGAGCTGCTTCCTGCCAGAAATGCGCAAAAAACAGCCCCCCGATAATCCCGGCCAGTGAAAACAGTTGTTTCACCAGCCCGCTACGGTATCCCTGCACCAGGGCCAACAACAAAAAAATCCATAAGACCCAATCGATGCCTGAAGGCACATACCCCGAATGCGGGAGACCCAGCCTCTCAAAATCAATAAAACCCAGCACAACCGCCATATCATCATCACGTTTAGTGCACAACGCGTAACATATCTCTCCATAAATGCAGTGAAGAGTATACTACAAATATCACCCAATTATTCTCATCACCTACTACAAAAAACAAAAAAACCTAAAAAGGAGGAATAGGAGTAATAGCGCTTTGCCATTTGATTTGGCACGATTTATGAAGCCGTATCATAAAAAAACCTAAATTTGCATGTTTTTTCTGCCATTATCGTTTCGCCATCTGTTTCACCAACAATTCCTTTAATATAAGCTATGGGAGAAAGTGTAGAAAAGAGAAGTAAGGGGCTGACCCTTCTTCTTGTTTTGTTGCTGCTGGGGTTGACTGCCGCGATTGTGGTGCTCTTCACCAAATTGAACGACACCAAAAAGGAGGCCGCCGATGTGCAGGAGCTCCTTGAATCGCAAAAAGATGCGCTGGAGCAGGACTTATCAGCCCTTCAGTTACAGTTTGGATCGCTCAAGACGGATAACGACAGCATTAAGGTGTTGGCCAACGAACAGCAGGAGAAGATTGAGAAGTTGCTTCAGGTGAATGCCACAAATGTGCAGAAGATTAAACTGTATCAAAAAGAGCTCTCCACGCTCCGCGAGGTGTTAAAAACCTATATCGCGCAGGTGGATTCACTTAATCAAAAAAATAAGGTATTGGTGCAGGAAAACCGTGAGGTGAAGAGCCAACTTGAGGTTGCCCGTTCCGAAACCATCCGCCTCAGCGAGGAGAAAGAGGATCTGAACGTAAAGGTGCAACAGGCATCGCAGATTACCATATCAGAAATTGTGGCTTCGGCCGTCAACAACCGGGGGCGTGACATAGATCGCGTGGGACGTGTTGAGATGCTGAAAGCTTGTTTCGACGTCCGGAAAAACAACATCGTCGCCGCCGGAGAAAAAGCCTTCTACGCCCGATTTAAAGATCCCGACGGCAACCTGCTTCCCCACCCCGATGGCGTTACCTTCCCCTTCCAGGGTCAGAACGTCGGGTGTTCGGCCGTTCGTATCATCGACTATGAAAACGAAGACATTCCCGTCTGTATCTTCTGGTACAGCGGCGAAAAAGGCCTCACCACCGAAGGAAAATATACTGTAGATATCTTCGTAGAGGGCAATCTTGTGGGCAGCGGCTCATTTGTCCTCAAGAAATAGTCCGACAAATTTCCTTACCACTCACTACAATTCGGCACTGCATACCAAGCTCCCGGGAAAGAAAGATCGTTGAACGGGCCAACACGATCATTCACCCGGGAGTGCGGTGCCGAGCATCACTTTACAACAGCCTTCAGCGTATTTTGCAGCAAGCTCACAATCGTCATCGGGCCAACTCCACCGGGAACGGGGGTAATAAAGCTGCATTTCGGGGCTACTTCACCAAATTTTACATCGCCTTTCAAACGGAAACCTGAGGCAGTATCAGAACTGGCTACGCGGGTTGTGCCCACATCGATTACCACAGCGCCCTCCTTCACCATGTCGGCGGTGACAAATTCGGGAATTCCTATTGCGGCAATCAAAATATCTGCCTGACGGGTTATCGAAGGGAGATCGGCAGTACGGCTGTGGCAAATTGTCACCGTACAATCACCGGGATAAGCCTTTTGCACCATCAGTCCCGCCATCGGTTTCCCCACAATATTACTTCGGCCAATCACCACGCAATGTTTGCCGGAGGTGGCAATCTTATAACGAGATAAAAGTTCCAGAATCCCGGCAGGTGTAGCCGAAACAAAAGCGGGAAGCCCTATGGAGGTCCGACCCACATTAATCGGGTGAAATCCATCGACATCCTTCGAAGGGTCGATGGCTTCGATAATCTTCTGCTCCGAGATATGCTTTGGCAACGGAAGCTGAACAATAAACCCATCGATTTCCGGATCACGATTCAGCGAATCGACCTGCGCCAACAACGCTTCCTCCGTCACATCGTCCTCGAAACGAATCAAAGTAGAGCGGAAACCCACTTCAGCGCAGGCCTTCACCTTATGAGCCACATAGGTTTCACTCCCCCCGTCGTGACCCACAAGTACAGCTGCCAGATGAGGCGCCTTCAATCCAGACTCCACACGCCGGGCCACCTCAACGGCAATCTCCTGCTTCACCTCAGCAGCCACCTTCTTTCCATCAATCAACACCATCTCAGTATAGATAAAAAAACCGTTTTTATTAACCATTAGAGCATTGCGCGAAGCGCAGCACTAGAGCACTAAAGCACTAAAGCACTAGAGCACTAGAGCGTTAGCGTCTCGGCGCACTCTTCAACGCCCTGGCCATCTTCTGTGCTCCGCCTCCGGTCATCATCTTCATCAGTTTACGGGTTTCGTCGAACTGCTTAATCAGACGGTTAACATCCTGAATGGTAGTTCCACTGCCGGAGGAGATCCGCTTCCGGCGGCTCCCGTTAATCACCATAGGATTTTCACGTTCGGCCGGGGTCATAGAGTGAATTATCGCCTCGATACTTTTAAAGGCATCGTCGTCGAAATCGAGATCGCGAATGGCCTTGCCTACTCCGGGAATCATACTGGCCAGATCTTTCAGGTTACCCATCTTTTTGATCTGTTGTATCTGCCCCAGGAAGTCGTTGAAGTCGAACTGATTCTTGGCAATCTTTTTCTGAAGCCGGCGCGCCTCTTCGGCATCGTACTGCTCCTGCGCCTTCTCTACCAGCGAAACAATGTCGCCCATGCCCAGAATACGGTCGGCCATACGGTTGGGATGAAAAACGTCGAGCGCCTCCATCTTTTCGCCGGTACTCACAAACTTAACGGGTTTATTCACCACCGACATTACCGACAGGGCTGCACCACCCCGGGTATCACCGTCGAGTTTGGTGAGAACCACACCGTCGAAGTCGAGCCGGTCGTTAAACTCACGGGCGGTGTTCACGGCATCCTGCCCGGTCATGGAATCAACCACAAAGAGAATCTCGGAAGGTTTAACGGCAGCCTTGATGGCAGATATCTCATCCATCATCTGCTGGTCGATAGCCAACCGGCCGGCGGTATCTATTAAAAGCGTGTTGAACCCGTGCTGACGGGCGTAGACAATAGCCGATTTGGCAATCACTACGGGATTTTTATTCCCCTCTTCGGTATACATCTGAACGCCAATCTGTTCGGAAAGGACCTTCAGCTGTTCGATAGCCGCAGGACGATAGACATCGCAGGCAACGACCAGTGGCTTTTTCCCCCGTTTTGTCTTTAGGTGGTGAGCCAGCTTCCCGGTAAAGGTGGTTTTACCCGAACCTTGAAGGCCGGCCATAAGAATAATAGTCGGGTCGTCTTTCAGATTCAGATCGCGTGCCACGCCACCCATAAGGAGAGTGAGCTCGTCGTGCACAATCTTTACCATCAACTCACCCGGCTTCACGGCGGTGAGCACGTTCATACCCAATGCCTTTTGCTTTACGTTATCTGTAAAAGTCTTGGCAATACGGTAGTTCACATCGGCATCGAGCAACGCTTTGCGCACATCTTTCAGTGTTTCGGCCACATTGATTTCGGTAATGGTTCCGTGGCCTTTCAGCAGCTTAAACGCTCGGTCGAGTTTATCGGATAAATTGTCGAACATATCGATTATCTGGTTTACTTACATTCGGTTACTAATTACATTCTCTCCGGCAGTTCAATGCCCAGTATCGACATCCCCGAGAGAAGGGTTTCGGCCACACGCGCCGAGAGTGAAACCCTGAAAGAGCGCACCCGCGCATCCTCCTCCTGCACAATCCGGTGATCGTGGTAAAATTGGTTGTACTCTTTAGTGAGTTCGTACACATAATTGGCAATCAGCGACGGGTTGTAGGTTTCTCCGGCGTTGGCCACCACTGCGGTGTACCTGTACAGAAGCCTGATGAGGCTGCGTTCTTTATCATCAAATCCGGTGAAGGCCTCTCCGACAGCAAAGGGTTCCAGCCCAGTCGCCTGTGCTTTGCGGAGTACTGAACGAATCCGGGCATAGGTGTACTGAATAAAAGGACCGGTATTTCCGTTGAAATCAATTGATTCGCGGGGATCGAAAGTCATATTTTTCTTGGGGTCGACCTTTAAAATAAAGTACTTAAGAGCGCCCATCCCCACGCGGCGAATCATCTCCTCTTTATCAGCCTCGGCCAAACCGTCGAGTTTGCCCAACTCTTCCGACATGGCACGCGCAGTTTCGAGCATCTCATCCATCAGATCGTCAGCATCGACCACTGTTCCTTCGCGGGACTTCATTTTTCCTTCTGGAAGCTCGACCATTCCGTACGACATATGGTAGATGGCTTTGGCCCAGCCGTAGCCCAATTTGTCTAAAACCAGCGAGAGCACCTGGAAGTGGTAGTTCTGCTCGTTGCCCACCACATATATATGTTCGTCGATGGGGTATTCTGCAAAACGCTGGCAGGCGGTGCCGATATCCTGCGTCATATATACTGAGGTGCCATCGGCACGCAGCAGCAACTTTTCGTCAAGCCCGTCGGAGGTAAGATCGGCCCAAACCGATCCGTCTTCTTTCTGTTGGAGCACGCCGCGACGTAACCCCTCCATCACAATCTCTTTCCCCAGCAGGTAGGTCTCCGACTCATAGTAGGTTCGGTCGAAGGTGATGCCCAGGCGCTGATAGGTTTGGTTGAACCCATCGTAGACCCAGCCATTCATGGTTTTCCACAAATCAATCACCGCCTCGTCGCGCGACTCCCAGAGCCGAAGCATCTGTTGCGCCTCCTGCATCAGGGGCGCCTTTTTTGCAGCCTCCTCGGCGCGAATCCCCGAGGCGGTAAGCGCAGCCAACTCCTTCTTTAGCTCCACATCGAACTTCACATAGTAGTCGCCCACCAGGTGGTCGCCCTTTTTCGCAGCACTCTCGGGCGTAACTCCCTCACCCCAACGCTGCCAGGCCAACATAGACTTACAGATATGGATTCCCCGGTCATTTACCAGGTTTACTTTTGTAACCTGATGGCCGCACGCCTTCAAAACATTGGCCATAGCGGCTCCCAACAGATTGTTCCTGATATGACCCAGATGGAGCGGTTTATTGGTGTTGGGCGAAGAGTACTCTATCATGATGGAGCGGGGTTTCTCCGAGGGTGCCACTACCTGACCCGAAAGGGTGTTCTCATAAAGAAAGGCGTACCAAAAGGCAGGCGAAAGCGACAGGTTCAAAAAACCCTTCACTACGCTGAATCCCGATATCTGCTCCGACCTTGCACAGAGCGCCCCGCCAATTTCGTGCGCAGTCTGCTCCGGACTCTTACGCGACAACTTTACCAGCGGAAACACCACATAGGTAAAATCGCCTTCAAACTCACGGCGCGTCTCCTGCACCCCGAACGAATCCAAAGGCAAATCGGCTCCATACAAGCTCCGCACAACCTCCTTTAGCGCATTCGCTAAAAAACCCTCAACATTCATCTTCTCTTCTCCCGGCAATTATCCAAAACAATCAGCACAACCTTCACACCAGTAGGGAGGGTTGTGAGAAACTGCAAAAATAGGAAAAATCTGATGAGATATGAGTTGTGTACAGGATAAGTGCTTCGTTGTCGGAAGAGGAAGATGGCAAAAGGTTTTACTTTGGCCTCATTTTTGCACTCCTCTCTTAAAACGGCAACTTTCAAACAGGGACAACACGAAAAATTTTACACAAAAAAGTCAAAACCAACCAGTCCGAAAAAAGTTTGGCACGATAGTTGCTTTTAACTATGCAAAGAAAAGAATTAAACAACGACTCATAGGTTGTTCAGAATATAGGTTAGTAGTAGTTAGTAGTAGTTAGTTTCTGTGTTTCAAAGGAGTGCCATCGTGAGATGCCACTCCTTTTTTTTTGCTTGCAGGCAGACCGAAAAGGTTGTGAAACTTGCGCTAAAAATCGTATCATTGCCCCCATATTTATCCTTTATACAGTGGACTTTCTACAAAGCGTTTCCAACTCGTGGTTTCTGTTATTGTTGCTTGGCATAATGTGGCTTACGCAACTGGCGTATTACCTGTTTGTTTACGCAAGGGGAGCTTTTGGCGGAAAGAAGAACGAGACACTTACCATCGAGATGCCTTTTTCTGTGTCGGTGGTATTGGTGGCACGAAATGCGGAGGATTATCTGGCAACACATCTGCCCCCCTTTTTGGAACAGGATTTTCCGGTACCCTACGAAGTGGTGGTGGTGAACGACTGTTCGACCGATGCCACTGAGGATATTTTACGGGCACTTTCAAGCAGATACGCTCATTTAAAAGTGACCTATATCCGTAAGGACGAAAAATTTACTACAAACAAAAAGTTGGCTCTTACGGTGGGTATCAAGGCAGCATCCAACGACTGGGTGCTCTTTTCGGAGCTCGACTGCGCACCCGTAGGAAAACGGTGGCTTGCCTCCATGCAAAGTTACTTCACCCCTCGTAACGAACTGGTGCTGGGAGTTCAGTCCTTTCTTGCCGGAAAAAGTTTCGGGAACAGATGGTTCCGTCACAACCACATGATGTGGATTCTGGGTTATCTGGGCATGGCTATGGCGCAACGTCCCTATTTGGCTCTTTCACGCAATCTGGCCTACCGGAAATCTCTTTTTTTCGAGCACAAAGGATTCGCAGGAAATGTTTTGACCGACTATGGCGAGGACGATCTCTTTGTACAACAGGCAGCAAAAAACAATGTTACCTATGTAAATCTCGATCCCGACGCAAGGGTGATCTGCCCCATCCCCTCCACCGCCGGTGGAATAAGATCTTTTTATCATAAATACAGGTTATCGGCCCGCAAGTACCCCCTGAGCACAAAACTCTTTTTGTTGGGCGAACCGCTGAGCAGGGTGCTCTTTTGCGCGCTGGCGCTGGTTACGGCACTCCTCGACGGATTATGGCCTGTTGCGCTAGCCATGGTGGCAATTCGATGGATAGTTCAGGCCATTGTGCTCTTCCGTGCCGGCAAACAGTTGAAAGAACCGGGTCTTTGGCCTTTGGCATGGTTCTTCGACACTGCAGGTATCATTTCTGATCTGCAACGAACCCTTTCTGTCTTTCTCCGCCCGGTTCGCTAACCCTATTTTGCATGGAGGCTCTACTCTCCTATTTCCCCGATATCACGCCCCTGCAGCGCAGTCGCTTCGAGGCGCTGAAACCACTCTACGAGGAGTGGAATCAACAAATAAATGTGGTATCTCGAAAAGACATCGATCAGCTCTATCTGCATCATGTGCTTCATTCGCTGGCGCTCTGTAAGGTACTCCCTGTACAGGAGGGAACCAGGATTCTGGATTTGGGTACGGGTGGCGGCTTTCCGGGCATTCCCCTGGCCATATTTTATCCACAGGCCCGCTTTCTGTTGGTCGACTCAATCGGAAAGAAGTTAAAAGTGGCACAGGCTGTGGCCTCATCGCTGGGATTGGATAATGTGGAGATTACCCATTGCCGGGCCGAAGAGGTGAATGAAAAATTTCAATTTGTAGTTAGTCGCGCTGTGGCCAGATTGCCGGAGATTGCAGGCTGGGTAAAGGGCAAGTTTGCAAAACAGCCGGGTCAGAAAGTAGCAAACGGCATATTCTGCCTCAAAGGAGGCAACCTGGAAGAGGAGACGGCTCCTTTCCCGGGAAGAGTCACCGAGATAGCCATCTCCGACTATTTTAAGGAGGAGTACTTCCTGACCAAAAAAATTATTTACCTGACGATGCAGGGATAAACAGGGGTAAGCTGAGGTACAGGCGAAGAGAGACAATGTAATTTTACCATGGAAGTGATTTGGAGATAATGGAAATAGTTTTACCTTTGCAGTCCCAAAAATATAATGAATTCGTCCTTCGTGAGGAGGGATGTAATGTATAATAATCTATTCTGATGAAAAGGACTTTTCAACCCTCGAACAAGAAAAGAAAGAATAAACACGGTTTCCGTGAAAGAATGTCGACTCCTAATGGCCGCAAGGTTTTGGCCGCTCGCCGGGCAAGGGGAAGAAAGAAGTTAACGGTTTCGGACGAGCCTAGCTGCCGATAGTCTTTCCGTAACGGTTTTGCATGGGAGTAAGGAATCTTAGTTAAGGTTCTTTACTTTTTTGTTTCCATACGTGAACAATAAAAAAACAAAATGCTCTAATGCATCGAAGCGCCTGCGCGCTTCAGATACTGCACTGCGCGCGAATGATGAATGGTGAATTTTGAAGATAGATGGTTAATAGCGGAAGTATCGAAATGATTCCCGGATTTTCCGGGATGAGTGAGCCCTGGCGGGGGCTGGCGCTAAAGGTGTACGAAGGCAAACGAATCTCCGACCAGGAAGCGCTTTTACTCCTTAACGATGGCGAACTTCCCTATTTGGGAATGCTCGCTAATCTTGTTCGCGAGCGATTGAATGGTAACCGTGCCTATTATAATCGCAATTTTCACATTGAGCCTACCAACATTTGCCGCTACCATTGCCGATTTTGCTCCTACCGCCGAACAGCCGGTGCCCCGGACAGTTGGGACCTTTCGCTGGCCGAAATGGTGAAGATGGTGAAGGAGAAGGCTGCAGCAGGAGCTACCGAAGTGCATGTGGTTGGAGCTGTCTTCCCTGGAAGAGGAATGGCGCCGGCCATTGAGTTGCTCCGGGCTATCCGGAACGCAGCTCCGTTGCTGCACATAAAAGCCTACAGCGCGGTAGAGCTGGACTATATGTTTACCATAGAGGGCGTAACCGCCCGTGAGGGACTACGGCAGTTGAAGGAGGCCGGGCTCGACTCATTGCCGGGCGGCGGTGCCGAGATTTTCGATGAACCCATCCGAAAACAGATTTGTCCCGATAAAACCGATAGCCAAACCTGGCTGAATATTCATGAAGCGGCGCATTTACTGCAGATTCCATCGAATGCCACAATGCTTTACGGCCATATTGAATCGGCCGAACACCGTATAGAGCATATGTCGCGCCTGCGTGCGCTGCAGGATAAAACGGGCGGATTCAACTGTTTTATTCCGCTCAAGTTTCGCGATGCCCATAACGATCTGGGACAGTCGGTGAAGGAGCAGACGTTACTGCACGATCTGCGGATGTATGCGGTGTCAAGAATCTATCTCGACAACTTTGCCCATCTCAAGGCCTACTGGCCTATGCTGGGGAAAGAGGGTTCGCGTGTGGCTCTGGCTTTCGGAGTTGACGATCTCGACGGAACCATCGACGACACAACCCGCATCTACTCCATGGCCGGGGCCGAAGACCAAAACCCCTCCCTGAGCAGCAGCCAGATGGTAGAACTGATACTCGGGGCACAACGGATTCCTGTAGAACGCGACAGCCTCTACCGAACCCTTCACGAGTACAAACAGCCCTAAACCCAGCACCAGCACCAGCATTAACGCATTTGAGCACTAGAGCACTAGAGCACTAGAGCACTAGAGCATTAAAGCATTAAAGCATTCCCGTTATTGTGGTTGTCGCCATTTTCGTGTAAGTTTGTACCCATTAATGATTCTGCTCCATGCGTTTTCTAAAACATTTGGGAATGGTAGTGCTCCTCGGCTTATTGCTGGTAGTGGGCGCATTTTACCTGCTGGCAAGATATACCAGGCACAACGAAACCATTCTGGTGCCCGATTTGAAAGGACTCTCAGTAACTGAAATTGCCGGGGTGCTGGAAAGAGAGCAATTAACCTTTGCCATTAACGACTCGGTATATAACACCTCCCTGCCTCCGGGAACTGCCATCTCACAAAATCCTGCCGCAGGAAGCCAGGTAAAGAAAAACAGAACTATCTTTCTGATTATGAACGCATCGGAGGCTGAGATGGTGAATATACCGCGCGTGGTGGGTATTTCGCTCCGACAAGCCGATCGTATGCTGGCGGGAGCCGGACTCCGAATTGGAAGGCTTACCTACGTGCCGGATATTGCCCGAAATAATGTTCTCGCCATCTCTTCAGGAGGCAGGGGCCTTACTCCGGGAAAAACCATTGCTAAGGGTTCGGTGATAGATCTCACGCTGGGCCTGGGCGAAGGACAACGAAACACTGCAGTACCGCTGCTATTGGGAAAGAGTTACAGGGAGGCGCTCGACCTGATACAACAAGCGCTGCTCAACCGGGGCGAGCTCCACTTTGACAGCTCGGTCAAGAACGGAGAAGACTCACTCAAAGCCGTGGTATTTAAACAAATACCGGAACATTCGGCCACACAACCATCTATACCCGGCGAACCGGTTTCCATTTGGCTCACGGTAAATGCTTCGGTAATTAAAAATCTCTCTGCCGAACCGGCCGAAGCTGCCGACATGGAGTGAGAACTATCGAAACGCAACTGAATGAAAAGGGGATGGGTTCTATCGGCAATGATTACTGCACTGCTCTCTGCCGTATGGCAAGAGGGAGCAGCACAGGAGCGGCTTGTAGAACTGACCCAAACCGGACGGTTACCGAAGGAGCCAAACGCTAATAGTACAAAGGAAAACAGATTGCGGGCCGGAGAGGCAATGTTGGATCTTCCCTTCTTCGAAGATTTTTCACAGAACGGAACCCCGCAAGAACTCTGGGAAAACCAACAGGTTTGG
Organism: uncultured Bacteroidales bacterium; assembly: GCA_964451605.1. GTDB lineage: Bacteria > Bacteroidota > Bacteroidia > Bacteroidales > UBA4181 > JAQVSH01. The sequence continues at coordinate 66,010 of CAYVJA010000003.1, read as the reverse complement.
CCTAACAAAAATTTTGCTGTTTCACCTCCCAGTGCGGGCGTGGCCACTTTCGATGCGCTCGACAGCCACGGGCAGCTACATCCGCAACAGCCCCTCCCTTCCTGGGGCGCCGATACACTCACCTCGCTTCCCATTAACCTGGCCAAACCGGGTTTGACCGATATTTGGCTTAGTTTCTGGTATCAGCCGCAGGGACTGGGCAATGCTCCCGAGAAAAAAGACAGTTTGCTTGTCGACTTCTTCGATCCGGTAACGGCACAATGGCATAATGTATGGCAGGCGACGGGCGACACGCTTCGCCCATTCAGGCAGGTTATGCTGCCGGTTACCGATGAAAAATTCCTCAGGGAGGGGTTTCGCTTCCGGTTCCGCAACCGGGTAAGCCTGATTTCGGAATATTTCAACACCGGCCTCCGGGGCAATACCGACCACTGGCATGTAGATTATATCCGGCTCGATAAGGAGAGAAGCGCTCTCGATACCACCTTCCGCGATGTGGCGGTAGTGACCGGGCCGGAATCTCTGCTCACGAATTACTGTGAATTGCCCTACGCCCATTTTCAGGTGGCTTTTCTCTCGGAATCGACCAACGAACTCTCCATTTCGTACCGAAATCTTTGGCACACCTTACTCCTGACGGGCAGGGGCTTCTCCATACAGAATCTATGGGATCCGGATCAGGAGCCCGTTCGCTATGCCGGAGGGAACGATAACACCCTCCCGGCCATCGAAACCCGTTATACCAAAGCCATCGATGCCCCATACGCGCAGGAGGCTGCCGATTCGGCCCGGTATCTGCTAAAAGCCTGGATTGAAACCTTTGGAGGCGATCCAAAAACCAACGACACACTGCAGTTCATTCAGACCTTCGGAAGGCGCTTTGCACGCGACGACGGCTCGGCCGAAGCGGGCTATGGCATAGAGGAGAGCGCCGGTTCGGTGGCACTATCGTATTGGGCTTTTGTACCCGATTCCATTTCGGCAGTGGAGATCTGGCTGAATGCTACGGTTGCCACAGGCAGTGAACGGGTGAGTTTCCGTCCGGCCATCTGGGCAGATAACAACGGGAAACCCGGGGCTCTTCTCTACGCAGCCACTTCGGAAGTTACCCTGCAACCCGAAAACCGTTACCATGCTATCCCGCTCGAAAAATCAGTGAAGGTAAACGGCCCGTTTTATGTGGGGTGGATCCAGGATCATGCCGACTTCCTGAATGTGGGATTCGACCGTAATACCCCCCGTCAGGGAGCCCTCTTCTTCAGGCTGGGCAGCGAAGGGTGGCGAGATTCCGACCTTGACCATACAGGAATAGCCATGATCAGGCCGGTGGCAAAACGAAATACATCCGCGTCATTACCCCCATCGCCTTTGGCACGCAATGAAATTTTTGTATCACCCAATCCCGCGGCACAATCCATCACACTTACTCCGCCCCATGCAACGGAAACCTTTACCGAGGTACAGCTGCTCGATGGATCAGGCCGGGTGGTGTACCGCTATCTCCCGGGCACTATGGGGCCGCAGAATGGAACGCCCGATGGCGACGCAGTACAATTAGCGCTGCCGTCGCTGCCCAATGGCCTCTATCTGTTGCGTATCCGTACTTCGAACGGGAAATTGACAGTGAAACGGATTGTGATCGCCCAACCTTAACAGAACCTTCACATTATGTCGCGCAGCTCCAAATCCGTTACCCAACCCGAAGCCTATTCACCCCCCCAACCCGAAGCCGTTCCCGCTGCGGAAACCGACGGGCAGGGGTACGAAGAACTTGCAGAGGAGCTTATGGGCGAAAGCTCCGATCTATATGAGCACCACCGGATTATTGTAGATAAGGGGCAGGCCCCGATCCGGATTGACAAGTTCCTGACCCATCGGATAGAGAATGTGTCGCGCAATAAAATTCAGAGTGCGGCCGATGCCGGTTCCATTCGGGTAAACGGAAAGGCAGTAAAATCGAGTTACAAAATTAAGCCGGCCGACGAGATTTCGGTTGTGATGGCCACTCCGCCACGCGATACCACCATTGTGCCGGAAAATATTCCGCTTTCCATTATTTACGAAGACGATGCACTGTTGGTGGTGAATAAGCCGGCCGGTATGGTGGTGCATCCCGGGTTCAACAATTATACAGGTACATTGGTGCACGGGCTGGCCTGGCATCTGAAAGATCTGCCCCTTTTTCAGACAGGCGAGTTGCGTCCGGGATTGGTTCACCGCATAGATAAAGATACATCCGGACTTTTGGTAGTAGCCAAAACGGAGTTTGCGATGGCTCACCTGGCCAGGCAATTTTTCGACCACACCACTCGTCGGGAATACCAGGCGCTGGTTTGGGGCGAAATGGAAGAAAAAGAGGGAACTTTCGGGGGTAATCTTGGTCGGAATCCGAAAAATCGACTGCAAATGTGGGTTTTTGCTGATGGCAGCGAGGGAAAGCCGGCTATTACACACTATAAAGTACTGGAGCGCTTCGGATATGTATCGCTGGTTTCTTGTCGGCTTGAGACGGGACGAACCCACCAGATCAGGGCTCACTTCCGGCATGCCGGCCATCCGCTGTTTGCCGATACCCTCTACGGAGGCATGGAAATATTGCGGGGAACCACTTTTACCAAGTATAAGCAGTTTGTAAACAACTGTTTTAAGCTGATGCCGCGCCAGGCACTGCATGCTCGGATGTTGGGTTTTATCCATCCGGTTACGGGAAAACCGATGCAGTTCGAGGTGGAGATGGCGCCTGATATGGCCGCAGTGATTGAAAAATGGAGAAACTATATTGTGGGCCGCGAGCTCTTTACCGACGAAGAGGGAGAGTCCCCGATCGCGGAGTTACCCGCAACCCCGCTTAATTCTATACGTGAGGAATGAAAAAGATTGCTTTGGTGGCCGGGGGCAACTCGGCCGAAGCTGAGGTGTCGCTCCGAAGTGCCGAATATGTGCTTTCGGAGTTCGACACCACCCGTTATGAGGTCTATTTGGTGACAATCAGGGGGCAGGAAGGGACAGTTCAGGTAGACGGAAACTCCTACCCCATAGACAAAGATCACTTTACAGCAAGGGTGAATAACTCCTTATTGCAGTTCGACGCTGCCTACATTCTGATTCATGGCACACCGGGCGAAGATGGAAAACTGCAGGGTTATTTCGAACTGCTCTCCATCCCCTATACGGGTTGCGGGATTCTGGCGTCGGCGCTTACATTCAATAAGTATAGCTGCAAAGCCTTTCTGGAAAAGTTCTCAGTACCTATGGCCAAGGGGCTTCTGCTTAAGAAAGGGTTTCCGGTAAACCCGTCGGAGGTGATTGCGCAAGTAGGGCTTCCCTGTTTTATTAAGCCCAATAACGGAGGGTCGAGTTTCGGGGTTTCGAAGATTAAGTCGGAGGCAGAACTCCTCCCGGCACTCGAAAGGGCCTTTGTCCACGATTCGGAGATTATTGTGGAGTCGTTTCTGCAGGGGACTGAGATTACCTGCGGTCTGCTACGCAAAGAGGGAGCCATGTGCGTATTGCCCATTACCGAAGTGGTGCCCGAAACGGAGTTTTTCGATTACGATGCCAAGTATCTTGGGAAATCGCGTGAAATCACCCCCGCACGCATTAGTCCGGAACTCTGGAAGCGGTGCGAACAACTGTCGTGCACCATTTATGATGCCATAGGTTGCAGAGGAGTGGTGCGAATAGATTATATGATTTGCCACGACGAGCTCTATTTCCTGGAGGTGAACACGATACCCGGGATGACCCGACAAAGTTTTGTGCCTCAGCAAATTGCTGCTATGGGATGGAACACTCGCGACTTTCTGACCACCCTTCTCGAAGAGATCCTCAACGCTCCGGGACGGTAACAGAGCAACCCCCTTCGCAAAAGATTAGCCGGCAGCCTCCTCGAGTGCCATTTCGGCCGACCATTTGTCAATCATTGCAAAGGCGAGCCGTTCAAGTCGCTCTCCGGCCGAATAATCAGCCGGAGCGGTGAATTGTACCCGCTTCTCGCTAAGGAGAGGCGCTACTTTGGCCTCACCTCCCGGCCGGTATACGGCCACGGCATAGCCGCCCTGCTCCTTTACCAGCCTCATACAGGGGATATCGGTCGATCCATCGCCAAAGTAGCTCATATAGCGAAAGGAGATACGGCGGTCTGAAACAGCCATGTAGGCATTGATTCGATTGCCGTCCCACTCGTCGAGTTCGCCTTTATTGATGCGGAAGAGGAATTGGGTTTTGGTGGTGTAGTTCACTGCCAGGGCCGGCCAGTCAGCCACCCCGTTGGCGTCGTACATAAACCCGGAGGCGTAGATTTTGGTAAAATGCCGGCAAATGGGTGTTCCCTCAATCATTTCGCGTAATCCCGACGAGACGATGTAATGCTCCAGTTGAACTCCCTTTTGCTTTGCGTATTGGTTCACCCGCTCAAACCAGTGGATAACACCCGGGAAAAACTCTATCCGAGAGCCATAACCGCGAAAAGACTCACGGGTGATTTTCACCCCTTTGTGCTTTGCCTCCCGCACCATCTCGTACATATAGGCCAGGATATTGTCGCCCCGGGCTTCAACGGCCCTCCTCTCGGAACAAGACCAAAATTGTTCGGGTTCAATGCCCAGTTGTTCTATGAAGGCATACTCCTGCATATTTCCGGGCGAAAGGGTACCGTCGAAATCGTAGATAAAGGCGGCTATAGAGGGCGTTTTCATGGGTTTTCGAGCTGTTTTACAAAATCTTTCGGAGTGGTCTTGAACTGTTGAAAGAACGACTTTGCAAAGTACGAAGGACTGTTGAAACCTACAAGCAGAGCCACCTCGTTAATCCGGTAGCGACGCTCGGAGAGAAGTTGTGCAGCTCGTTTCAGCCGCATAATCCGGATGAGATCGTTGGGAGTAAAGCCGGTCATCTGTTTGATTTTGGCAAAGAGACCCGAACGGCTCACGCAAAGGGCAACGGCCATCTGATCGATGGAAAAACCGGCATCAGAGATATGCGACTCTATCAGGGCGTCGACCTTCGACAAGAACTCGTTGTCGGCAGGATGCGATCCCACCCCTGAAAGGCGGGTAAGAGGCATTTCGGAAAACCGCTTTCGCAGCAACCGCCTCGATTCAATGAGATTCCACACTTGTGCCCGGAGGAAAGCGGGCGAGAACGGCTTTTCTATGTATGCGTCTGCGCCAATCTGCAGCCCCTCAATCTTCGATGCCATATCGGTTTTGGCTGTGAGGGCTATCACCGGAATATGACACCAAAGCACGTTCTGCTTAATTTCCCGACAGAGCGTAATGCCATCTATTTCAGGCATCATGATGTCGGTAATCACTAAATCGGGGAGCTGTTTCTCGAGAAACAAAAGCGCTTCGGCTCCGTTAGAGGCGGTGAGCACAGAGCACTCTGTAGCAAACCCCCCGGCCAGAAAATTACGCATCTCATCGTCGTCCTCTACAATGAGAAGCGTCATCGCCGTATCGATAACAGGAGAATCGGATAGATCCACAATTGTTTCGTCCGATGGCGCTGTTTTTGTTTCGTCATTAACTACAGCCGGAGACCCCCCCAGAGGCAGTTGCACTTCGAAAGTGGCACCCGGGTTATTGTTGTAAATTTGAAGAGTCCCTTTGTGGGCATCGACCAGTAGTTTTACCAGCGAGAGCCCGATTCCGGCTCCGGAATGGTCACTGCCGGCAACCTGGTAAAAGGGCTTCCATATCTTTTCCCTTTCAGCCTCGGGCACTCCTTTCCCGTTATCGGATACTCTGATAGAGAGTCGGTGTTGAGCAACGAGATGCACACAGGTCAGTTCTACCCGGTTGTCGGTATATTTTATGGCATTGCCTATCAGATTTCCCACAATTTTTTCCAGGGCGTCGGCATCGGCATTGACGAGAGGAAGGTTTTCGGGCAGGTTCATAACGAAACGAATATTTCGCAATGAGAAGAGCGGTTCAAATCTCCGGCATACCGACACCAGGAGCTGGTCAGGTTTAACAGGGAGAAAATGCATCCGGAAGGTGCCGCTGTCGGCCTTCTGGAAGTCAAGCCACTGTTGAGCCAGTGAAAGAAGGTGACGGCTGTTCCGTTCGATGGTTTGCAGCGACTCTTCGATGTGTGACGGGATGCCCCGAGCATGGTTTCGCATCTGCTCTATCGGAGCCAGAATGAGGGTAAGAGGTGTGCGGATTTCGTGGGCTATGTGGGTGAAAAATTGCATGCGGGTTTGATGCAGTTCACTTTCGCGTGCTTTAAAAAGTTCGTCGGCCTTTCTCTGTTGCCGGGTCACCCAACGTTTGTGGAAGTAGTAGATGAGAAACAGCAGAAGGCCAATTCCCAATGTCCAGTACAGCACAAGGAAGAGGGGTGAAAGCCAGAAAGGAGGCAGAATGGTAAGGGAAAGCGTTTGTTCGGTCTGGTTCCAGACGCCGTCGCTGTTGGCTCCTCTGATACGGAGGGTATAATTACCGGCTGCCAGATTGGTATAAGTGGCTTTGCGCAGGTCGACACCATAGCTCCACTCGTTATCGAACCCTTCCAATTTGTAGGCAAACAGGTTCCGCTCCGGATTTACATAGCTGAGCGCTACGAAAGCCACACTAAAGACATTCTGATGGTGGCTAAAGGTAATGTGTTGAAGATCGACGGGCGATTGACGAAGTATCCCCTCTTTCGAAACAGGCAGTTCGCGATTGAAAAGTTGGATTTGGGTGATCGCCAGCGGGGCTTCATGCGGATTGTCGAGAATCTGCCCGGGGTGGAAGGCATTGAAGCCATGGGAGGTGCCGGCATAGATTTTCCCTTCACGGCTACGGAAAAGAGCTCCGGTTGTAAACTGATCGCTCTGAAGACCGTGACTCTGATAAAAAATCTTACCCTTCCCGGATTCGGGGTCGAAGCGCACCAACCCCCGAAGGGTGGTAAGCCAAAGGAGACCACGGTCGGCAACCACTCCGCAGACTACCGTGTGTGTGAGTGGCAGACTAACCCGGACGAAGTGATTTTTCGCAGGGTCGAAGTAGCAAAGGCCTCCATCGGTGGCCACCCACATGCGGCGACCGGCATCGAAGCAGATGTCGTTAATTACATTGCCGGGAAGGGTGGTGGAGTCACTGGCCGATGTGTGAAACTGACTCCATGTTTCACCTCTCTTATCGTACATCCAAAGACCGCGCCCCTGGGTGGCGAACCAGATTCGGGAGAGAGGATCCTGCAGAATCTTCATAACCGTGGTACCGGTCCACATGTTACGAACAAAGTTGCCTGTTTGAGGATCAAAGTGGTGTATTCCGCTCATAGTACCGGCCCACAATACGCCGGTATTGTCTTTATAGAGACTATATACGCTGCTCAGATCTGAGGGAAGATAACCGCCCGAAGGCCGAAAGGGGGAGAGTCGGCCCTGACGGGTGTCGAGCTGGAAGAGACCATCGGTATAGGTGCCCACCCAGAGGGTGTTTCCATCGAGACAGAGCGCATGAACATTTCCCTGCCACTGTGCATTTGACGGAGTGATGTGGGTAAACCGCTGGGTAGAAGGAGAAAATTGGTGCAAACCGCCATCGTCGGTTCCCACCCATATCTCGCCATCCAACCCCTCACAAAAGGTACTCACTACATATCCCTGCATAGCGTAGGGTGCCGATGAGGGGAAATACCGTTCGAAAGCCGGGCTTCCGGGAGCCATGTAGTTGAGTCCGCCATAAAAAGTACCTACCCAGACACCCCCCTCACGATCTTTGAAGATAGGGTAAACAAACCGATTGGAGAGACTCCTGCTATCGGCCGGATCAGGGGTGATCAGGGAGTGTTTTCGTGATTGTACCCGATAGTGGCTCAGTCCGTAGTCGGATCCAATCAGGAGTTCGCCCGAAGCCAACTCGGCTATTGAGTGAATGTGAGAGATCTCAGCACCCCCCTTGGTAAAAAGATGCTGCTCAACCTCTCCGCTATTTCTGTCGAGTGAAAGCAAACCGTCGTCCCAGGTGGTTATCCAGATGAGCCCGTTACTGTCTTCAAAGAGATTGCATATAGAAATACCGTCGAGTTTCTTATATCCGGGATCAGGTTTAAATCGTATCAGGTTGTCTCCATTGGCCGGAAGGTAGAGAAGCGGATCTGAGAGTCGTTGAAAAGCTACCCAAATGGTTCCGCGGCTATCGGAAATCAGTGATGCCACTCTGGCGGAACCCGGCTGATAGCCATCCGGCAACAACACTTGCTCAATCTGATCAGAGTCGGGTAAAACTCTCAACACCCCCTTTCCGTGGGTTCCCACCCACAATCGCCCTTTACCATCCTCGGCCAACGCCCAGACAGGAACATCTATAAGAGGATCATTCCCTGCCGAGGCCCCAAATCGAATAAACTGTTCCCGGGTACTGTCGTAACAAAAGAGACCCTCTTCACTTCCGGCCCACAACTTGCCCCTGCTATCCTCGAAAAGACAATAAAACAGACGGTTCTCGGCCAGAAGCGTATCGCCCCAAACCGTAGCAAAACGCTTAAAATCGTGACCATCGAACCGATTGAGCCCTCCATCGGTTGCAATCCAGATAAATCCTCTCCGGTCTTGCAAAATATCCCTTACTCCGTTCGAGGCCAGCCCCTGCTCTACCCTATAATGCCTAAACGAAAAGGGGGAGGCAAGGAGAGTAACCTGTGATGAAAAAATCAGAAAAAAGGCGAGAAAACGAAAAGGCATGGGAATGAAGATGAGATAGCAATCGTGCAATATTAGGATTTATTCATTGAATTCTGTGGTAAGGTACTACGAGTTAGGGGTAAAATGGTATGGGCGATTATTGTGCTAGTAATTTGGACTATTGTTATATAGGGTAATTTTTAGACGGATTTGACAGGATTTCGGATGGAGAAACGGCTGTCGGAAAAGGTTGAAAATGGGGCATTAAATGGGAAAGAGGTATTAGTTTGGCGGAATTAATTCGGCATTTGGAATGTATAGACAAGTGCCAAAATTATTGAATTCAATTTATGCAATACAGAAAAAGAAAAGCATAGTTATCTGATTTATTGCATTTTAATAAAAACTAAAAACAAGTGCCTTTTTTAACAACAAAAACCTCCAAATCCAACTAGTTTGAATTACCGTAATAATTATATATATTTGGAGCTCAAATAAATCAATTTTTATGGGCCTATTTAGAACACACATCAGACGTTTACGCGAAAGCCGCAATACGTCGCAGAGAGAAGTCGGGGCTTTTATCAAAGCCAACACCGCATTTGTATGTCTTATGGAAAAGGGAGATCGCCAGGCATCGAAAGAGCAGGTTCTCAAACTTGCTGAGATGTATCAAATGGATCCCGACAAACTGCTCACCCTTTGGTTGGCAGAAAAAATCACCAACATTCTGAAAGGTGAAGAAAATGCCAAAAAGGCGTTGCGACTGGCCGAAAAGGAGCTGTTCAAAACCAACGAGTAATTGTTGCAGCCGGATAGCAAATTGCACCGGCATTTGATCAGCACAGGTCACCTGTGTCAAAAAAGGGGCGCTTCCCATCCGGAAGCGCCCCTTATAATTTTCATTCGGCTTAGAAACAATGCCTGATTCTCACCACATATCAGCAATTTTCGGCCATTGTTTGTTATCCCAGCTTAGTTTTTCGATATGCAGTTTTGAGCGGCCGTTGTCGTTGGCATCGTAACCGTGGAAGATGAGATAATCGGTACCATCTACTGCCACTACAGCGTTATGGCCCACTCCGTGCCAGTTTTCATCTCCTTCGAGCAAAAGGGTGCCGCCGCCGGTAGCCATCGATTTTCCACTGCGGTCGAGATAGGGCCCGGTAACTTTTTTGGCTCGGCCAACCACCATTTTATAGGTACTGTTCACCCCTTTACAGCAATAATCGATAGAGGCAAAAAGATAGTAGTATTGCCCTTTTTTAAAGATGAAAGGAGCCTCAATCGCATTTCCGCCGGCATCGACGGGATTGTTGTCGACAGCAGGAGGATTGGGTTCGCGTGAACTCGACTTGCGGGAGGCAATGGTGGGAATACGCTCCAGGTCGTCGTCGACAGCCAAGGCATCCGG
>CAYVJA010000003.1:53487-55960 GCA_964451605.1 uncultured Bacteroidales bacterium | reverse complement strand
ATCCCAGAAAGAGCCGAAGGCCAGGTAGGGATTCCCCTTTGCATCGGTAATGAGGTTGGGATCGATAGCGTTCCAATTGGTTTTCCCGGGAATTGATTCTATCAGTTTACCGTGGTCGACCCAACGAAATTGGGGATCGGAAGGGTCAAGGGTTTTGTTGGTGGCTACCCCGATACAGGAGGTGTTTTTCCCGAAGGCAGATACAGAGTAGTAGAGGTAGTATTGGCCGTTAAAGAAGGCGATGTCGGGAGCCCAGGTGTGGCCATTGTACCCTTTTACGGCTTCGACTGCCCAGGCAGGAGGCTCGGCGAAGACGCTCTTTTCCCGTTTCCACTCTTTCATGTCGACAGAGGAGAAGACAGAGACCCCGAACCCGGTACAGAAGAGGTAGTAGGTGCCGTTATGGAGTGCCATAACGGGATCGTGAACCGAGATGGTTCGGCTGCCGCGCTGCTGCACTGAGGGTTGCTGCGCTTGAACCGATTGCGCAGAAAACAAGAGGTGAAAAAAGAGGATCAGGAGCAGTGACAAAAAGTGACGAGAAACAGAGCGGGTCTGGGGTTTTAAGAATCGGTTCATGGGAGAGAGAGGATTATTGCATGCAATATCGAAAATTGAGCGTAACGCTTGAATCGGCCTAAAGGTAAGCAGGTCGAAGAAATTATGAACAGGATCCGGCCCAAGATTTCCAATCTAAAAATAAAAACGGGACAAAACGCTATGCTTTGTCCCGTAAAAGGTGTTTGAACCAGGAAGGCTCTGCAATATGTGTGACCGCGACAGGACTCAAACCTGTGACTTTCAGAACCGGAATCTGACGTTCTATTCAACTGAACTACGCGGCCGGTGAGAAACGGTGCAAAAGTAACATTTTTTCGCGAACCTGAACATGCCGAATTATTTTTACCTTTGCCTTTTTCAATAGCGCAGCATTTCGCAGTCATCCATGGAATATTCATTTTCAGAGTTAGAGTCTAAGTGGCGAAGCCGCTGGATCAATCAAAACGCCTACCGCGTGGTGGAGGATAATACGCTCCCAAAATATTATGTGTTAGACATGTTTCCCTACCCTTCGGGGGCCGGTCTGCATGTGGGCCACCCGCTGGGCTATATTGCGTCCGATATTTTTGCCCGGTATAAACGGATGAAAGGCTTTAATGTACTCCACCCCATGGGGTACGATGCTTTCGGACTCCCTGCCGAGCAGTATGCTATCCAAACAGGCCAACATCCGGCCATAACCACCGAAAAGAACATTGCAAGGTATCGTGAACAGCTGGACCAGATTGGGTTTTCGTTCGATTGGAGCCGTGAAGTAAAAACCTGCGAACCGGTATATTACAGATGGACACAGTGGGCTTTTATCCAGATGTTCCACCATTGGTATAACAAAGATATTGACAAGGCCGAACCCATTTCGCGGTTAACAGAACGCTTTGCCCGGGAAGGCAATGGTTCAGTGAATGCTGCGCATTCTTGTGCACAGATCTTTTCGGCTGCCGAATGGAACCGGATGTCGGAGCAGGAGCAGCTCACGCTGCTGCTCGATTACCGTCTGGCCTACCTGGCCGACACACAAGTAAACTGGTGCCCGGCACTGGGAACGGTACTGGCCAACGATGAAGTAAAAGAGGGCCTCTCTGTACGGGGTGGCCATGAGGTAATTCAAAAGGAGATGAAACAGTGGTCGCTGCGCATCTCGGCCTACGCACAACGGCTTCTCGACGGGCTCAATACCGTGGAGTGGACCGACTCGCTGAAGGAGATTCAGCGCAACTGGATTGGCCGCTCGCAGGGAGCCGAGGTACTATTCCCGATAAAGGGACTCTCCGAACAGATGCTCATTTTTACCACCCGTGCCGATACCATTTTCGGGGTCACCTTTATGGTGCTGGCTCCCGAAAGCAGTTGGGTCGATAAAGTAACCACTCCGGATCAGAAAAAGGCAGTAGCCAACTATCTGGAGTTGGTGAAGAAACGGAACGAACGCGAACGGCAGGCCGACACAAAAACGGTTACCGGAGTCTTCACAGGCGGGTATGCCGTGAATCCCTTTACCGGCGAGGAGGTACCCATCTGGGTAAGCGACTATGTACTGGCCGGATACGGAACCGGTGCAATTATGGCGGTTCCTGCGCACGATGCGCGCGACTACGCTTTTGCTCGCCACTTTTCGCTTCCCATTGTTCCCCTGGTTGAGGGATGCGATATCTCGAACGAGAGTTTCGATGCCAAAGAGGGAATCATGATAAATTCGGGTTTCCTAAACGGAAAAACCGTGGCCGAAGCCATCCCGATGGCCATCGACGAAGTGGAGCGACGGGGTCTCGGAACACGAAAAGTAAACTATCGTCTGCGCGATGCCATCTTTAGCCGGCAACGCTACTGGGGAGAACCGTTCCCAATCTATTACAAGGATGGACTGCCCCACACCGTCGACGAAAAGGATCTGCCCATTGTGCTTCCCGAAGTC
>CAYVJA010000003.1:46538-53477 GCA_964451605.1 uncultured Bacteroidales bacterium | reverse complement strand
GGGGGCACCCCCGCTGGGCAGAGCAAAAAACTGGAGTTACAATGGTTATCCGCTGGAACAGAGTACGATGCCCGGATTCGCCGGATCGTCGGCCTACTACCTGCACTACATGGACCCCAATAATACTCAACAGCTGATTAATCCCGAAAAGAACCGGTACTGGCGGAATGTCGATCTCTATGTGGGAGGAACTGAGCATGCCACAGGCCACCTCCTTTACAGCCGGTTCTGGACCAAGTTTCTTTTCGATATCGGGGTGGCTTGCGAGGATGAGCCCTTTAAGAAGCTGGTAAATCAGGGAATGATCCAGGGCCGGTCCAATTTTGTATACCGGATAAAGGGCTCCAAAACCTATGTATCGTACGGATTAAAAGATAGTTACGATGTAACCGAGATACATGTTGATGTGAATATTGTCCAGAACGATATCCTTAATCTGGAGCAATTCCGCGCCTGGAGCCCCGAGAATGCCGATGCCGAATTTATTCTGGAAGAGGGTAAATATGTGTGCGGATGGGCTATAGAGAAGATGTCGAAGTCGATGTACAATGTGGTGAATCCCGATCAGGTGGTTGAAGGCTACGGCGCCGACACATTGCGTATGTACGAGATGTTTCTCGGGCCGCTCGAACAGTCGAAACCTTGGGATACTGCGGGGATTGAGGGGGTACACCGTTTTCTGCGCCGCTTCTGGAATCTCTTTTTCGATCGCGACGGCAATTCGCTGTTGACAAATGAGGAGCCCTCCGAACAAGAGTTGCGCATTCTGCACAAAACCATCAAAAAAATCGGATCCGATATTGAATCGTTCTCATTCAATACGGCAGTTAGTGCTTTTATGATCTGCCTCAACGAGTTGCAGGATGAAAAGTGCCATAAACGGGCAATTCTTGATCCGTTGGTCCGGCTGCTGGCACCCTTTGCACCCCATCTTGCCGAGGAGTTGTACGAAGCACTGGGTTACACGGAAGGAGTACTGAAAGCTTCTTTCCCCGAAGCCATCGATGCCTACCTTGTGGAGAGCCGGTTTTCCTATCCGGTTTCCTTCAACGGGAAGACACGGTTCATGCTGGAGTTGCCGCTCGATATGGCTGTTTCGGATATGGAACAGGCGGTTCTCAGCCACGAACTCTCAGCAAAATGGCTCGAAGGAAAAAAACCGAAGAAAATCATTATAGTTCCAAAGCGAATTATTAACGTTGTGGTATAAAAGGGCTTTAACATGAAACGACCGGGCACCTTGTGGGATTCTATCCGATCGTATCTTATCAGTACGCTGGGGCTGATGATTCTTGCCATTGCATGGGCCGGCTTTTTGATTCCCAGCGATGTCACCGGTGGCGGAGCCAGCGGCGTAGCCACCCTGATTTTCTTCGCTACGGATATCCCGGTTGGCTACTCTTTGATTTTGCTGAATCTGGGCCTCTTCTACCTGGCTAGTCTGAAGGTAAGTAAGGCTTTTGCACTCCGTTCCGTGTATGGCGTGGCCTCCCTCTCGGTAATGCTCATTCTGTTTCAGCGGATTATAACGGAGCCTTTGGTTTCCGACACTTTTATGGCCACCGTAATCGGGGGTATCCTCGGAGGGCTGGGAGTGGGTATGCTCTTCACCCAAAACGGCAGCAGCGGAGGAACCGATATTGTAGCCATGGTGATTGCCCGGTCGCGAAATATCAGCCCGGGCCGCATTATCATGTATGTGGATGTGCTGGTGATTACCTCATCGTATCTGATATTTCAATCTATCGAAAAGGTGATCTACGGCTACTGTTACATGGTGATTTCCTCGTATGTGATAGATTTGGTGCTCACAGGTAATCAGCAGTCCTTTCAGATCTGGATCTTCTCAGCCAAACACGAGGAAATTGCCCGCCGGATTTCGTCTGAAGTGGGAAGAGGTGTAACGCTCCTGCATGGACAGGGTTGGTACTCCAAAAAAGAGTCGATGGTTCTCCTGGTGATGACACGGAAAAACGAGTCGTCGCATGTGCTCAGGATCGTGAAAGAGGAGGATCCCAACGCCTTTCTCTCCATGAATAGTGTGATGGGGGTTTTCGGTGAAGGTTTCGACCGGATTAAGAGTTAATTTTACCTCATTCCATAAAGCGCAAGAGAATGACGGGAAAGAAAAGGGGGATTATAGCGATTGTTTCAGTGCTGTGTGCGGTGCTGCTTTGGATGCTTTACGGGCTGTTCTCTGACTCCGGAATCAACGAAGAGCCGGCAACACCTCCGTCCGAGCCGGAGCCGGAGGTACTCCGCGAATATGGACTTGCCGTTGATTCTTTTCGGATTGTTGTGGGATCGGTGCCCAGGAATCAGGTCTTTGGTGAGCTCTTTAAGCAGTTGGGAGCCCTTCCCGGTCACATCGGACAGCTTCAGGAGGCCTCGAAAGAGGTGTTCGATCTGCGAAAGGTACGGGCGGGCAATTTGTACAAGGCTTTTTATCCGCTGCATGCACCCGATTCTCTGGCTTCGGTTGTCTACGAACACTCGGCCACCGAGTATTACCGCTTCGATCTTACTCAACCGGTGGTAGTTACAAAGGGTGAAAAACCGGTTACGACACAGCGAAGATACGCTGAGGCCGAAATCTCCACTTCTCTTTGGAATGCAATGAAGGACAAACAGTTGAGCCCACTCCTGGGGCTTGAACTGTCGAATATCTACGCCTGGACTGTCGATTTTTTCGGATTACAGAAGGGCGACCGCTTCTCTGCCATTTATGATGAACTGTATGTAGATACCACATTTATCGGGATTGGCCAGATATGGTCGGCCCGCTTCACTTCGAACGACTCTGTTTTTGATGCCTACTATTATGTGCAGGACAGTGTGGGTTCGTTCTGGAACGAGAAGGGCCAGAGCCTCCGGAAAGAGTTCCTGAAGGCGCCCCTGAGTTTTAGCCGGATCAGCTCGGGCTTTTCGTATGCCCGGCGCCACCCGGTACTGAAGGTGGTGAGGGCACACACGGGTGTAGATTACGCGGCTCCCAGGGGAACCCCGGTGATGAGTATCGGCGACGGCACAGTAATTGCGCGAAGCTACCAGGGAGGTGGCGGCAATACGGTGAAAATTCGCCACAATAGTGTCTATACAACCGCTTATCTGCATCTCTCGGGCTATGCCAAAGGATTAAAGGTGGGCAGTCGTGTGAGGCAGGGCGATGTAATTGGCTACGTGGGTTCTACGGGTTTGTCGACCGGTCCCCATCTCGACTTTCGGGTGTGGCAGAATGGTTCACCGACTAACCCTCTCAAGATAAAATCGCCTCCGGTCGAACCGATTAAGGAGAGCTATCGCGTTTCCTTCGACAGTACCGTACGTGTTCTGCGTGCCGAGCTGGAGAGCAAACGTCCTCTTTCAACCCCTTCACTGATCTCTTCGCCGTGACAACCCTTAGCGAACATGATCTGATTGAACGGCTCAAACATCCCAAAACCCGGGAAGAGGCCTTCAGGGTTCTTGTGCGCGAGAACCAGGAGCGGCTTTATAGGCATATCCGAAGAATTGTCCTTGTACATGAGGATGCCGACGATGTAGTTCAGAACACCTTTATAAAAATCTGGAAGGGACTGGAAGGTTTCCGCGGGGAGTCGAAGCTCTCTACCTGGATGTACCGGATTGCCACCAATGAGGCGCTCTCGTTTCTGGAGAAGAAAAAGCACGAATTGCGCATTAGTAATGAGGAGGCTCAGGATGAGATGATTTCGCGCATGAAATCGGATCCCTGGTTCCATGGCGATGAGTTGCAGGAGGCCTTTCAGAAGGCCATTCTCTCGCTCCCCGAAAAACAGCGTCTGGTTTTTACTATGCGCTATTTCGAAGATATCCGTTACGAGGAGATGTCTTCGCTGCTGGATACCTCAGTGGGCGCTCTGAAGGCCTCCTACCATTTCGCGGCAAAAAAAATAGAAAAATATATTCGCAATCTTTAAACCTTTGGTTTCCATATTCGTCTACAGGGTATGATTGATATTTCGCACATAAAAGATCCGTTCGAAACCCCCAAGGGGTACTTCGAATCTCTGGAAGAGCGCATTATGATGCGGGTTGAGCCGGCCAAAAGGCCTGCAGCCCGTGTAGTTGCGTTCCGCAGGGTAGTTTTGCCCTATCTGGCTGCCGCTGCTGCACTGGCCGGGATTTATTTCTTCATTCAAAAGGATGCTTTCGGACCCTCCGAAAAGAATAATCCCGAAGTTGCCACCCTCTCTGAATCGGCTTCCTATAATTATGTTTCCGATCTTTCACTGGAAACCTGGGAAACCGAAGTGTGGGAAGATCCCTCGGCCACCCCGGAAGAGATGGAGTCGTACACCGACGAACAGCTCCTCTACATTGCCGAGAGAGTTAGCGACCTGGATATTCTCACGGTTGCGTCGTCCGATGTAGGGCTTCTCTATTAATTGTTCTTTCTCTGCATATGAAAAAAGCTCTTCTTACTCTTTCTTTGCTTCTTGCTCTCAGCCATATAGTCTTTGCCCAGTTTTCCGGCCCTACAGGCATGCCTACCCAACCCTTCAACCCGGGCAACTGGCAGCCGGGACCGGCTCCCTCCGAAGGTGATAAAACCCGGAATGAGTGGGATCAGAGAGGCCGAGGCGAACGCCAGCCCGGTAACCGAATGCAAGACAAGGATCGCGAGGCGTTCCAAAAATACATGGAGACGCGACGCATTGCCTTCTTCACCGAAAAGATGAACCTGACCCCTCAGGAAGCTACCCGCTTCTGGCCCGAGTACAATATGTACAGCTTTCACCGCAACCGTCTGGAGTTCGAGAAACAAGAGATTCTGATGCGAGCCGAGAAAAGCACCGATCCCAACAAAGACCTTTTCCGCTATATGCAAATTGTGCGAGAAGACGCCGGTCTACAGGAGAAATTCCAACGTACCCTCTCCACTTTTCTTCCTCCCAAGAAAATCCTGGCTCTCTACAAGGCCGAAGTTCAATTCAGGCACCTGATCCTTAGGGATATGAGAGGAGACAGAGGCGGGGAAGATTAATGCTCTAGTGCTCTAATGCTGCGCTGGCGCGCAAATGGATAGTAGTTAACTGATGAATTCTCCCAGCTCTCGCGGGAGAATTTGTTTTTGTTCGCCTGTGGTCATGTTTTTCACCGAGATTACCCCTTTTTCAATCTCCTCTTCGCCTTGTATGGCTACATAGGCTATGTTGCGGGCATTGGCATAGGCCATCTGCTTTTTGATTTTAACGGGGTCGGGGTATATTTCGGCACGAATGCCGGCTTCGCGCACCCATCGCAGGTACTGAAGGCTTAAGGCAACGTCGGAGCCGCCAAAGTTCAGGAAAAGAAGGCGGGGTGATTCGGCAACCGATGGGGGAAAACCATTGGTCTGCATGAGAACGTCGTATATACGATCGGCACCAAAAGAGATTCCAACCCCTGAGAGCCCCGGCAAACCAAAGATACCGGTCAGGTTGTCGTAACGGCCGCCACCGCTTATGCTCCCAATCTGGACATCAAGGGCCTTCACTTCGAAGATGGCACCGGTGTAATAGTTTAAGCCTCTGGCAAGGGTGAGATCGAGTTCGTACGAAACCTCTAGATGTGCTGCTTCGGCCAGATCTAAAAGTTCGGTAAGCTCTTCAACCCCTTTGGTTCCGGTGGGTTGCCCCTCGAAGAGTTTGGAAAGGGTTGCCAGCTTTTCACGATTGTTGCCGGAGAGGGTGAGTACCGGTTCAAGGGCTTCAATGGCTGAGGCCGGGATGGATTTCTCCAGGAGCTCCTCACGAACCTTTTCGAGCCCGATTTTATCCATTTTATCAATCGCTACGGTAATATCGGTTACCTTATCTGGCTGCCCGATGTATTCAGCAATACCGGCCAGCACTTTTCGATTGTTGATTTTTACCACAACGGCTATCTTGAGGAGATGAAAAACCCGGTCTATGATCTGCATCAGTTCCAGTTCGTTCAGAAGGGAGTCGCTTCCCACCACGTCGGCATCGCACTGGAAAAATTCACGGTAGCGACCTTTCTGAGGGCGGTCGGCCCGCCATACCGGTTGAATCTGGTAACGCTTAAAGGGGAAAACAATGTCGGCCTGATTCTGCACCACATAGCGGGCAAAGGGGACCGTCAGATCGTACCGAAGTCCCTTTTCACAAAGCAGTGCGGAGAGTTGGGGAGAGGCCCCCTCAAGCAGCATCGAACGGTCTGTTTTCGAGAGAAAATCGCCCGAATTAAGAATCCGGAAGAGCAGTTTGTCGCCCTCTTCGCCATATTTTCCCAGAAGGGTGGAGAGGTTCTCCATGGAAGGAGTTTCAATCTGCTGGTAGCCGTGAAGGGCAAAAACCGAGCGGATGGTGTTGAAAATATAATTGCGTCGTTCCATCTCGACCGGCGAAAAGTCGCGGGTCCCTTTGGGTATGGAGGGTTTCTGAATAGCCATGACAGATAATTAATCCATAAGTTTTTTGTAACGGATACGGGTAGGCGCTTCGTCGCCGAGCCGCCTTTTGCGATCCTCTTCGTATTCGGAGTAGGATCCTTCGAAAAATGTGACTGCCGAGTTGCCTTCGAAGGCAAGAATGTGAGTGGCCACGCGGTCGAGAAACCAACGGTCGTGCGATATCACCACGGCACAGCCGGCAAAATTCTCAAGCCCCTCTTCCAGGGCACGCAGTGTGTTAACGTCAATGTCGTTGGTGGGCTCATCGAGCAGGAGTACGTTTCCCTCTTCGCGAAGTGCCAGTGCCAGATGAAGGCGATTGCGCTCGCCGCCCGAGAGCACGGCACACTTTTTCTCCTGATCGGCTCCGCTAAAATTGAAGCGCGATACATAGGCACGGGCATTGACCTGTTTCCCTCCCAGAGAGACCCATTCGCTGTCGCGAGCAATCACCTGATAAACGGTCTTTTCCGGAATAATATCACGGTGGGTCTGGTCGACGTAGGCCAGTTTTACCGTCGATC
>CAYVJA010000003.1:0-46528 GCA_964451605.1 uncultured Bacteroidales bacterium | reverse complement strand
AAAGTATAAAGGCGATGTTTTGCAGGGTAAAACTTTTACCGTCGATCCGATTTCGAAGCTGCCCGTAGTGGGTTTCTCAAGACCCATAATCAGCCGGAAGAGCGTGGTTTTCCCGGCGCCATTGGGCCCGATAACCCCAACAATGCCGGCAGGAGGAAGCGAGAAGGTGAGATCTTCGAAGAGCACCCGGCTGTTGTAGGCCATAGATACCCCTTTGGCCTCGATTACCTGGTTCCCCAGACGGGGGCCGTTGGGAATATACAATTCGAGCCGCTCCTCTTTTTGCTTTACATCTTCGTTAAGCAGTTTGTCGTAGGCTCCCAAACGGGCCTTGGCTTTCGCATGGCGGGCCTTGGGAGCCATCCGTACCCACTCCAGTTCGCGTTCGAGAGTCTTTCGCCGTTTGCTCTCCTGTTTCTCCTCCATCTTGAGGCGGGCGGCCTTCTGCTCAAGCCAGGAGGAGTAGTTCCCTTTCCAGGGAATGCCCTCGCCGCGGTCGAGTTCGAGAATCCAGCCGGCCACGTTGTCGAGGAAGTAGCGGTCGTGCGTAACCGCAATTACGGTACCCTTGTATTGTTGCAGATGCTGTTCCAGCCAGTCGACCGACTCAGCATCGAGGTGGTTGGTAGGCTCGTCGAGAAGCAATACATCAGGTTCCTGCAGTAAGAGGCGGCAGAGGGCCACACGGCGACGTTCTCCTCCCGAAAGGATGGCTACGGAGGTGTCGCCCTCCGGACAGCGAAGGGCATCCATAGCTCTCTCCAGCTTGCTGTCGATATCCCACCCCCCGACATGATCTATTTTCTCGGTGAGTTCACCCTGTCGTTCAATAAGACGGGCCATCTCGTTGTCATCGAGTGGCTCCATGAAGCGAAGGTTCACCTCTTCGTACTCTTTCAGCAGATCCATCACCTCCTGAACCCCTTCGCGGACAACCTCTATCACGGTTTTGGAATCATCGAGCCGGGGATCCTGATCGAGCATGCCCACAGTGTAGCCGGGCGAAAAGACCACTTCGCCCTGGAAGGAGCGCTCAACGCCGGCAATAATCTTCATCAGGGTAGACTTACCGGAGCCGTTGAGACCTATGATACCGATTTTGGCACCATAGAAGAAAGAGAGGTAGATATCTTTGAGAACCTGTTTATGGGGAGGGAATATCTTGTTGACACCCACCATCGAAAAGATGATTTTTTTATCGTCGGCCATTGTTCGGATTTGAGAGAGGGAAAAGAGAAAGGGGAGGGTGATTAAGAGGGGGCAATGCCCGGCATTATCGAACCAGGTCCAGGTTAAGACACTTCTTCACTTTGTCGATAGGGAGTTTCAGAACCACCTGTCCTCTGCCCCGCGGGGCAATCTCGAAACGGTTGTAAAGGAAGAGAATGGAATTTTCGGCAAAGGTGAAGTTGCGGGGAAGGAAAAAGCGGTTTTGACGAAAAAAGAAGCCCGCATCCGAAAAAGGGTCGTTCTTACCCAGTCCGTATTCGGAACGGAAGGCCCGTTCGGCAATCTCAAGCAGCTGAACTTCGTCTGCTACCAATTGCCGGTAGTCGATGCGTTGGCCGGTGGTTTTGTTGAAAACAGCCAAAGAGTAGAGGTCGGTGGCCTGCATCAGCGCTTCGGCGGCGACCACCGAGGCTTCGGCGGTAATCACCTTTCGGTTCTCGAAGACTATGCGCCCTCCGAATGTGTAGCTCCAATAGCGATAGGAGGTTTCGGTGGTATCGTTCTGCTTCAGGAAGATATAGTCTGTCATGAGAGCGCGTGATACAGAATCGAGCGAGATGTCGAGGGGATGAGTCAGAGAGTCGGCATAGAACGATTTGTAGAAAGCCAGCAAGGAGTCGCGCAGGGGCACCTCCCCCTTCACTACGGGCAGGGAGAAGTGCAGAGAGAGCGATGCAAGGGTATCGCCGTCTAATTCCGAACTGTTTCGCTTCAAAGTGAGCGTTTCGAACTCCATTGGGGTATACCCCGGCCCGCAGGCCTGTAGGAAAATGCAGGTTGCAGCACAATAGAGAAGAAGCCGCCGAAAAATAGCCATATCGGAAAGGGATTTAGAGACGGCCACAAAGGTAAAAAAAAATGTACTTTTACCGGGAAATTGCTAAAACTCTCTCATTATGGCAGAAACTACTCCTTTGAAAAAGAGCCCCGGATCCGGAAAAGATTGGCCGGAGTTTACCCTTAAAGCAGTGCTGGTAGGGCTGGTACTTGCGGTAGTACTGGGAGCAGCCAATGCGTACCTGGGCTTAAAAGCAGGTATGACCATTGCTGCAACCTATCCGGCCGCGGTAATCGGAATGGCAGTGATTAAGCTGTTAAAGGGGAACATTTTGGAGGAGAATATGGCCCGTACCATTGGCTCGATTGGCGAATCGGTGGCAGCCGGGGCTATCTTCACGCTCCCCGCCTTTTTTATTGCAGGCATCTGGAATCCCTTTTTCACACCGGGAAATTATGTTACCTCCACGTTGATTTTGATTGCAGGGGGTGTGTTGGGCATTATGTTTGTTGCCCTTCTGCGTAAGGTGATGGTAGAAGATAAGGAGCTTCCCTACCCCGAATCGGTAGCAGCCGCCGAGATTCATAAGGCGGGACAAAAAAGCAAGGGGAGTTCGAAACATCTCTTTGTGGCTATGGGTTTGGGCGCGCTGATTAAACTATTGGGCGAACTTCGCTTTTTTGCCACCTATTGGGAGAAATTTGTGCTCTTCGGGAAGAAGGCCATTGCCGGTTCCGGTTTCACAGGCGAAGGGGGAATGCTGGTGGGTTCGCCCGGTATCAGCCCTGCCTATATGGGTGTGGGCTATATTATCGGTCCGAAGCTGGCTTCGCTCAACTTTAGCGGCGGAGTGCTGGCATGGGGCCTTTTAGTGCCCAGGATTCTCTATTTTAGGGGGCCTTCGCTCAATATAGAGGCAATGCAGGCGGCGATGATGGCCGCCGATCCCTCGCTCGGAGCTGCCGAAGCTGCGGAAAAGGCCTGGACACAACAGTCGTACTCTGTTTGGAAATTTGTGGTGCGGCCTATTGCTATCGGAGGTATGTTGGTGAGTGCCGCGCTCACACTCTTTAAAATGCGAAAGAGTCTTAGCGAAGGAATTCGACGTTCGGTTAATGATGTAAAAAAGGCCACTGCAGGATCGGAAAGGGTGGTGGAGCGTACCGAAAAGGATCTCCCCTTTACCTGGGTGATGGCCGGTGTGTTTGGCGTAGGTCTGCTTACCTTTTTTATTGCCTGGTATATTTTTGGCACCTCAGTGATATCGGCAGTTACTGCTGCCGTTGTACTTACGCTGCTTGCTTTCTTTTTCGCAGCGGTATCGGGCTATCTGGTGGGGATTATGGGTTCGAGCAATAACCCTATCAGCGGCTTAACCCTTACTGCGCTGGTGGTTACTGCCCTGATTATGGTAGGCCTTGGCGCCCGGGGAATTGAAGGTGTGGCCACGGTCCTGGGGGTAGCTGCCATTGTTTGCGTATCGGCCGCAGTGGCCGGGGAAATGTTGCAGGATCTTAAGGCGGGACATATCCTGGGGGGAACTCCCTGGCGTATGCAGCTGGGCGACCTGATAGGTGTGGTGATTGCCTCTACGGTGATGTTTGGCGTGCTGGTTTACCTGAACGAGGGTGATATCGCCAAAGGGCTGAAAGAGGGTTACCAGGGCGGATTCGGCAGCAAAGAGCTTTCGGCACCGCAAGCCAGCCTGATGTCGATTATGTCGAAAGGGATTGTTGAGGGAGCCATGGCCTGGCCGCTGATTATTGGCGGTATGCTGATGGGCGCCGCGCTGATTCTGATGCAGGTAAAAAGCCCTATGCTGATTTGTGTAGGGATGTATCTCCCCCTCGAGACCACTTTTGCCATCTTTTTAGGCGGATTGGTGAAAGGTTTGGCCGATATGGCTGCCGGAAAGAGGAATTTTGGCGAAGAGGCCAAAGTTCGGATGGAAAATGTGGGTATTCTGCTCTCATCGGGGCTGATTGCTGGCGAGGCGCTTATGGGCCTGGTCATTGCAATCTTCGCCGCAGGGAACATCTTCCTCTACGATCTCTTTACCTTCTTTAAGGCACCTCCCGTAACGCTCAGTCTGCTGATGCTGGCTATCATTGCATGGCTGCTGATAGCGGTTCCGCTCCGTACCGGATCGAAAAGAGCAAAACCCGTAACCCGCTCGACAGAAGTGTAAAAATACCGACCAATTTTTCTACCTTTGTCAAGATTTTTGTAATGTGCCATGGGTAGAAATCATGATTGGCTGGGAGACGATCCGGACGAAGTTTTCGGACCTGTAGAACGCTTCGAGGATATGGTAAAAAACCATACCCGCTGTTTCTTTGATGTCCATGAGTTCGAAGCCATTATCGACTACTATCTCGATACAGAAAACTTCGGATTCGCGGCCAAAGCGGCTAAGTATGCTGTGGGTATGTATCCCTCATCAACGTCTATTCAACAGAGAATCAGCGAAATTCTTATCGACAAAGGGCAGCCGGTCGAGGCATTGGGTATTCTGGAACGTATCGGTAAGATGGAACCCGATAATGCTGATATTCTGGTGTTGAAGGGCGATGCGCTCATCATGACCGGAAAGACCAAAGAGGCTCGCCGTGTTTACGAAAAGGCCTATGCCCGGGCAGATCATGACGACAAGGATGCGCTCGCCTTTCATATAGGGGTATCGCTCGAAAAAGCGGAACAGTATCATCTGGCACTGCGCTATCTGCAGGATGTACTGCTGTTGAACCCCCAAAACTACGCGGTCTTTTACGATCTGGCCTTCTGTTACGACAAGATCGGGAAACCGGACAAGAGTATCGAGTATTACAACAAATATCTGAACGAAGATCCCTTCTCGGAAAACGTCTGGTACAATCTGGGCTTCTCGTATGGCGTCAGTGAACAGTTCGAGAAATCGCTTCAAGCCTACGATTTCGCCATTGCTCTGAATAGCCAGTATGCTTCGGCCTACTTTAACAAGGCCAATCTGCAGGCTCATCTTGACCACTATCCCGAAGCCATTGTAACCTACAAAGAGTTTCTGGCGCTCGAGCCCGATAACGCTCAGGCACACTGTTATCTGGCGGAGTGCTATGAAAAACTGAACGATCGGGAGATGGCCACCGAATATTACCGCCAGGCTTTGGCGCTCAATCCCGAGCTGGCCGATGCCTGGGCAGGAATGGGCATGCTCTATTTCGATGAAAATAACTATAAATCGAGTATCGCGCATCTGCAACATGCCATCCGGCTCGACCCTGATAATCCCGAATACTATTTTACACTGGGTACGGTCTACAATGCCTATATGCGGCCTGAGAAAGCGGCTGCGGCTTTTCGCAAATGCCTTGAGGACGACCCTGACGAACCGGAGGCGCTTTCGGGGCTCTATGCCGCTATGTTGCAGTTGAAGCGTGCGAAGAGTGCCCGCGAACTGCTCGACAAACTGACCGGGATGAATCCTGAAGAACCTGCACGAAATTTTCGCGAAGCTGCCTACCATTTCACTTTCGGCTCCATGTCGGATGGATATAAATGGCTGGCCCAGGCCCTGTCGGATGCCCCCGATGCCATCGACGATTTTTTCAGGCTCTATCCCATTGCGGTTAACGACCCCGATTTGATTGCTTTTATCCGTCCTTTTACTTCTTCTACTTCTACGCAACCTTAATGTGCACGCTATTATGAACATTGCTTTCCCGTATCTTCCCGAAAGGCCCGCGAAACCCCGCGAGGAGGGGCTCACAATGATGATGGACAAAGGGCTGAGCCTGGCCGAAGCCGAAAACTTTGTTTCGTCGGCTGGTTCGTTCACGGACCTGGTGAAATTTGGATTCGGCACTGCCGTTTTTGCCCCATATCTCAGAGAGAAGATTGCCCTCTACAAATCGGCAGGACTAAAACCCTATTTTGGCGGAACCCTGTTCGAGGCATTTGTAATCAGAGGGATGTTCGATGCCTATCGCAAGGTGCTCGATGATTTCGGCCTCGATACGGCTGAAGTTTCTGATGGCTCTATGAAGATTGAACACGACCAAAAGATGGAGTATATCCGGATTCTCTCGGGTCAGGTTACGGTTCTCTCGGAAGTAGGTTCGAAGGTGGCCGGGGTGGAGATTCCCAATGAAGAGTGGGTTAAACAGATGCAGACCGAACTGAGTGCAGGCGCCTGGAAAGTAATTGCCGAAGCACGTGAAAGCGGCACTTCAGGCATCTACCACTCCGATGCATCGGCCAATAAGGAGCTGATTACGCAGATTATTCAGAAAGTGGGTGCCAACAAAGTATTGTGGGAGGCTCCCAATAAGCCGCAACAGGTCTATTTCATTCATCTGCTGGGAGCCAATGTAAATCTGGGCAATATTGCAACACAGGAGGTGGTAGCCCTCGAAGCTCTCAGGCTGGGCCTGCGTGGAGACACCTTCTTTTCCTGGCTGCCTGCCGAAATGCAAAGTCTGAAACAGAAATAAACGCCCCCTATGGAGATATACGATTCGCTGATTGCATGGTATATGGAGCATATGAACTACTATACCATTACCATTTTAATGACTATTGAGAGTTCGTTTATCCCCTTTCCGTCGGAAGTGGTTATTCCTCCCGCTGCCTGGAAGGCGGCGCAAGGAGAGCTGAACCTCTTCCTGGTGATTTTCTTTGGTACCGTGGGTGCGCTTATTGGGGCGCTGGTCAACTATTACCTTGCCAAAAGTCTGGGCAGGATGCTGGTTTACAAATTTGCCGATACCCGTTTTGCCCATCTTTGCATGATTAATCCCGAAAAGGTAGAGAAAGCAGAGGCCTATTTTGTGAAAAACGGCAATATCTCAACCTTTATCGGAAGGTTAATCCCGGGTATCCGACAACTCATCTCCATCCCTGCCGGCCTGGCAAAGATGCCTATGACCCCCTTTCTTGTTTATACGGTGCTGGGAGCCGGCGTCTGGAATATTCTTCTGGCTCTGCTGGGCTATTATCTGCAATCGAAGCAGGAGCTTTTCGAGCTCTATTATAAGGAGTTGAGCTATGGACTACTGGCATTAGGCATACTTTTTGTTGTCTGGCAGGTGGCAAAAACATTCAGACATTCCGCAAAATAATCTGTATGAGGTGTTTCGGATTAATCGGGAAATCGCTCTCGCATTCGTTCTCTGCCGACTATTTCGGTAGTCGGTTCGAACGTGAGCGGATTACTGATGCATCGTATCAGCTCTTCCCGATGTCCGATCTTTCCGGTTTCAGGGCCTTTGTAGAATCGAAAGAGTCGCTGTGCGGTCTGAATGTTACCATCCCCTATAAAGAGGCAATCATCCCTTTTCTCGACCATCTTTCGGACGAGGCCAAAGCCGTGGGGGCAGTGAATACCATTGCCATAGAACGGAACAGATCCCATATCACCCTTACCGGATACAACACCGACACGTATGGCTTCTCGGCTGCACTCACCCCGCTTCTTCAGCCGCACCACACACGGGCACTGGTGCTGGGTACGGGCGGTGCTGCTAAAGCGGTGAAGTATGTGTTGGATCAGAAAGGAATAGAGGCAGCCTCAGTTTCGCGAAACGAGGGCCCGGGCGTATACGCCACCTACGGCTCTCTCACCCCCGCCGACATTGTTCACTTTCCATTGATTATTAATACCTCGCCCGTGGGTATGTCGCCCAATACCGATCTGGCACCCCAAATCCCCTACGAGGCAATCTCGGCCCGACATTTGGTATTCGATTTGATATACAATCCCAATCTGACCCTTTTTCTCCGAAAGGCCGCCCAACAGGGTGCCACTACAGAAAACGGACTGAATATGTTACATCTGCAGGCAGACCGGGCCTGGGAAATCTGGTCGACTCTTAAAATGTAGTATCATGATGAAAAAACTCTCCATCCGGCAAATCCGGAATCGCGTTCTTCTCCCTGTAGTGGCCCTCTTTCTGGGTACGGTGCTGGTTTCGTATACCCACTGTAACCGCGAGGGAAAGGATGAGATTCTGATTCAGTTGGTGCTAAAGGCTCTCGACTACGGCCACTATATGCCTCAAGAGATTAATAACGGGTTCTCCGAAAATGTCTTTACCTCATTTATCTCTAATCTCGATTACGGGAAACGTTTCTTTTCTGCCCAGGATATGGATAAACTGGGTGCATTCAAACAACATATAGACGATGAGCTGCTTAACGGACAGTTTAATTTTTTCAATACTGCAGTGAAAATGTACCGCCAGCGGCTAAAGGAGGCTGAGGCGCTTTGCTCGGAGATTCTGTCGAAACCGGTGGATCTCACCAAAACCGATACTTTCGAGACCGATGCAAAAAAGGCTCAATTTGCCCAAAACGATGCGATACTGAAGCAAGGTTGGGAGCAGGCTCTGCGCTATCAGATCATTACAAAAATTTACGAAACCGAAACTGCGCAGAATGCCGCCAAAGAACGGTCGGATACGGTAACGCTGAAGTCGGTTGAACAGTTGGAGGTGGAAGCCAGAAAGGATGTAGCCAAGCTCTATACCGATTACTTTACCCGCCTCAACCAGCAGAACGACAACGATATGTTTGCGCTCTACCTGAATTCTATTACTGCGGTGTACGATCCTCACACACAATATCTCCCGGTAAAGGAGAAAGAAGATTTCGATATCACCATGTCGGGACAGTTCGAGGGAATCGGTGCTACATTACAGGCCAGCGAGAATTATGTGAAGGTAGTGGATATTGTTCCGGGAAGTCCTTCGTGGCTGCAGGGCGATTTGAAGGTGAACGATCTCATCATGAAGGTGACTCAGGAGGGCGAGGTCGAAGGCAAAGATCTTTATGGTATGCGTATCGACGATGCCGTGAAGTTGATCCGCGGGAAAAAGAATTCTAAGGTAACCCTTTCTGTAAGGCATATCGATGGTTCTGTCGAGGAAATCACCATTACCCGCGGGGTAGTGGTGATTGAAGAGACCTACGCCAAATCGGCCATTCTGGTTGATTCTCTCAGTAAGGCACGAGTGGGTTATATCAATTTGCCCAAGTTTTATGCCGACATGAACAACTCCGGCTCGGGCCGCTTCAGTGCTGCGGACGTGGCTGCCGAAATTGAAAAGTTGCGCTCTGAGAATATCAGCGGTCTGATTCTCGATCTGCGAAATAATGGCGGAGGATCACTTCCCGATGCGGTGCAGATGGCAGGACTCTTTATTGAGAGTGGCCCTATTGTACAGGTTCACACACGCGACGGACGCTCACGCGTGCTCTCCGACACTGATCCGGCGGTTCGCTACGATGGGAGTATGGTGGTGATGATTAATCCGTTAAGTGCTTCAGCGTCGGAGATTGTGGCTGCTGCGCTGCAAGACTACAAACGGGCGGTGATTGTAGGAAGCCCCTCCAGTTTTGGTAAAGGAACGGTGCAGACCATTATGGATCTCGATGAAATGGTCCGGCTGGCCAACACAGATGGTTCAAAACCCAATCTGGGGTCGCTCTTTCTCACCATTCAGAAGTTTTTCCGGATTAACGGAGGTTCTACACAGTTGATGGGAGTAAAGTCGGACGTAGTTTTGCCCGATCTCTATAGTGTAATGGATATTGGCGAGAAGAGCGAAGAGTATCCGCTGGCATGGACGGAGATTAAGCCTGCCAACTACAAAATCTGGCCCCAACAGGATCTGGTGCAGAAGGCCATAAACCGGGCACGTGAACGGGTGGCCTCATCGGCCGATTTCACCCTGCTTTCACAAGAGTTGCAGGAGGTAAAGGCCCAGAGAGATCAAACCAGGGTTTCACTCAACTATAAGACCTTTGTGGAGAGGGAAGAGGAGCGGAAGAAGATCTCGGAACGGTTCGACAAGTTGAATACACGTCAGAACTCACTCGATATCAGGGAGCTTACCAAAGATCAGGCTGCTCCGTCCGACACAGTACAACAACAGCGGAACAAGCGATGGATAAACTCCATTAAGAAGGATATCTATCTGGAAGAGGCAGTGCGCATTGCACTCGACATGAAACCTCAATAGGGAATAGCGTGAAGAGATTCCGTCATATACTTCTGATTCTTCCGGTGCTCCTTATGTTGCTGGCAAGTTGCTCTTCGCAGCGGGCTCTCTACAAGAAGTATAATCTGCCCCCATGCAAATGCGCCCCTGCGCGCAGGTAATCCGTTCAACGCGCTTCTCAGGCGGAAGAGGTTCGGTTCAGGCGACCGGAGTTATCCTTGCGCAAGCAGGTCGCGGGTACTCCGGGTGGCCTCTTTGCGCAACACTAACCCACAGCGGGCCGGGAGGTAAAGTTTGAGAAAGTGATTTACCATGGGCTTCTCGGGGTGGATATTACTGGTAAAGTAGGCCATCACGGTGTCGACTCTGTCGAACCCGCTATATTCCGGGGCATCGGTCGAAAGCACAATACGGTATTTCCCCGGACTCACATCCAGACCATAGTCGGAGTAGGAGACAAAGGGATGGAAGTTGAAGACAAACAGCAACCCGCTCCGGGCAAAGACCAGTACTTTTCCATCATTATTTTCGTGCAGTAATTCGGGTTCTCCGTCAAAAAAGCGGGCCTCTTCGCTGCCGAGAAGACGAATCATATCGCCGTCGAATAGTGCCAGATCACGAAACCGAAGCGTAGTATTGTCCATCAGACTCCATTGCCGACGAGCATAGGCGTATGACCAGTTATTCCCAAGACGGGGAAAATCGATCCATTCCGGATGGCCAAACTCATTGCCCATGAAGTTGAGATATCCGTTACCTGCAGTTGCAATGGTAACCAACCGAATCATCTTGTGCAGGGCAATGCCACGGTCGATCACTGCACTCTGATGAGTTCTCGACATTCCGGTATAGATCTCTTTGTCGACAAGGCGAAAGAAGAGGGTTTTGTCACCCACCAGAGCCTGGTCGTGCGACTCGGCATAGCCTACCGTCTGTTCGTCTGAGCGCTTTCGTGAGAGTTCGAAATAGAGTTCCCCCATGTTCCAGGCCTCATCCGGCAAATCTTTCACCAGTTTAATCCAGTAATCTGGGGTTCCCATGGCCAGACGGTAATCAAATCCGAATCCGCCTTTGTGATAAGGACAAGCAATGCCGGGCATACCGCTCATCTCTTCGGCCACGGTAATTGCACCCGGTTTGAAGCGGTGAATCAGTTTATTGGCCAAAATCAGATAGGTGATGGCATCCGGATCGTCGGTGCCGTCGAAATAGAGTTCGTAATTGGTGAAATCGCGTTCTAACCCGTGGTGCGTATAGAGCATACTGGTAACCCCGTCGAACCGGAATCCGTCGAGATGGTACTCTTCTAACCAGAATCGACAGTTTGAGAGGAGAAAGTGTAGCACTTCGGGTTTTCTGTAGTCGAAACAGAGAGAGTCCCAGGCAGGATGATCGCGACGCGGCCCACTGTGAAAGAATTGGAATTCGGTGCCATCGTAATGGTTCAGCCCCTCCAGCTCGTTTTTCACGGAGTGAGAGTGAACCAGATCCATTATCACCCGGATACCCATACTGTGCGCCTCATCGATAAGTTGTTTCAACTGATCCGGGGTGCCAAAACGTGAACTCACTGCAAAGAAGTTCGAAACATGATAACCAAATGAACCGTAATAGGGATGCTCCTGTACAGCCATCAACTGGATGGTATTATAGCCGGAAGCCACAATCCTGGGAAGTACGAGGGTCCGAAACTCGTCGAAAGTGCCAATACGGTGGGCCTCGGTAGCCATACCCACATGGGCTTCGTAGATCAGGGGCGCTGCACTGCCCGCGGGGCTGACCGAATCATAAAGCCATACGTAGGGTTTTGGCGGATCCCATATCTGTGCCGAAAAGAGGAGAGTATCCATATCCTGAACCGCGCGCTTACACCAGGCAGGAATGCGTTCGGCTTCTCCCCCCACCCAACGGATAAGCAGTTTATAGAGCGTTTTGTGATCTATCGCAGGGTGTGAAATGTGGAGTTCCCACCGCCCTCCGGAAAGAGGGGTAAAAGCAAACTCGGGAAGTGCCTTCCAGGAGGAAAAATCACCTATAAGAAAAATTTGTGTAGCATTGGGAGCCCACTCTCTGAAAACCCATCCCCCGGAGGTGCGATGAACCCCGAAAAAGTGATGACCACAGGCAAAATCCGGGAGTGCGATACCACCGGTCAACGAGAGCTCTCTTGCCGCAGCCCCCTGTACACGGGCAAGAAGTTGATCGGCATAGGGTTCCAGAAGAGGATCTTGCTCAATAATAGGCAGCATTTCCATGAATAGCGAGTTAGTAACTATTTTCTAAAGGTGGAAAATTCGGATGAACTCTCCAAGGGAAACATTTACTATTTTTGCACAGAGCGGGAGGCATGTGCCTCTTAACTAAGTGGCTCAGACCAGAAGTATATATCGAATAAAATGCAAAGAATCTTTTGGTTATTTCCTAACAAACTGTACCTTTGCAGACCATTTGTGAAAATAGAATCTCTTAAGGCTTAACCGCAATGAAAAAGGACCTGCATCCGAAAAACTACAGATTGGTGGCATTCAAGGACATGTCGAACGACCATACCTTCATCACCCGCTCGACCGCTGCATCCAGAGAAACCATTGATATCGACGGAGTTGAATACCCGTTGATCAAGCTTGAAATCTCCAACACGTCGCATCCGTTCTATACCGGCAAGATGAAGCTGGTAGATACCGCCGGTCGTGTCGACAAGTTCATGAGCCGTTACAAGAACTACAATAAGAAATAGATTCCCGTTCCGGGAGCCCATCTTACTGTTTCGACTTTGTGTCCGGCATCGGACTCCGTGGAAAATGTAAAAAAGGCCATCGCTGATGAATTCATCATGCGATGGCCTTTTTTTAATGCTCTAATGCTCTAGTGCTGCGCTTCGCGCGCAAATGGTTGCTCTTCGGAGAGAATTTGTCCGTCCTGCATGGTGAGTTTGCGGTGCGATTTTGCCGCCAGATGTTCGTCGTGGGTTACTATCACGAAGGTTTGCCCAAAATGAGAACAGAGGGTGAAGAAGAGGTTGTGGAGTTCCTCTTTGTTGTGCAGATCGAGGTTGCCCGACGGTTCGTCGGCAAAGACCACCAACGGGTTGTTGATTAGGGCTCTGGCTACTGCCACCCGTTGCTGTTCGCCGCCGGAAAGTTGTCCGGGTTTGTGGTCGAACCGGGAGGTGAGGCCCATAAAGTCGAGTAGTTCGGCAGCCTTTTTACGCGATTCATCGGCTGCGATTCCGGCAATCCAGGCGGGAATGCATACGTTTTCCAACGCTGTAAATTCCGGGAAAAGGTTGTGAAACTGAAATACGAAACCCATTTTTCGATTCCTGAGCCTGTCGAGGCTCTTTTGTGCCATTCCCGTCACTTTGGTGCCATCGATATAAACTTCGCCCGAATCTGGGCGCATCAGTGTGCCCAGAATCTGCAACAGGGTGGTTTTCCCGGCTCCGCTGGCCCCTACAATAGTGACCACCTCATGCGAAGGAATGGCTACATCTATGCCCTTAAGCACCTGTAATGAGCCAAACGATTTGCAGATCTGAACAGCTTTGATCATAGCACGACGCGCTTAAGCTCCCTGAGCTTCTCCGGAGGTTTCCGGATGAGATGTCTGATGGGATGCCGGACTCACTGATCCCGCAGGTTGATTATACACCGTGGGTTGTTTGTAATAAAAATCTTCCATCAGCGGCTCATCCTGCGCCACCGTGGATCTATCCTGCACAACCGTCTCTTCCGGTACCAGTGGAGAAGAGGGCGGCTCCGATTGCGATAAAGGAGCATCGTACCCGGTATTAACCCCGGCAATAGCCGTGCCCTCCTCATATTGAGGGATATCCGAACCTGCCTCGTTCACAGCATCGGCCAGATCGGCCGCAGGATTTACGGCCTCACTCTCGAGGGTCTGGGTAAGATTGGTTTGTATTTCGTTCAGGTCTTTACGCACATCCGAAAGGATACCCCCATCCGTTGAAGCAATCTCGCGCTGAATCTCTTCGGAGGCCTTTTTGAACTCACGAACCCCCTTCCCCAATCCCTTGGCCAGTTCCGGAATTTTATCGGCCCCGAAAAGGATGAGCACAAACAGTAATACAACAAAGATTTCGCCTCCGCTAATCATAGAATTTCCCCTTGAAAGTTAGTCGTCGAGTAATCCTTTCAAAATGCCTCGCTTTGAGGAGCGAACAAATTCGATGATGACATTCCGCTCTTCGGTGGCATCGAAATTGTCTTCAATAAAACGGACTGCATCGGCATAGTTCATGCCCTGGTTGAACAGGACACGGTAGATATCCTGAATCTCGTTGATTTTGTCGTTACCAAAACCTCTCCGACGAAGTCCGACGGTATTGAGGCCGCAATAGGCCAGAGGTTCGCGGCCGGCAATGATGTAAGGAGGAACATCTTTCCCCACCAGCGATCCGCCGCGGAACATTACATGCTCGCCCACTTTAACAAATTGGTGAATCATGGTTCCACCGCCGAGAATAGTCCAATCGCCGAGGCTCACCTCTCCGGCAATGGCGGAGTAGTTCACCAAAATACAATGGTTGCCCACAACACAGTCGTGTGCAACATGGGTATAGGCCATAAGCAGACAGTCGCTGCCAACAACGGTGGTTCCTTTTGAGGCAGAGCCGCGATTCACGGTTGCACTCTCGCGAACGGTAGTACGATCGCCAATCTGGGCAAGAGAGTATTCTCCCTGAAATTTGAGATCCTGGGGAATGCCGGCGATTACGGCTCCGGGAAAGATACGGCATTCGTTCCCAATGCGGGCTCCGTCCATAATGACAGCACCTGAACCGATCCAACAATTGTTGCCAATCTGTACATCGGCCGAGATATTAGCAAAAGGCTCAACCACTACATTTTCACCGAGTTTTGCATCGGGATGGACAACTGAAAGGGGATGTATATTCATAAGATCAATTAATTATACTCTGTTTCGTGCAATTTGTGCCATCAGTTCTCCCTCCGAGACCAGGGTCTCACCCACATAGGCCTGTCCAAACATAATCACAATGCCTCTGCGAATATCTTCGGTAAGTTCCAGTTTGAGAATCAATGTGTCGCCGGGAACCACTTTACGTTTAAACTTCACCTTGTCGATTTTCAGGAAGTAGGTGGAGTAATTTTCAGGATCGGGAACGGTGCTCAGAGCAAGGATTCCACCCACCTGGGCCATAGCCTCAATCTGAAGTACCCCGGGCATCACCGGTTCGTCGGGGAAATGGCCCGAGAAGAAGGGTTCGTTCATGGTTACATTCTTCACCCCAATCACTGATCTTTCATCGAGATGAATAATTTTGTCGACCAGGAGCATAGGAATACGATGCGGCAAAATGGCCTTGATTGCATTGATGTCGTAGACAGGGGGCTTCATCGGATCGTACACAGGAATCCGCGCCTTGGCAGCCTCTTTACGGATGATCTGGCGCACCATTTTGGCCAGCTCGGTATTGGCCAGATGGCCCGGACGTTTTGCCACAACACGACCCACAATGGGCATCCCGATCAAAGAGAGATCGCCTACCATGTCGAGCAGTTTATGACGGGCAGGTTCGTTGTTGTGATGAAGCTCCAGATTGTTAAGCACCCCTTCGGGCTTCACCCGAAGATTGGTCATATTAAATAGTTCGGCCAGGTGAGTCAGTTCGGAAGGCTCCATGGGCTTTTCGGCAATCACTATGGCATTCTGCAAATCGCCACCCTTTATCAGATTGTGTTTAAAGAGTGCCTCCACCTCGTGCAGGAAGACAAAAGTGCGGCACATGGAAATTTCGGAGGCGAATTTGTCGATTGAGGGAAGAGAAGCATATTGACAGCCCAGCACCTTCGAGTTATAATCTATCATGACATCAATGCTAAGCTGATTGGCCGGATAGATACTGATGCTGACGCCCCTTTCGGGTTCGAGATACTCGATAGGCTCCTTTACTACATAATATTCGCAGGGTGCATCCTGTTCAACAACGCCTGCCTCGAGAAGAGCTTTAACAAGTAAAGAAGAGCTGCCATCCATAATGGGCGCTTCAGACCCGTCGATCTCCATCAGTACATTGTCGACCGACAAACCAGAAAGGGCTGCCAGAACATGCTCGATGGTACTGACTTTGGCTCCGTTTTCAACCAGTGTGGTTCCCCTGGAGGTGTCGGTAACATTTTCGGCCAACGCATGGATGAGCGGTTGCGATTCGAGATCGGTTCTGCGAAAAACAAATCCGTGGTTAACCGGAGCCGGATGAAACGTGAGGGTAACAGGCAAACCGGTATGCAGCCCCTTTCCGGTTACTGAGACAGGTTTTCCAATGGTTTGTTGTTGTCTTGCTATCATTGAATCTGGGTAAGGTTACAAAAGTTTTTTGATCTGTTTTTCGAGGTCATCCAGGCGGGTACGGAAGTCCGGCAAACGACGGAAGATTGCGGCTGAACGGAGATAGTCGCGCAGGGAAAAGGCCGGCGAACCCATAACATTCTGGCCCGACTCTACATTGCCCATAATGCCCGACTGGGCTCCGACATTCACGTTATCGCCTACAACGGCATGGCCTGCAACGCCCACCTGGCCACCAAACATACAGTGGCTTCCAACACGGGTAGATCCGGAAATACCGGTTTGCGACGCGATGACGGTGTGTTCGCCCACCTCGACGTTGTGAGCTATCTGAATCAGATTATCAAGTTTGGTGCCTTTCCGGATACGGGTGGAACCCATTGTGGCGCAATCAATACAGGTATTGGCGCCTATCTCGACCTGATCTTCAATTACCACATTCCCGATCTGGGGAATCTTCTTATAGACGCCATCGTGCGGGGCAAAACCAAAGCCGTCGGCGCCGATTACTGCCCCGGCGTGTATAATACACTGGTTACCAATACGGCATCCGGCATAGACTTTCACTCCTGCATAGAGGGTGGTGTCATTACCTATAACCACCCCATCGCCCAGGACTACCTGGGGAAAAATTCTGACCCTGTCACCAATCTGCACGTTTTTGCCTATGCAGGCAAAAGCGCCGATATAGGGATTCTCGCCAATCTTAGCCGATTCGGCAATGCTTACCTGTGGATCGATACCGGTTTCGCGGGGCCTTGTCGATTCATACAACTCGAGCAATACTGCCAGCGACTGGTAGGGATCCTCTACCCGGACAAGGGTTGCAGAAACAGGTTCGGACAGCACAAGACTCTTAGATACCAGCACGATAGAAGCCCCGGTAGTATAGAGGTATTTTTCGTATTTGGGGTTCGACAGAAAACAGAGCGTGCCGGGCTTTCCCTCCTCAATTTTTGATATGCCGCTAACGGTTGTCTGAGGGTTGCCCTCGACCTGGCCCTGCAGCACATCGGCAATCATTTTGGCAGTGAATTCCATTGAAAAAAACAAATTTGGGCAAAGGTAAAAATTTATTTCTTAGAAATTTCCCTCTTTGGGGTAGCACAGGTAATGCTTCTCTACCATTTTCGCCAATCCGGCAAGGTTTTCCATGTCGGACACCTCATAGATGTCGGCAAGGGAGCCATCTTTCATCTGAATCAGAATTTGCGCAGAGTCGGGATCGTAGGCATGGTTTTCGATCCGACCCTGAAAAACAAAGTACTCTGCCTCTTTGAGAGGGATTGCATAGGCTGCTGAAATGGTTTTCCTCCGCCTGGCCAGGATTTCCTCATCGAAGGGGTTGGTCTGGATTTCGGTCCGGAAGAGCTTTCTCGACATAAAAGCCGAGCATAGCAGCGAAAGCACCTTGTCGGGGTGCTGAACCCATGCTTTAACCGAAACCAGGATATCGTCGTCCGAAAGGGCAGCGTAGAGGCGCAGCGGTTGAGCCGCCGAACCCTCCTCAGGACCGTTCAGAAAGAAACTGAGCGCCGGTGTGGCAAAGAGTTTCTCTCCCTCTCCTGCCAGCAGGCGGGCCCGCTCGAGAATCCGGATGAGTAACATCTCGGCCGATACGGCCGTTTTGTGATAGTAGACCTGCCAGTACATCAACCGACGGGCAATCAGAAATTTCTCGATAGAGTAGATCCCTTTGGCTTCGACGGCCAGTTCGTCGTAGCAGACCGTGAGCATCTTCAGGATGCGGTCCGAACTGACTACCCCCTCCACCACACCGGTAAAAAAGCTGTCGCGTTTCAGGTAGTCGAGACGGTCCATATCTAACTGACCCGAAACCAGCTGGTGCAAAAATCGCTTAGGATACCGGTTGGTGAAAATATCTATAGCGAGGGAGAGGCGGCCTCCGGTCTCTTCGTTGAGCGCCTCCATAAAGAGCAGCGAAAGGGATTCGTGGCTGTATCCGGTAACAATCGAGGTTTCGAGTGCATGCGAGAAGGGCCCGTGACCAATGTCGTGCAGCAGAATGGCCACCATTACCGCTTCGGCCTCAGCGTCGTTGATATCACACCCTTTACTGCGCAGTACGTCGATTACCTGATCCATCAGGTGCATGGCACCAATGGCATGCTGGAAGCGGGTGTGCTGTGCACCCGGATAGACAAAATGGGCCAGTCCGAGTTGCCTGATCCAACGAAGACGCTGGAACCAGGGGTGTTCAATCAGGCTGAGGCAGAGCGCTGTAGGGATGCGCATGAAGCCGTGCACCGGATCGTTCACAATTTTAGGTTTGTAAGGCAACGTGGACATGAGGCAACAAGGGTTGTACATCGGCAAAGATGCCATCTTTTTTTCATTTCCGCGGTAAAATGCGTAACATTGCCCTATAAGATAAGCACCCTATGTGGTTTTTGTGTAGTAAGGAGATCCGATCGTTTTTTTCGTCTCTTGCAGGTTATCTGGTACTTGCCATCTTCGCGCTTGCTACGGCGCTTTTTCTTTGGATTCTTCCGGGCCCGCTCAATATGGCAGAACAGCGGTATGCAACGCCCGACCCGCTCTTTCTGATGGCCCCCTGGCTCTTCCTTTTTCTGGTACCGGCCATTGCTATGCGCAGTTTTTCGGAGGAGAAGCGGAGCGGAACCCTGGCCATCCTCTACGCCCAACCCCTGTCTGACTTCCAACTGATTCTGGGCAAGTTTTTCGGGGTACTCTCCCTGTTGGCCCTCTCTCTGTTGGTGGTTCCCCTTTATATTTTCACCCTGGCCCACCTCTCTTCTGTGCCCGGGCATCTCGACTGGGGAGCTGTTTGGGGTGGAGTTGCAGGTCTGCTGATGCTCGGCACGCTCTACACAGCCATTGCCATATTTTCGTCGACCCTCACCGACAATCAGATAGTGGCCTTTTTAACGGCGCTTCTCCTCTCGCTCTTTCTGTATCAGGGGTTCGAATGGATTGCCATGGCCACCTCTTTTGCCAACGCACCCCTCTTCTGGCAAGAGCTGGGTATCCAGGCACACTATCACTCCATCCGGAGGGGTGTGTTCGACAGCCGCGATTTGCTCTATTGTTTGGGAGTGGCCGGGCTCTTTCTGGTACTGGGCCACCGGATACTTTTTCTTCGCCACGGAGGCGATGCCTTATCGGGAAGCGCACAAAGAAGGGCCAATTATCGGCTCTTGTTACAGGCTAGTCTGCTCATTCTGCTGATAATCGGATCTCGCTATTATTATGTGAGGATAGATCTTACCTCGGGACAGCGATTTTCGCTCTCCGAATATTCACAAAGGGTGCTGTCGGATGTCGACGAGCCCCTCAGGGTAACCCTGCTCCTGAATGGTGAGTTGCCTGCAGAATTTTCGCGATTACAGCGCGAGACGGAAGAGTTTCTTTGGGAGTGCAACCACTATTCAGCCCGAAAATGGGTAGTAAACCGGATTGATTGGGCATCGATGTCGGTGAAGGAGCGGGAAGAGAAGAGCCAATACTGGATGGAGAAGGGGTTTATCCCTTTCGACGTGGAGGAGCAGTCCCGTCAGGGAAGCGTTAAGAGGGTCTCCATCTTTGCCGGCCTTTATCTTGAAGGAAAGCGGGGAGCAATAGCTGTGAACCTGTTGCAACAAAGCAGCCGGGTCTCAATGGACGATCCGCTGCATGCGGCCGTCGAGATGCTGGAGTACGAATTTATCTCGGCACTGCGCACCCTGCAACAAGAGGAGACCGAGAAGATAGCCTTTCTGGAAGGACACGGCGAGTGGAATGCCTGGGAAACTGACGATATTTCGCGCGAACTCTCCCGCCGCTTTCAGATCGACAGGGGTTCGGCAGGAGAAGATCCCGGTTTGTTGTCGCCCTATAAGGTGGTGATTGTAGCCGGGCCTCGTGAACCTCTGCCGGAGTCGCATAAACGGGCCATAGACGGCTATCTGATGCAGGGTGGAACCCTGCTCTGGCTGGCCGACGGTGTCACGGTTGAGACGGATTCTCTGGTTACCGGCCGAACCCTGGCCTATGCTTCCGACCGGAGTACCGATGATCTTCTCTTTACCTATGGAGTACGAATTGTTCCGTCGCTGATACTCGACCGTCAGTGCGGTTTGATGGTGGTGAGCCGAAAAGGAAACAACGGGATATCGAAACTGACTCCGATTGCCTGGCCCTTCTGGCCTTTACTTTCGACAGGAGGCTCCCATTTCCTGGCCAGAAACATTGGGCTGATTTTGGCACGGTATGCCAGCCCTATCGACACTGTGGGGGGCAACAGCGAGGTGCAAAAACATGTTCTGCTCTCCTCTTCGCAGGCAGGTACGTTACTTAAAACACCGGCTCAGATTGTTTTAGACGACAATATCCTGCCCCGGGGCGAAGGAGGAAATAGTTATCCGGTGGCAGTGCTTTTGGAAGGAGAGTTTCCCTCCCTTTTCCGGAACAATCAACCCCATATTGACGGAGGAAAACCGATAACCAAAAGTAAACCCACACGGATGATAGTGATTTCCGATGCCGATATCATCCGGAATGAGGTAAAACCGGGAGCTTCAGGCCCGATGGTTGCCCCTCTGGGTTACGATGAGGCAACACGGCAGTGGTTTGGAAACCGGGAGTTGATTACCCGATATGTCTATTACCTGGCCGATGAGCCGGAACTGGCCCGCCTGCGAAACAGAAACTTTGCCAGTTACCCGGTAAATCCGCTGAGAATGGAGAAAGAGCGCGGTTTCTGGAGAGCGTTTCATCTGGCCGCTCCCCTGCTCCTGTTGGCCGTTTCGGGGATATGGATTACTTCTGTACGGAGGCGACGATACGCAAAACCGAAACTACCATAGAGCAATACGCGAAACGTTCCCGGTTACGACATCGCCCTCTTTTACCGAAAGACGGGTGTTGAGAGGCAGGAAGAGGTCTACCCGTGAACCGAATTTGATAAAGCCCATATCATCGCCCTGGACCACCTTCATCCCCTCTTTGGCATAACAGACCACTCTGCGTGCCACAGCACCGGCAATCTGTCGCACAAGAATTTCACGACCCCGGGCATCTTGAATGACTACCGACGACCGCTCATTTTCGGACGATGATTTGGGATGCCAGGCAACCAGATTTGTACCGGCATGATAGGCAGAAAAGACTACCGTACCACTTATGGCATATCGATTTACATGGACGTTAAGAGGGCTCATAAAGATGGAGACCTGTAACCGCTCATCGTTGAAGTATTCGGGCTCGAACACCTTCTTCACCACAACCACCTCACCATCGGCAGGCGAGATAATGAGCGACTCATCCGGGGTCACCGGCCGGAGAGGGTTACGGAAAAACCAGAGAAGAAAAAGAAAAAAGAGGAGCGAAGCCACAGGCAGAAGCCAGGCAAAAAAGTTAGTGGGCTTAAAGAGCCAATAAACCACTACATTCAGAATAACCAGGAGCAAAAAGGCGCCAATCAGAATCAGAAAGCCCTCGTGATGTAATCTTATTTCCAAGACGGTAGATTATGGGGGTTAATAAACAAATATACGCAAATAGAGGTAGACAATGGGCGAGGCCAGCAGCACAGAATCAAACCGGTCAAGCAATCCCCCGTGTCCGGGAAGCATAGTGCCGGAATCTTTGATGTTAAGACTCCGCTTAAGCATCGATTCGTTCAAGTCGCCATACACGCCGAAGATAGAAATAATCACAGCCATGGCCACCCAGTCGACAAGACGCAAGATGGGAAACGCTTTCGAAATAATCAGCGCTACCGTAAGTGAGAGAATTGCTCCGCCGGCAAATCCTTCCCACGATTTTTTTGGCGAGATCCGCTTAAAAAGACGATGTTTCCCAAAACGGCGGCCGGCCAGGTAGGCGCCTGAGTCGTTGGCCCAAAGAAGAAAGAAAAATCCCAGTAACACCTCGGGGGTGAAAAAAATCTGCCCCTCTTTATGCAAAAAGATAAAGTAGTTGAATAGCGAAAAGGGTAAAGCTATATAGATAACGCCCAGAACGGAGACAGCTATGTTGTCGAACGGACGCAGATTTCCTTTATAGAGTTCGGATATGAAAATAAGCACCATAATGGGAATCAGGATTAAGAAAATATCCTCATTCACAATGGCCTGTGCATGAAAGAAGGTGATGACAAAGAGAAATACACCTGTCAGCGTTCCCAGATGTCGCTGTGCCAGAAGGCGCCGCTTAATCACAATCCGATAAAACTCGTAGATGGTACCCCCGGTAATAAAGGCAAACAGCGACAAATAGGAGATGGGGTGTACCCATATTCCGGCCACCAGTAAAGCAACGAAGAACGCCCCCGTAATGGATCGTTTCAATAATTCATTCACAATGCTACGGTATCAGGAAACGGTAGGTTCTTGGTTATTCTGACTCTCCTGTTCGGCAATCTGGCCGGAAACCGGCAGATCTTCACTCTTCCA
Organism: uncultured Bacteroidales bacterium; assembly: GCA_964451605.1. Taxonomy (GTDB): domain Bacteria; phylum Bacteroidota; class Bacteroidia; order Bacteroidales; family UBA4181; genus JAQVSH01. The sequence goes on along the minus strand of CAYVJA010000003.1, from coordinate 23,795 downwards.
CTGACGCTCGCCAAAAATGTGCTCGAGATCTTCGCGGAAGATAACCTCCGACTCCAAAAGCCGGTTGGCCAACTGTTCGAATCCCTCCCGATGATCGGATAACACCTTCTTAGCCCGTTCGTAGGCAGCAGTAATAATCTCGGCAGTCTCCCGGTCTATCACTTCGGCCGTCTTTTCGCTGTAAGGCTTCTGAAATGAGAATTCGGCCGCGTTGGTGGAATCGAAGAAACTTTTGTTCTTCAACTCTTTTCCCATACCGTAGTAGGCCACCATGGCATAAGCCTGCTTGGTAACCCGCTCCAGATCGTTAAGCGCACCTGTCGAGACAGTCCCGAAGACCAACTCTTCGGCAGCACGCCCTCCGAGAATGGCGCACATCTCGTCGAGAATCTGCTCAACGGTAGTTATCTGCCGCTCATCGGGCAGATACCATGCAGCACCCAGAGCCCGGCCGCGGGGAATGATGGTGACCTTAATCAGCGGGCTGGCATGTTCGAGCATCCAGCTAACCGTGGCATGACCCGCCTCATGAAAGGCAATGGTCTTCTTCTCACGGGGAGAGATCATCTTGTTGCGTTTTTCAAGCCCGCCCACAATACGATCTATGGCATCGAGAAAATCCTGTTTTTCGACCGCCTTCTTCTCCTTTCGGGCAGCAATAAGGGCAGCCTCGTTACATACATTGGCAATGTCGGCACCAGAAAAACCGGGAGTTTGCTTGGCAAGGAAATCCACATCAAGCCCCTTCTCAATCTTCACAGGACGCAGGTGAACCAGAAATATGGCGCGACGCTCGTTCAAATCGGGCAGCTCAACCAGAATCTGGCGGTCGAAGCGCCCGGCACGCAGCAGGGCTCTGTCGAGAATATCGGCACGGTTGGTGGCAGCCAGGATGATGATTCCCGTATTGGGCGAAAAACCGTCCATTTCGGTAAGGAGCTGATTGAGGGTATTCTCGCGTTCGTCGTTCGAACCCATATTGGGATTTTTCCCACGGGCTCGGCCAATGGCATCAATCTCATCGATAAAGATGATACAGGGAGCCTTCTCTTTGGCCTGTTTAAAAAGATCGCGCACACGCGAGGCTCCTACGCCGACGAACATCTCCACAAAATCGGAACCCGATATGGAAAAGAAGGGGACATTGGCTTCGCCCGCCACCGCCTTTGCAATAAGGGTCTTTCCTGTACCCGGAGGGCCTACCAGCAGGGCTCCCTTAGGAATTTTCCCGCCCAGGTCGGTATACTTCTGCGGGTGTTTCAAAAATTCCACAATTTCGCTGATCTCCACTTTGGCCTCCTCCAAACCGGCTACATCCTTGAAGGTGGTTCGGACGGCGGTCTCACGGTCGAAAATCTGCGCACGTGATTTGCCTACATTGAATATTCCTCCGCCGGAACCCCCTCCGGAGCCCATACGACGGAAGAAGAAAACCCAGAAAACCACAATCAGGATGACTGGAAGCCAAAGCGCTGCATCGGTCCAGAAATTCTTTCGGGGCTCGTACGTAATGGAAACCCTTTCCGATTCGGCAATTTCGGCCTGGGCTTCTGTCATATTTTTCTCGAAGGTCTCAACCGAGCCAATGGCAAAATGGAAATGGGGCCCCTTCTGGGGTATAGACATCATCCCGTTATCGAGATACTTCTTATAGTAATCACCCTTTAACCGATCCTGCCGGATGAAGACCTCTACTTCGGCGTTGTTCACCACAATCACCTTTTCGACGTCGCCTTTCAACAACATCTCCTGACGGAAGGTTTTCCAGTCGGTTTCCTGGGGAGAGTCTCCGTAACGGAAGAACTGGAGAGCCACAATCACAAAGAAGACCAGCATATAGACCCAATAGATATTAAATCTGGGCCTGACCGGTCCGGGAAGAACAGGCTTCTTTCCGTCGGGAGAGGGTTTTGACTGTGATTTTTGGTCAGTATCCATAGAGCTAATCAAGAGATTTCTTTTTTTTGGGAGGCAAAGGGTGGTTCCCTGTTTCGGCATAGTTTACCACAACACCGTCGGCCCAGAGATCCTCGAGTTTGTAATAGTCGCGATACTCTTTCAGAAAGATATGCACAACCACATTGTCGAAAACCAACAACACCCACTGGCTGTTTTCGAAACCCTGCCTGCGCAGAACCTTCATATCGAGTTTTCTTGCCACCAGTTCCTCGACAAATGCGGCGATAGCTCCTACCTGAGGCACGGAATCGCCATGACAGATTACGAAATAGTCGGCAACAGCATTCCCGAGATGTGATAAATTGATACTGATCATATCTCTACCCTGTTTCTCTTCAATTGCATCGAGTATAACACTAAGAAGAGGTTCTGTTTCGTTCATTCTGTTTTTATTCATCAAAAGGGAGTTATGCCTGGTAAGATCGCTTTACAAACCCTATTTTTGCAGGGTTGTCCGAGCCGCAAAGGTAATATAAACCTGCAACTTGTCAAACTTCAGGCATCACCACAATAGGAACATTGGCAGAAATCTTTTTGTTCAATCATGACATCAATCATCCATCTTCCCGAAACCGATTCAACCAACTGTTATCTTACCGGGCTGTTGAAAACCGATAATCCAGAAGAGGGAACCCTCTTCTGGACTTCCCGGCAAAATGCGGGCCGCGGACAAGGGAGCAATGTCTGGGAGAGCGCACCCGATATGAATCTTTGTTTTTCCATGGTCTTTTACCCCTCCTTTCTTTTACCGTCTAAACAGTTCTGGCTTTCGAAGTTGCTGGGAGTTGCACTGGTCGACTTTGCCGACACGCTGGGAGTTGAAAATGTTTCTGTAAAATGGCCAAACGATCTCTATGTGGGTTCGCGCAAGTTGGGAGGTATTCTGATTGAGACGGTAATCGCGGGAAACTATATGAAAAACGCGGTAGCCGGAGTGGGAATCAACGTAAATCAGAGGGTTTTCAGCCCAGGCATTCCCAATCCGATATCGCTGGCGGAGGCAGCAAAAAGATCGTTCGAGCCGGCCTCCCTGGCACCTCTGGTGCAGAGGGCCATTATGGGCCGATACGAGCAGGCACGTTCGGGCAGGCTGGCAGAGATAGATCGTATTTATCATGATCGGCTCTACCACAGAGGCGGGGTTTCTGCCTTCGCCGACAGTTCGGGAAAATTCGAAGGAACCCTGGAGAGAGTGGGCGAAGATGGACGGCTTTATATCCTGACCACAGAGGGCGAAGAACGAAAATACTGGCTAAAAGAGGTGGTTTTTTTGTGACCCTCCCCATTTGTTTTCTGTATATTTGTCAGCAAAATTTCCCAAAATCAGATATGGTTGCAGAGTACAAAGATGAAGATATCAGAACACTGGCCTGGCAGGAGCATATCCGTCGCCGTCCCGGCATGTATATTGGAAAACTGGGCGACGGCACCTCACCTGACGACGGCATTTATGTTCTGATAAAGGAGGTACTCGACAACTCTATCGATGAGCATATGATGGGGTTTGGCAAAGAGATTCAGATTACCATCGACAACCGCAAGGTTTCTGTCAGGGATTTTGGACGGGGAGTTCCGCTGGGGAAGGTGCTCGATGTAGCCTCAAAAATGAACACCGGTGCCAAGTACGACTCTAAAGCTTTTAAGAAGTCGGTGGGTCTGAACGGTGTGGGTATTAAGGCAGTGAATGCTCTTTCGTCCGAATTTTGCATTCAGTCGTTCCGCGACGGACGCACCAAAAAAGTTTCCTTTTCGGAAGGGATGGTGGTTACCGAATCGCCCGAATCCGATTCGGCCGAACCCAATGGAACACTTACCTCGTTTGTGGCCGATGAATCGCTTTTCGGCACCTACGAGTTTAACCAGGAGTACCTGGAGACTATGGTACGGAACTATGTGTTTCTGAACTCCAGTCTCTCCATCCGGCTCAACGGAATCCGTTTTTTTTCGAAAAACGGGCTCCTCGATCTCCTGAACGAAAATATGAGCACCCCGGGCATTTACCCCCCTATTCATTTGAAAGAGGAAGATATCGAGATTGCTCTCTGCCACGGGAATCAATACGGCGAGGAGTACTACAGCTTTGTTAACGGTCAGTTTACCACACAGGGAGGCACCCATCTGGCGGCCTTCAGAGAGGCCTATGTAAAAACCATCCGGGATTTTTACAAAAAAGATTATGAGGCCACCGATATCCGTGCCTCCATAGTGGCCGCTGTGAGTGTGAAGATTGAAGAACCGGTTTTTGAATCGCAGACCAAAACCAAACTCGGCTCGAAAGATATGGGTCCGGGAGGCCCCACCGTCAGCAAGTTTATTCTCGATTTTCTAAAAAAGGAGCTCGACAACTATCTGCACCGTAATCCTGATACCGCCGAAATCCTGCTCCGAAAAATTGTGGAGTCGGAGAAAGAAAGAAAGGCCATGGCCGGTATCCGCAAGCTGGCCAAAGAGCGGGCCAGGAAAGTGAGCCTTCACAACAGCAAATTGCGCGATTGCCGCCTTCATCTGGGCGATAAACACGAACGAAACGAAGAGACCTCCATTTTTATTACCGAGGGCGATTCGGCCAGCGGCTCCATTACCAAGAGCCGTGATGTGAATACCCAGGCCGTATTTAGTCTCAAGGGGAAACCGCTCAACTCTTTCGGCCTCACAAAAAAAGTGGTCTACGAGAACGAGGAGTTTAATCTGCTGCAGGCCGCGCTCAATATTGAGGAGGGAATCGAAAATCTGCGCTACAACAAGGTGATTATTGCTACAGATGCCGACGACGACGGGATGCATATACGTTTACTGATTCTTACCTTTTTCCTGCAGTTTTTCCCCGACCTGATCAAAAACGGACATCTCTATATCCTGCAGACTCCCCTATTCCGGGTACGTAACAAAAAGAAGACTTTTTACTGTTATTCCGAGAATGAACGGCTTGATGCCTGTCGCGAATTAGGGGCCAATCCCGAGATTACCCGATTTAAAGGGTTGGGTGAAATATCGCCCGATGAGTTTGTCCATTTTATCGGTCCCGGCATTCGGCTGGAACGGGTAAAACTGCGTAAATCCGACAATATCAAAAATATGCTGGAGTTTTATATGGGGAAAAATACCCCGGACCGCCAGAATTTTATCATCGAAAAATTACGCTTCGACGAAGACCCGGTGCCCGAAACGGCCGAAGTACTCGCATAAATCCTTAAGGAACTGAAACGGTACCATGCAAGATGATTTAACACACGAAACGGCCGGTCGAGAGGGCCACGGCAATACCGCCCCCCAAGAGGAGGGCGGTGGACTACACGAGGAGAATCCCAGAATTAATACCCTTTCGGGCATGTTCGAGGATTGGTTTCTCGACTACGCTTCGTATGTAATTCTTGAGAGGGCCGTGCCCCATATCGACGACGGACTGAAGCCTGTTCAGCGGCGTATTCTCCACTCCATGAAGCGAATGGACGATGGCCGATTTAACAAGGTGGCCAATATCATTGGCCATACGATGCAGTTTCACCCCCACGGCGATGCCTCCATCGGCGATGCCCTGGTGAATATGGGGCAGAAAGAGTTGCTGGTAGAAACCCAGGGTAACTGGGGAAACATTCTTACAGGCGACGGCGCGGCTGCACCCCGCTACATTGAGGCCCGACTCTCGAAATTTGCTCACGACGTGGTGTTTAACCCCAAAACCACTCCCTGGAAACTTTCGTACGACGGACGTAACAAAGAGCCCATAACCTTGCCCGTGAAATTCCCGCTTTTGCTGCAGCAAGGGGTTGAGGGAATTGCCGTCGGGCTGGCGTCAAAAATTCTGCCTCACAACTTCCTCGAACTGATTGACGCTTCGATTGCCCATCTGCGGGGCGAATCGTTCGAACTCTATCCCGACTTCCCCACAGGCGGTTATATAGATGTATCACGTTATAACGAAGGAATCCGGGGAGGATCGGTCAGAATTAGAGCAAAGATTGTAAAAGTTGACAGCAAGACCCTGGCCATTAAAGAGGTCCCTTTTGGGAAAACCACCTCTTCGCTCATCGATTCCATTCTGAAAGCCAACGATAAGGGAAAGATTAAGATCCGGAAAATCGATGATAATACGGCTGCCGAAGCAGAGATTCTGTTTCATTTGGCTCCCGGGATCTCACCCGATAAAACCATCGACGCCCTCTACGCATTTACAGATTGTGAAATTCCGGTTTCGCCCAATTCCTGTGTAATCGACGAGCATCAACCCCGCTTCCTCTCTGTCTCGGACATCCTGAAAATTTCTACCCAGCGTACCATGAATCTGCTCCGCCAGGAGTTGGAGATTCGTTTGGGCGAACTCGAAGAGGATTGGCACTTCTCTTCGCTCGAGAAGGTCTTTTTTGAGCAGAAAATCTATCGCGAACTGGAAAAGGATCTGGCCTCGTGGGACGAACAGATTGATGCCATCGACACCGCTTTTATCCCCTTCCGGAAACTCTTTAAGCGGGAAATCCTCCGGGACGATCTCTTGAAGCTCACCGAAAAGCCGGTGCGCCGCATCTCAAAATTCGACCTGAAAAAGGCAGAGGAACATATCCGCGGGGTTGAGGAGGAGATGGCACAGGTACGCCACAACCTGGCACATCTTACCGACTACGCCATTGCCTACTTTGGCTCCATCCGCGAAAAACACGGGAAGGGGCGTGAGCGCCGAACCGAAATTCGGAATTTCGACAATATCGAGGCAGCCCGGGTGGTGATAGCCAATGAGAAACTCTACGTAAACCGGGAAGAGGGAATGATTGGGACTTCGCTCAAAAAGGATGAGTTCCTTTGCGACTGTTCCGACATGGACGATATCATTGTCATCAGAAAAGACGGGTCGTATGTGGTGTCGAAAGTTTCGGAGAAAGCCTTCTTCGGAAAAAACATTCACTATGTCAACATCTTCAAGAAGAACGACAGCCGAACCATCTACAATATTGTATACCGGGACGGGAAGAACGGGGCCATTATGATGAAACGTTGTGCCATCTCGGGTATCACCCGCGACAAAGAGTATAACATCACCAAGGGAACTCCCGGCACACAACTGCTCTATTTCAGCGCCAATCCAAACGGGGAATCGGAAATTCTGAAAGTCTACCTGAAGCCGCGGCCCAGGCTGAAGAGTCTGGTTATGGAGCTCGATTTGGGTCAGCTGGCCATTAAAGGAAGAGATTCTCAGGGGAATATCCTTACCCGCCACGGCATCCACAAGATTATGCTTAAGGAGAAGGGTTCATCGACGCTGGGCGGACAGAAGGTTTGGTTCGACAAGGACATTCATCGTTTAAATACCGAAAACCGGGGTGACCTGATCGGCGAATTCGACACGCATGATAAGCTCCTGGTGGTTAATGGGTCGGGCAGATTCAGGACCTGTGGATACGATACTTCTTACCATTTTGAAGAGAATCTTTTACGGCTCGAAAAGTTCGACGACGGAAAGGTATATACGGCTATCTATATAGACCCGTCGGGCCAGTACTATCTTAAGCGGTTCTGTTTCGAGGGTATTGAACGCGATACCCCGTTTATTCCCGAGGAAGGAGGGCAACTGGTCTGCATCAGTTCTCACTCCAGACCCCGCTTCGAGATAACCTATGGAGGACATCATGCAGGCAGGCCGCCTGAGATAGTAGACGGCGAAGAGTTTGTGGGTATCAAGGGCTTCCGGGCTAAAGGGAAACGACTCTCTTCATGGGAGATTGCCCGGGTTGAAGAGTGCGAACCTGCCGAGCCCGAAATCAACGATCAGCCCAATCAGGATGAAGGGCCGGATACGCTGCAGGAGGAGGAAATCGAGGTAACCTCCTCTCCGGCCGAAGTTGAGGAAATTGCAGACGATGAAAACCCTGCAGCTGAAGAGACCAGGGAGACGGAGGAGATTACAGATCCCTTCCCCGATGTGAAAATGGAGGTAATTCGCCCCGGCGAACAGATGGAACTTTTCTAATTGTTATGCGCATATTTTTAGTGGGTTTTATGGGGTCGGGAAAGACCCGGATTGGAAAGGTGATGGCTCAGCATCTGGGCTACGCCTTTGTCGATATGGATCAGCAGCTGGAAGCCCGTTTCGGGATGACGGTTTCGGAAATCTTTGCCGAACTGGGCGAAACCGCTTTTCGTGAAGCCGAAAGAGAGTGGATTGATAATCTGGCTCAATCGGAACAACTTGTCATTTCGACAGGGGGAGGAACTCCCTGCTATGGCGACACCATGGAAAAGATGAATAAGCTGGGGAAGACTGTCTATTTGCAGGTTTCCGATCTGGGGCTCTATACACGCCTTTCGGAACCCCGAAGGAAGGCCAAACGCCCCCTGATTGCCGATCTGCCCGACAAAGAGCTCAAAGCCTATGTTTGCAATACGCTGGCACTGAGAGCCCCTTTTTACCAAAAGGCGCACATCACAGTAAACGGAATGCTTCCGGTAGAAGAGGTGGTACCGGAGATTATGCGAAAACTCTTTGTGTAAGGGAACCTCACTTTTTCAGTGAGGTGAGGGGGTATTTGAGTTTTTTGTAACGAACCAACTCTCCCTTAAAGGAACCGGCCCAGACATCAAACTTAATAAGTACCGGCACCTTGTTGATGTCGTCGGTGAGCCAGATATTCATGCCGTCGGAACGTTTAAAGATTCGCCCCGGTTCGACCACCGGAACCAAACGAATACAAGAAAAGGTACCCAGCGATGTTTTTATGGTTTCGCGTCCTCTGTAAATTACATAAAAGGGGAAGAGCGCCTTACTGAAAAAGGTGTCGAAATAGATAATATCACCCACCGACATAATCTCGAAATTGATTCTGCGCAGATAAAACAACACAGAGGCCATATCAAGGGTCTTATCTGGGATAATCAGTTTTCCTTTTTTTTGGCTTTCAAGCAGGCGTTGCTCAGGATAAAAGAGCTGTTCGTCGTAAAACTTGTAATTCCCTTCGCGCACATTTCTGATTGCCTTAAGAGGCAGGTTGTCGTGCGGACGGAAGTAGCTCTCATAGACATCGCGCACTTTGAAGATCCTGTCTATCATCCCGGTGGTAGAGCCAGTAAGCACACTGTGAAACACTTTCTGCCCGTTAAACATCTCCTCGCGCAGGACAATAGAACCCTTCCCCGCGGATATAATACCCAGACTCAATGAATATTCCAGCTCCTCGCCCACCTGAAAACAGGGCTCTGAACCAATGGGAGGTTTAATTTTGGGCACCTCGCTAATGGCAGGAGGAAGCCCGGCCTGGTCAACTTCGGCCACTTTCAGGGTACTGTTGGTGCTCTGACCCAAAAGGGTGGAACAATAGAGCAGAAGCGCCAACGGGATTACCATATATTTTCGCAGGTTCATCATCGGGTGGATTAAAGATCAGGAGGGAATGAGTTGTCCAAGCACCTTGTTTTTCGGAACGGTGGCAATAAAATCTTTCAGATAGAAGGGTTCGAAATAGGCTACATCCCGATATTCGCTGTTTGAGAAGGCCTCTTCTGATAATATCGTCATATGTCGTGCCGAATTTCGGAATGAATCAACAAAACGGGCATTCGGGTGAGAAATATACTCCCGGCATTTGGACGAACCATCCCCAAAAAAGCAGACCACCCCTTTGTCGAGCCATTCGCTGAAGGAGTCTTGGGTGATGATGCGCGCAGAAACCGGTTCTATCTCAGTTGCAGTGCTATCGAAAAGAGCGGTGTAGACCTCCATGCGCCGGGCATCGAGCATAGGCACCAAAAAATCGGCACCGGACTTTTCGGCCTCCGGCAAGCCGTAAATCATAGCCTGGAGGGTAGAAACCGCCAGCAGGGGAATCCCGGCTCCGTAGCAGAGCCCTTTGGCCACCGATACGCCAATCCTCAGACCGGTATAGGAACCGGGGCCCATACTAACCGCCACAGCATCAAGATCGGAAACTCCGAGATCTGTCTCATCCAGAATTTGCGAAATGAAGAGGGTAAGATCGGAAGCGTGATTTCGTCCGGCAGCACTCTCTTTTAACAGAAACGTTTCTCCGTTGCGTGCCAGGGCAACAGAGCAGGTTTCGGTAGCGGTCTCAAGATTCACGATTAATGCCATACAGATATCTTTGTTCTGAAAGGTATGCATACAAATGGCATGCCCTATTTTTTCGGCGAAGCCTTTTGCCCGACAATAAAACCGACACCTTATTGAATCCGGCTCCCGAACTACGCAGAGAATCCTGGCAGGGAGCCTTCTCGAACGGCCACTTCACCTCCAAGTTGAATCCTTTTTTGAGATCGAGAGTGTCTTTGTAGATTTCTATCGATTCAGGCTGCCTTCGTTCCATCCAGTTGCCCGTATCCCACTTCCCGTTTCCATTGACATCGTGAATAGCTCTAAGCCGGTACTTACCCGGACGTATATAGGGCAAAACAGCAATTGTGTCGGATGAGAGCAGTGTCTGAGCTGCAACTTTACCTGTTGCGGGATCGATAAGTTGCAGAATAGAAGGCACGCAGAAGGGCGACACCGAAACGAGCAGCCCCGACGTCTCAGCCTTTTTCGACGCAGAAAAACGAAAAATGCGCGTGGTGTCGTTTCTGAATCCCTCCCAGTAGCCCTGAACAGCGGCCGAATCGATGTAGAACCGATAGAGCCCTCCCTCTTTCAGATCGGTATGAAGCATCAGTTTGCGGGGCGAAAGAGAATCGCGCACCAGTGTGAACGGCTGTGGTGTCAATACCGAATCAACCTCGAGGGTAAAGCGCATTGCAGCCGTATCAAAGGTTTTAATGGGATAAACCGCCTCAAGAACCAGCTGCTGAAGCGGACTGATTACCGAAGAGCTCCCCCACATTTTGAGGGGAAACCTATCGACCAATTCTGTCGACTCCGTCTCGACTGTGCGACGGGTATTACGGGTAATCCTCGGCGTCTCAGTTGATGCAGATTTGGGCGTAAAGACCCGCCCCTTTTTTGCCGCTTTTGCCATCTTTTTAGCTGTCTTTTTAGCCGTCTTAACAGAGTCTTTCAGCGCTTTTTGAGCCAGGCGGAGCGAGTCTTCGACCGAAAAAGTGTCGGTACGCAGAGTCTGTGCCTTTTTTGCAAGAAAAGGGTTCCGGAAGATAAGGGTATCCGTTTTTTCGACCGGCTGTAAAAGTGAATCGGTGGCCGAGTAACGAAAAGCGAGAGTAAGACGCTCGCGCTGCGACAGGAAGGGATCCGTTATCCAGTAGTTGAAGGTGTCGCGAGTGGCAGATATCTCAGGGAGAAATCCGGAGGTGCCATACGAAACAAGTGCCGAATCGACCAGAGTAAACTGAGGATCGGAGAGGTGTGGTTTATTGAAAATAAAGCGTATCTGAATAGAGTCTACTCTGTCTTTGGCCTTCAGATACTGCACCTTAGGAGTCTCCAAAAAGGAGCGCAACCGGAGGTGGTATTGAAAATAACGGGGATTGAAACGAAATAGCGAATCGAGAGTGGCCTGACGGGTGGGGAGGGTATCAGGTGCGGCATAGCGTGAGTCTGTTATCACCAGAGTGTCGCTGAAAGCTATTCTCTCGGTGGGAAGGTCGTAGAGATAGTTGTTATTCTCGTCGCGGAGCGCAAAGACGAGAAAGGTGTCGGCGGGAATCTGGTGAAGGCGAAAGAGGCCGTTGGCGTCTACACGGCCCACTACATCCGGTAACTTTTTGAGGGGCACAGAATCGCCGGTTTCCCGATAAAACAGAATGAGCCATCGGCCTGTATTAGAACTCTTTCCCGGAGGTTCGTCAGTTGCCGCGTCGGTTACTCTGCCTATCATCGAAAGAGAATCAATATGCGAGCCGGTGGAGAAGACATATTCAAAGTTGAGTGCGGGATTGCCTTCATTCAGATCGGTGAGCGCCTCCCCAAAGTTAACGGTATAGGTGGTTTGAGGTTTCAGGTCTTCGTTTAAATTAATAATCAACGACTTATTACCTACAACATAATCGGGCTGGAGCAATATGAAGGGAGGAGAAACCGAGACAGGACTTTGCCCCCCTTTGATCTGAATATGTTCGTCGAAAAAGAGTTCCATCTTTTTCCCGGAGAAGTTTACCGATTTAAAAGCAGGTCGACTTCCCAGGAACTGTGGAGGAATGGTATCGCGCGGCCCCCCCACGGGAGAGGCAATTTTTGCACAGGTGGGGAGCAAAAAGATGACAATGAGCAGCAAAAATGCGCGGATAAGATAACTTTTCAAGGTGCAGAAATATGGTAAGATAAACCCTCAAAACAGAGGAGCAAACCTACACGTTTTTTGTCAATCGACCAAGTTTCGAACAGGGTTCGCACCGGTTTACTGGATTACCCGGTAACCCAGATTCTGGGCCAGCCGGCACTTCACATCGGTAAGGGAGGCAATGCGATTTAACAGTTCGTAGGTCTGTTCTTCCGAACCGGCATGTTGCATGCTGTGCAGCGCCTCCTGAAGAAGGGCAGCCACCTTTTTGCTCTTCAACTCGGCAACACTTAAAGGCACCAGCTCTTTAAGCCGCATCTCCTCGGTTTGAACGTACGCTTCATTGTTACGCCAAATCCGGCTCAGCTGATAGTGAGAAGAGACCAGATCGGCAGCCACTCCGCTAATCGCGGGATCAGGGTGCGAAACAAAGAAGCGGGTATCGGGCGAAATCCCTGACCACACCCGGTTGCAAGCCAGATTGAAGAGCTCGGAATAGAGAGGATTTTTAAAGGCTATCTCGTCGCCCGTAAGTTCCTTAACCAACCAGGCTGCCACGGATACCTGAGGTGCATCGGGCTCTTCGGGGGTGGGGCCGAAAAGTTCCATATTTCCGTAATTCACCAAAAGCCGGAGAATTTCCCGCTCGGCTCTGTCCTGATCGTTGCCGCTGTACGAAGGGGTTGGATCGGAGCTGAGAGCGGAAACACTATCCGTGTCGGGCGAAGCGCTATCTACAGGCGGAAAAGAGGGGCCGTCAACTCCCCTCGCCCCGGGAGTGGAGCTATTCTGAAAAGTGCGTTTGCGCCGCCGGTTATGAACCTCGGTGTGCAAAACCTGCTCCTCAACCTGAAGCAACCGGCTGCACTCCTTGAGGTAGACAGCCCTGATAATGCCATCGGGAATGAGCGAAACCGACTGGACAACGTCGGTGATGAGCGCCGCCCGTTTTATGGGATCGGATTTGGCCTCATCCAACAGCAATTTGATCTTAAACGAGATAAAATCGGTTTCGTTATCGCACAAATAGGTGCGTAACACCGAAGAACTCTGCTTTCGGGCAAAGGAGTCAGGGTCTTCTCCATCGGGCAGCAGCAGCACTTTTACATTCATCCCTTGTTCGAGCAGCAGGTCGATACCCCTGATAGAGGCCTTTATTCCCGCTGCGTCGCCATCGTATAATACCGTGATATTTGGGGTGAACCGTTTTACCAACCGGATCTGATCGGGCGTAAGCGAGGTGCCTGATGAGGCCACAACATTGGCAATGCCTGCCTGATGCAGAGAGAGCACATCGGTGTAACCCTCTACCAGAAAGCACTTATCTTCCTGCACTATGGCCTGCCTTGCCTGGTAGATGCCGTAGAGCGTTTTGCTTTTGTGGTAAATCTCACTCTCGATAGAGTTGAGGTACTTGGCGCTTTTTTTGTCGGTAACCAAAATACGTCCGCCAAAACCCACAACCCTGCCGGTAAGATCGTGGATGGGAAAGATGACCCGACCCGAAAAGCGATCGTAGGCACCATGATCTCCTTTAATGGTGAGTCCGGTCTTTTCGAGATACTCCATTTTGTACCCGTCGTGCTGTGCAGCGCGTGTAAAGGCGTCCCGGCCGGCCAGGGCATATCCCAGCCCAAAGCGGCGAATTGTTTCATCGGTGAAGCCCCTTTCGGTAAAGTAAGAGAGTCCCACCTCTCTTCCCTCGGTATGTTCGAGCAGGTTCGCAGCAAAAGAGTTCTGCGCGTACTGCGAGAGGAGCATCATGCTCTCGCGGTCATTGCGTTCCTGCAACGCCTCCGGCGACTCCTCCTTCTCGACAATATCAATCTGGTATTTCCGGGCCAGCCAGCGGAGTGCATCAGCATAACTCATATGCTCGTGATCCATCACAAAATTGACCGGATTTCCTCCCTTTCCGCACCCAAAACATTTGTAGATGTTTTTTGAGGGCGATACGATAAAGGATGGGGTCTTCTCGTTGTGGAACGGGCAGAGGCCAATGTAGTTGACGCCCCTCTTTTTGAGGGCGACAAACTCCTGAACTACCTCAACGACCTGGGCAGTATCAAAAATCCGACTTATGGTTGCGGGATCGATCATAGACACAAAGGTAGAAAAAGAATCTTCGCAATTGCCTATCTTTGTTCATCACCGATTGGTTATGTCTGTAGCCTTTGCCCCCTTTGCATCGCCTCTCTATCTGCTGGCAAAACCGGCGGGTTCGATGTGTAATCTTGCCTGCGACTACTGTTACTATCTGGAAAAAGGGGTGTACCATCCGGGGAAACAAGAGATGTCGGACGAGATGCTGGAGCGGTTTGTACAGGAGTATCTCCGCGCCCAAACCATGCCCGAAGTGCTCTTTTCGTGGCACGGAGGTGAACCGCTGCTGCGAAAGCGAGATTTTTACAATAAGGCACTTCGACTTCAACGAAAATATGCCGGAGCCGGCCAACATGTCGACAATTCGCTGCAAACCAACGGAACCCTTTTTAAGGAGAACCAATTTCTGATTGGCATCTCACTCGACGGCCCCGAACATTGTCATAACCACTACCGGAAATACAGCTCTGAAAACGGGAGTTTCAAGGGAGCTATGCGGGGAATCGATTTGCTGCTTAAACATGGGGTCGATTTTAATATTCTGTCGGTTGTAAACCATTACAATGCACAATATCCCACCGAAGTGTACCGCTTTTTCAAATCGACGGGAGCCGGGTATGTGCAGTTCACTCCAGTGGTGGAGCGGCAGGTAGCCGTTGAGAATGGAAGAATAATGCTGGCCACCGCTGCAAGCAGCGAAGCGCAACTCACCCCATGGTCTGTAAAACCGCTCGACTATGGAGATTTCCTCTGCAAAATTTTCGATGAATGGGTCGAAAATGATGTGGCCTCCTTTTATGTAACCCTTTTCGACGCAATTCTGGCTAACCGGATGGGGGTAGCTCCGGGACACTGTCACTGGGCGCCCACTTGCGGGCACGCGGGAGCTATTGAATACAACGGCGACGTCTATGCCTGCGACCATTTTGTCTTTCCCGAATACCGTCGGGGCAATCTCGCCCACGATTCGTTGGTTTCCATGATGTACAGTCCGGAACAGCTTCGGTTCGGACAGAACAAACGGCAACTCTTGCCCGACTTTTGCCGAAACTGCGAGTGGCTCACTCTCTGCAACGGAGAGTGTCCGAAAAACCGCTTCGCTCTCACCCCCGACGGGGAGGAGGGATTGAATTACCTCTGCCCCGGCCTGAAACTGTTTTTCTCGCATATTTCTCCCTATCTGGAGTTTATGGCCGAAGAGCTCACCAACAGACGGCCTCCTGCCAATGTGATGGCATGGGCCCGGCAACGCAGGCCCCGTCCATAACCCTATATGCCCCCCTTATCTGAATCTGTATTTGCAAATATTATTGTACTATGTCACTGCCCTCTTCTGCTCCCCGTCTCGAAAGTCTCCTGCTTCTGGCAGGCTCGGTGATTTCGCCCGCTCTGCAGGCCATGCCTGCTTCGAACCCCAAACAACCCAATATCATCTACATCCTGACCGATGATTTGGGGTACGGCGACCTGAGCTGTTACGGACAACAGCGATTCAAGACCCCCGCTATCGACCGGATGGCGGGCGAAGGGGTACGGTTTCTAAGGCACTACGCGGGTTCTACCGTGAGTGCCCCCTCCAGAGCCTCGCTTATGACCGGATACCATACTGGCCACAGTCCCATTCGCGGCAACCGGGAGGTGCAGCCTGAGGGACAGATGCCTATCCCTGCCGCCATTCCCACGGTGGCAAACCTGCTGCAAAATGCAGGATATACCACCGGCTGTATCGGGAAATGGGGGCTGGGGTTCCCGGGCTCGGAGGGCGATCCCAACAAAAAGGGATTCGACTACTTCTTTGGTTATAACTGCCAGCGAGAGGCCCACCACTACTACCCCGATCACCTCTGGCGAAACCAGGAGCGGATAGAGTATCCCGAAAACCGCACCTCCGAAAAGAAGGGACAGTTTACCCACGATCTCTTTGCCGAAGAGGCGCTACAGTTTATTACCCAAAATGCCCAAAAGCCCTTCTTTCTCTATCTCACCTTCACCATGCCGCATGCCGACCTCGATGTGCCCGAAAATTCTCTGGCGCCTTTCCGTGGTCAATTCGACGAAGTGCCTTTTAAGGGAGGGAGCTATCTGAAACAGGATTATCCCGCTGCTGCTTTTGCCGGGATGATGACCCGTCTTGATGGCGACGTAGGAAGAATTCTCGATTTGGTTCGCTCGTTGGGAATTGCCGAAAACACGCTGATTATTTTTACCAGCGACAACGGCCCTCACCAGGAGGGAGGCCACCGACCTGCCTTCTTTAACAGCAACGGAGGTTTACGCGGGATTAAGCGCGATATGTACGAGGGGGGCATCCGGGTGCCGTTTATTGCCTGGTGGCCGGAAACTATCGAAGCCGGAGGCGTTTCGGATCACGTCTCTGCCTTTTGGGATTTTCTGCCCACTGCCTGCGATTTGGCCGGTATTGCCACCCCGAAAGGAAAGGACGGACAATCTTATCTGCCCGAATTACTGGGGAAGAAGCAACCCGCGCATAAGTATCTCTATTGGGAATTCAACGAGGGAACCGAAAAACGGGCCTTTCTGGAGAATCCCTATAAACTGGTTCGAATCGGGAAGCCCGGCACATCCGGGTATCGGGTGGAGTTGTACCATATAGAAAAAGATCCCTCCGAAACGGTGAACCTTGCAGCCTCCATGCCCAAAAAAGTGGCAAAAATGGAGGAGAAGATGGCAAAGGTTCGGACCCATCCGGAGGGATCGGGAGCAGAGTAAACCAAAGAGGTTTTCTGCCGGAAAATTATTTGTCTAGCAGCTCTTTCAGTTTGGCCAGAAGTGCTTCACCACGCAGATTGCGGGCAATGATTTTACCTTCGGGATCGAGCAGGAAGTTGCTGGGTATGGAGCGGATTCCGTACATAACGGCCACCTCATTTTCCCAAAATTTCAGGTCGGAAACCTGAGCCCATTCCAGTTTGTCGTCGGCAATGGCTTTAAGCCACGCATCCTTTTCACGATCGAGCGAAACACCGAAAACAGTGAAGTTTTTATCCTTGTATGCCTTGAAAGCTGCCACTACATTGGGATTTTCGGCACGGCAGGGGCCACACCAGGCTGCCCAAAAATCGAGGAGTACATACTTGCCCTTGAACGAGGAGAGCGAAATGGGCTTGCCCTCGGGATCGTTCTGGGTAAAATCGGGTGCAACAGCACCTACTTCGGTAATCTTCATCTTCTGAACCGTAGCGGCTAACTCTGTGAGATAGGCGCATGAGGCAATAGAGGGATCGAACTGCGCAATACAGGCTTCCAGTTTGGCGGCGTCGAGGTTGTAAGCCAGATAACGTTGCAGAACGAAGGCAAGCGCAGTGGAGGTGGGATTCTGTGCAATCAACGGCTGAATATCGAAATTTTCGGTCTTCATCAGCGAATCGGTAACCGACCGGAAGGTGTCGTTACTGACCGAACCTTTAATCTCGGAGGATTTCAGATCGGCAGCCAGATTTACCTCGATAATCGAATTTTCGAGGAAGAAGGTGACGGGCCGCGACTCTTTACGGGTAAGCGCGTACATAAGAGGCATCTCGAGCGCACCCTTGAAATTGAACTTTCCGTCGGTAATCAGTGCAGAGTCGACGGTCACAAAAGCATTACCTTTGTATTCCTGAAGCAGAACGTACCCTTCGGAAGGTCCGGCCGTGACAGTTCCCTTAATCTCGAACGAGGGGGCTTTGGGCTGACAAGCAGCAGCCAGGGCGAGTACAGTGAAAAGGAAAAAGATTTTTTTCATACTAGTTTCTGTTTTAAGTCAATGTATTAGGATGAGAATCCGGGCAAAAGTACGAAATTAGCAAACATAACACCTGCAACGTGAGAATAAATGATTTCCCTACCTTTACACTCCGTACCGTCACGTTTCATTAAATCGTAACCCTCCGTGAAACAGAGAATTGTATACACTTCGGGCACCTTCGACCTTTTCCACAGCAACCATCTGAAGATGATCAGATATGCCAGAGGATTGGGCGATCTCCTCATTGTGGGCGTCAGCACCGACGAACTCGTTGCCTCCTATAAGCAACCTCCGGTGATTCCTTTCGAGGAGCGAATCCAGATTGTCGAGGCACTTAAGTTGCCGGATATTGTCATTCCGCAACATTCACTCGACCATACCGCTATTGTGAAGAAATTGCATATCGACCGCTTTGTGGTGGGCGACGATTGGGTGGGGAAATATGACTATCTGGAGAAACTGGGGGTTGAGGTCTTCTACTTCCCCTATGGCAGCGGGGTGAGTACTACCCATCTGAAGGAGCAGATTTTCGAGACCTATTCGGCCATCAAACAGAAGAGCGACCGACACGGCAACCCCGATATTGTTGTGGAATGATGAAATATGCGTGTATTACCGGTGGAACCAAAGGGATAGGAAAGGCCTCGGCGCTCGCACTGTTGGAACGGGGTTATTCGGTGATTGTACTCTATGCATCCGACAATGAGGCTGCAGACGCTATGCTATCGGAATGCGAAGGGCGCTTTGCGGGACAACTCCACACTCTGCAGGCCCGGCTCTCGGACATTCCGGCGGTTGAGCCTGTGGCCCGGGCCATTGAAAAGCTGGTTCCCCGGCTCGATGTCTTGTTGCTGAATGCAGGCATCACCAACCGGAGGAGCCCTCTCGAGATTACCCCGGACGAGTGGATGGAGGTGATGAATACCAATCTCAATATCCCCTTTTTCCTGCTTCAACGGCTTTTGCCGTTGATTCCGGCAGGAGGTTCGGTACTCTTCACCGGATCGACCATGGCACTTTCCCCTCACTCGCTCTCGCTGGCCTACGGGGTATCGAAAGCCGCTGTACACGCTATGGTGCAAAATCTGGTAAAATTCCTGAGTCCCATGGATATCCGGGTCAATGCGGTAGCTCCCGGATTTATCGATACGGAATGGCAAAAAACAAAACCCGACGAAATCCGGAATCGAATTGCACAAAAGATTGCCTTAAAAAGGTTTGGCACCCCTGAAGAGGTGGCTCAGGCCTTTCTCTTTCTGATTGAAAACCCCTATGCCAACGGCGAAGTGTTGTCGTTGAACGGGGGGTACGACTATACCTAGTAGTTTCTCTCTTTATAACCTGATTGCTATGCCTTTTCAACCCGATGCAAAAAAAATGCTGGATCGTTTCCTTGCCTATGTATCGATCGATACCCAATCGGATCCCTACTCCGAAACCCAGCCCAGCACAGTAAAGCAACTGACTTTACAGAAGATGATTGTGAACGAGTTGAAATCGATGGGCATTCATGATGTCATGCTCGATGAGTTTGGGTATGTAATGGCCACCATTCCGTCGAATATGGCTTCGGATGTTCCTGTACTGGGGTTCCTCGCCCATGTCGACACTTCGCCCGATATGCCGGGCGCAGATGTCCGGCCCCGTATTCATTGCAATTACCAGGGCGACGAAATTGTACTCAACCGGGAGAAACAGATTGTGCTTTCGCCCGCAGAATTTCCCGGACTGCTTCGTTATGTGGGCAAGACCCTGATTACCACCGATGGCACTACCCTTCTGGGTGCCGACGATAAGGCAGGGGTAGCTGCCATCATGGGAATGGCCGATTACCTTATGAAACATCCCGGAGTAAAACATGGAACCATTCGTCTGGGATTCACAGTCGACGAGGAGGTTGGGCGCGGGGTCGACCGCTTTGATGTGAAGCGGTTCGGTGCCAAATATGCCTACACCATAGACGGTGGCACAATCGGTGAACTGGAGTACGAAAACTTTAATGCAGCCGAAGCAAGGATAGAGATTACCGGGAATAATATCCATCCCGGTGCAGCCAAGGGCAAAATGCGTAATGCATTGCTAATGGCCATGGAGCTTAACAGCCTGCTTCCTGCAGCGCAACGTCCTGAGAATACCGAACTCTACGAAGGTTTCTTTCACCTCACTGTGCTCCGGGGCGAGGTGGAAAAAGCACAGATGGAGTACATTATCCGGGATCACAACCGCGAACGGTTCGAACAGAAAAAGGAGCTGCTCCTTTCGAATGCCGAAATGCTGAACCGCAAGTACGGAGAGGGGTCGGTTGTGGTTAAGCTGAAAGAGGAGTACGCCAACATGCGCGATCAGATTGCACCGCACATGCATCTGATTTATACGGCTCAGAAGGCCATGGAGCTGGCCGGAGTAGAGCCCATTATCTCGCCCATCCGCGGGGGAACCGATGGTGCCAGACTTTCGTACATGGGGCTCCCCTGCCCCAATTTGTTTGCCGGCGGCGAGAATTTCCACGGAAAACACGAGTACCTCCCGTTAGAGTCGCTGCTAAAATCGACCGAGGTAATTTTGCATATCATTTCGCTCTACGCCGCCACACCCGCCGGGATTTCCACCGCTCCCTAACCTGTTGAGCCATGAGACAGCTATCTGCGCTTTTGCTTCTTGCCCTGCTTTTGGGATCATGCAGGCAAGAATCGGCAAGACGACTGATTACCGACAAAGCGCTCCTCGACTCGGTGACGATGCAATTTGAACGAAGAGAGGCGATGGCGGGCGAGAGAGCCGACGCACTCTTTTCCCTCTTCGGGCGTCCTCTCTCAACCCCCCAAAAGGAGGCGCTGATGTTTTTGTACGCCTATGCACCGCTCACCGATCTGGCCAATCTGGATGGCGACTATTTTCTGGGTCAGGTCAATGCCGCACTGGCTGCCCGCGACACCTTCTCCTGGGGAGCAGAGATTCCGGAGTCTGTTTTCCTGCACTTTGTGCTTCCCTTTCGGGTAAACAATGAAAATCCCGACACAGCCCGTCAATATATATTTGCCGAGCTGAAAGACCGGGTAAAAGATCTCTCGCTTTACGACGCAGCGCTTGAGGTGAACCACTGGTGTCATGAGAAGGTAAACTATCGAGCCAGCGACGGCCGAACCTCTGCCCCTCTGGCGACCATCCGCACTGCCTGGGGAAGATGCGGCGAAGAGTCGACCCTGACAGTTGCTGCCCTGCGGGCTGTGGGCATTCCTGCCCGGCAGGTGTACACCCCCCGTTGGGCACATACTGATGATAACCATGCCTGGGTGGAAGTATGGGTCGACGGAAACTGGTACTACATGGGTGCCTGCGAACCGGAGCCCGAACTGAATATGGGATGGTTCACCATGCCCTCGAAGAGAGCTATGATGGTTCACTCCACTGTGATGGGCCCTTATACGGGCAGCGAAGAGGTGAATTTCGGCTGTCCGCTCTACGTGCGCGTGAATATGCTCTCGAACTATGCACCCGTGAGAAAGCTATTTGCCCGGGTTACCGACAGTCTGGGACAACCCGTGAAAGGAGCCAGGGTACAATTCAAGCTTTACAACTACGCCGAACTCTACCCGCTGGTAGAACGGTACTCCGACTCCGAGGGGCTGGCCTGGGCAACTACGGGAATGGGAGATCTCTTTGTCTGGGCATCGACCGACTCACTGTATGGATACCAAAAAGTGGAAGGAGCCTTCGCCGATACGGTAGAATTGGTACTCCACCGGACTCCCGGCATCCCCTATTCGGAGACATTCGATTTGGTCCCGCCCCCCATCCCACCGGTTGCAGCACCCGACTCCGCAAAAACAGCCCAAAATAACCTGCGACTGGCCTATGAAGATTCCATCCGCAACCGGTACACCGCCACTTTCATTCGGAGGGATGCCGCACTCGAACTGGCAAGAGAGCTGCACCTGGACACTACCCTCACCGCCAATTTGCTCCTCGAAAGCCATGGAAACTGGCGCGAAATGGTTCAGTGGATCAGGAAGGAGGGTTCTAATCCCATGGCCCTGCCTCTTCTCGCCTCTATTTCGCAAAAAGATCTTCGCGATGTTGATTTCGCGGTACTCTCCAACCACCTGAACCACTACTCCGCCTACGCCCCGGCTAACGGAGCGTTGATAAATCTTCCACCAAACGACACCCTCTTTTGGGCCCGCTATGTGGTATCGCCTCGCATCCGGCTGGAGAAGCTTACCCCTTTCCGCAGCTTTTTGCAGAGTCGGTTTGGAAAAGAGTTCGCCGATTCGGCCCGACAGGATATCAAAGTGGTAGTCGGTTGGATTCTCCGGAACATTGTGCTGAATAACACCGACAACTACATCAACTGCCCCATGTCGGCGCAGGGGGTGTACCTGATGCGAATGGCCGATGACGAGTCGCGCAATCTCTTCTTTGTGGCGCTCTGTCGCTCACTTTACATCCCGGCCCGTTTAGATCCGGCCACTGCAAAGCCTCAATATTTCCATGAGGGTATGTGGAAAGAGGTGCAATTCAACCCGGAAACCGAACCCGAAAAAATGGGAAATCTCACCCTCACCCACGCGCAGGGGTCGTCAGAAGTCCCCGGTTACTACACCCACTTCACCCTGGGTCGATTCGAAAAGGGCGATTTTGTAACCCTTGACTACGAAAACGATCCTGCACTCCGGAAATTTCCTGTTCAACTCACACTGAAAGAGGGTTATTACCGACTGATGAGCGGAAACCGGCTGGAAGAGGGAACGGTACTGATGCGCACCGACTACTTCCGGATAGAAGCGGGCAAGGAGACCACAGTAGAACTCACCGTACGGCCTTCCAATTCGTACATCTCTACCCCTCTTGCTAAGGTAAACCTGCAGCAAATCCTGGTCGATGCAGAGGGTAAAACCCATACACCCTCTTCTCTGATTGAATCAAAGGGTGCCATTGTCATTTTTATTCACCCCAACCGCGAACCCTCCCGCCACGTCATTGCCGAAATATCGGACCATCGGGAAGCATACGACCGTTGGCGCGGAAACGTACTCTTTGTAATACCCGGCGATAAACCTGCCACCCCGCTCACTCTTTCCGTGTATGGCAACCTGCCCCCAAGAGCCCGTTTCTATTACGATCCTGAATCGCGACTGCAGAAAGAGCTGCTGGCACAATCGAAACTCTCCTTCGGCGGTGAATACCCCCTGGCCCTCTACATCACCCCCGAAGGCAACCTTTTCTCCTTCAGAGAGGGATATAGCATTGGAACGGGAAATGCGCTCCTTCAAACAGCGATAAGAATTAGTGCTCTGGTGCTCTAGTGCTCTAATGCTGCGCTACGCGCGAGTGGAACAGTGTAGCAGTGGAACAGTGATACGCTGCACGCGGGAGGGTCATTTTGTGGATGGGATGAAGAAATTGTTGAAAAAATGTGGGAACTATTTTTTGGATAGAAAAAAACAGTTACTTTTGCGCTCTCAATTCGCAGTTAATAAACTTCTTTAGCTCAAAATATCATGGCAAACCACAAATCGGCCCTCAAAAGAATCAGACAAGCTGAATCGCGCAAGCGCGACAACAAATATTACGCTAGAACCACCCGTAATGCCGTTCGCAAACTGAGACTTGTCACCGAAAAGGCAGAAGCTGCTGCAACCCTTCCCAAGGTTGTTTCTATGCTCGATCGCCTTGCCAAGAAAGGAGTAATCCACAAAAACAAAGCTTCGAACCTCGCCTCTAAACTGGCCCTGTTCACCAACAAACTGGCTTAAACCATTTCGTTTCCCTATACAAGCGAGAACCTCAGAAATTGAGGTTCTCGCTTTTTTTTT
>CAYVJA010000002.1:39968-98924 GCA_964451605.1 uncultured Bacteroidales bacterium | reverse complement strand
TTGGGCGGGGACCCATCGCTCTCAATGAGCGCTAAAAAGAGGAGCTGTTTGAGCGTAGCGAGTTCTCCTCTTTTAGCGAGTGAGGGCGCGAATGGGTCGACAAACTTGTCATGTCGAAGAGGCAGTTACCCCCAATCAGGCAGAATCAAGCGGAATTCGCGCGAAGCGCAGCACCAGAGCACTAGAGCATTAGAGCACTAGAGCATTAGAGCACTAGAGCACTAGAGCATTAGAGCATTAGAGCGTTGCCAGATACTGCTCTATGATTTCCGGAAACCAGCGATATTCGAGTGCATGGACCTTTTCGGCTACTTGCGCGGGGGTATCGGTGGGAAGGACTTCGCAACGCGCCTGAAAAAGGATCTCTCCTTCGTCGTAGTGGTCGTTTACCTTGTGGATGGTGATGCCGGTTTCTGTTTCGCGGTTTGCAACTACCGCCCGGTGAACATGTTCGCCATACATCCCTTTACCTCCGTATTTTGGCAATAAAGCGGGATGGATGTTCAGGATTCGGTTGGGATAGGTCTCTAACAGAATGGAAGGCACTTTCCATAAAAATCCAGCCAATACGATAAAATTTACGGAGTAATCTTCAAGTATGCGGAGCACCTTATCGGAGGTGTAGAGATCGTCGCGCGTAAAACTGAACGAAGGGATCGCAAGTTTTCGGGCTCTCTCCAACACGTAGGCATCGGTGCGGTTTGATAAAATACAGGAGACCTCTACATCGGAGTGATCAGCAAAATACTCGGCTATTCGCTGGGCATTCGAACCGGACCCCGACGCAAAAAGAGCTAGCTTATTCATGGAATTGGGTGAATAACGAAGGTTACAAAGGATGCTAAAAAATACAAAACCTCCAAGAATATTCCAAATTGTTTGATAATTTTGGATTTAATCCATTTCTTTGCAGCACCAAAATACAAGGAATCATTTTGTACTCATTTAAAAATTAAAAGTATGTCTGACATTACCTCAAGAGTTAAAGCGATTATCGTAGACAAACTGGGTGTTGACGAAAGCGAAGTAACCCCGGATGCAAGTTTTACCAATGATTTGGGAGCCGATTCTCTTGACACCGTTGAATTGATCATGGAGTTTGAAAAAGAGTTCAACATTGGAATTCCCGACGACCAGGCTGAAAACATCTCGACTGTAGGTGCTGCCATCAAGTACATCGAAGAAAACATCAACAAGTAGTTTGTCCGTTACTCTGAAATTATGCAGTTAAAACGGGTTGTTGTTACCGGTCTTGGGGCCATCACCCCAATCGGCAATACCGTAGAAGAGTTTTGGAATGGCTTGTCCAACGGCGTATCTGGCGCCTGTGAGATTACCCGTTTCGATGCCTCGAAATTTAAAACGCGGTTTGCCTGTGAAGTAAAGAACTATGACGCTCTCTCCTATTTCGAAAGAAAGGAGGCACGTAAATACGATCTTTACTCGCAATACGCGATCGTTGCAGGCGACCAGGCTATTAAAGATTCGGGTTTAGATCTGAACGCCATTAATTTGGAGCGCGCCGGCGTAATCTGGGGATCAGGAATCGGGGGGTTGATGAGTTTCTATGAGGAGGTTTCTTCCTTTGCCAAAAGCGATGGAACGCCCAGATTCAGCCCTTTCTTCATCACCAAAATGATCTCCGACATTGCTGCAGGTCATCTTTCCATCCGCTTCGGATTCAAAGGGCCCAATTATGCCACCGTTTCTGCCTGTGCCTCCTCAACCCACGCGCTGATTGATGCGTTCAACTACATTCGGATGGGTAAGGCTGATCTCTTTATCTCCGGTGGATCTGAGGCAGCTATCAACGAGAGTGGCGTTGGCGGATTTAATGCCATGCAGGCGTTGTCGACCAACAACGACAATTTCGCTTCGGCCTCTCGTCCATTCGATAAAGACCGCGATGGTTTTGTCATTGGCGAAGGTGCAGGTGCTTTGATTCTCGAAGAGTATGAGCATGCCGTGGCAAGAGGTGCAAGAATCTACGCCGAAGTAGTTGGAGGAGGCATGACTGCCGATGCCAGCCACATGACAGCACCTCATCCCGAGGGCGAAGGAGCTTATAGCGCAATGCGGCTTGCTCTTCTCGATGGTAATGTGAAACCTGAGGAGGTGGACTATATCAATGTCCATGGAACCTCCACACCGCTTGGCGATGTTGCCGAACTGAAAGCCATCGGACGTCTGTTCGGTGAGCATGCCTACAAACTGAACATCAGTGCCACCAAGTCTATGACCGGCCACCTGCTGGGTGCCACCGGAGCCGTTGAGGCAATCGCCTCCATTAAAGCCTTGGAAAACAGTCTGGTTCCCCCAACTATTAACCATTTTACGGACGATCCCGAAATTGACAGCAGGTTGAATCTTACCTTCTGGAAAGCTCAGCCCAAAACCTTACGTTACGTTTTGAGCAATACTTTCGGATTTGGTGGCCATAACTCCTCAATAGTCTTCAAAAAAATGGAATAGCCTTGTTCAGGAAACTGGCACATACAATGAAACTCCTTATTGTCAAGGACAATAGGGAGTTTTATTGTTTTTTACGCAAAGAGCTGAAAGTCAAGACCCACAATCCGGGACTTTACGAACAGGCCTTTCTGCACCGCTCTGCATCGATTCCGCATGCGCAACATGTAATGATTAACAACGAACGACTCGAGTATCTGGGCGATGCTGTACTCGATGCGATTGTAGCGGAATATCTCTTTAAAAAGTTCCCTCTGCGGAACGAAGGTTTTCTCACCCAGATGCGGTCGAAAATTGTTAAGCGCTCAAATCTGGAAGATGTGGCCGAGAAGATGGGCCTTGATCGGGCCATTGTATGCCACACGGCACTTCATCCCCAAAAAAGGCGAATATACGGAGATGCCCTGGAGGCATTGATTGGTGCAATGTACCTCGATAAAGGGTATGCAAAAACCCGAAAATATGTGGTACGATTTATCATAAAGAATTTTGTTAACCTCAACGATCTGATGACCCACGACACCGACTTCAAAAGTCGGTTGATTGAGTGGGGACAGAAGCAGAAAATCTTCCTTCTGTTCGACACCCGGGAAAGCACGGATGAGGCCGCTAACAAACGATCTGCCATCTATACCACAACTGTGAAGGTTCGTGGCCATTTCGTTTTGGGAAGAGGTAACGGTTCCTCGAAAAAAGAGGCCGAACAGAGTGCTGCCGAACAGGCGCTGGAGTACATTGCCACCGGGAAAATGATTCCCGATATGTTTTACGAAAATGAGGAAAACCTCTCAATCCTAACCCTCTCTCCATGAGCCGCCGAAGCCGAACTGGATTATCCATCCCTATCGAAGAGGAGGTCAGGGTAGCAGGTATCTCCTCTCCTGCCCCCCATCCCCGAATGGTTTGGTTGCTGCAGCAGCAATTTGGATGGCGATTTTCCGAATGGCCCCCTGCCGGGGATTCTACCCCTACCCCCTTTTGGGCACACTATCGTGCTATAACCGAAGAGGGGCACTCCGTGCTGCTTACGGCGCTGCGCACCGGCACATCACTTTCCGGACCGGGTATGAAAAATCTTGATTACCTGTTGGCTATGCGGGGCGATCCGCTGGCTCCCTTCTGTGAGGAGGTTATACAACGCCTGAAAAGCGTTGAATCCGTGCTCTTTTCTACGGAAATCCCATGGGCACAGTTGAAAAACATCCCCTCCGGATTCCTGCTATTTTAGCTTTTTTCACTCTCTTCGTCCCGATTCTGCCGATAGCGTCGAACCCACAGCGTGTCGGTACACGCCGAAAGTAACTCTTCGATGGTTA
This sequence comes from uncultured Bacteroidales bacterium, assembly GCA_964451605.1. GTDB lineage: Bacteria > Bacteroidota > Bacteroidia > Bacteroidales > UBA4181 > JAQVSH01. The sequence continues at coordinate 95,139 of CAYVJA010000002.1, read as the reverse complement.
CGCCATGGGCAGGATGGCGCTCACGAGGCATCAATTCTGCCAGAGGGACCAGCACAAACTTTCGCGATGCTATACGCGGGTGGGGAATGGTAAGCGACGGAGTAGAAATCAGACAATCGTCGTAAAAGAGTATATCCACATCGAGCGTGCGGGAAGCATACAACGCATCCTCTTCCGATCTTCTCCTGCCCAGACGCCTCTCCACAGAGAGAGCCACCTCCAGAACCTCTGGCGCCGACAAACAGCTCTGCAAAACTATGACCCGATTCAAAAAGGGATTCACGGATTCGGAGAAACCCCATGGCTCCGATTCATAGAACAAAGAGGCCCCTGTACAGGGGCCTGCTTCACATTCGAGCAAACGGAGGGCTTCATTAAGCAACGTTTCGCGATTGCCAAGATTCCCTCCCAAAAGCAAAACTACTGTATGGGGAGAACCCGGTTTCTGAGCCAATGTGAGAGAGGGAAGAGTCATGGCAAACTCCCGGAGAATTAGCCCACCAAAACATTTCCGGTCATAGCCGCCGGAACGGGAATGCCCATCAGAGAGAGAATAGTAGGTGCGATATCGGCCAGAATTCCATTCTTTACCTGTTTCACGTCGTTATCAACCACAATAAAGGGTACCGGATTCAGCGAGTGGGCCGTGTTGGGCGATCCATCCTCGTTCAGGGCAAAATCGGCATTGCCGTGATCGGCCGTAATCAGAACTGTATATCCATTGGCACAGGCAGTAGTCACCACCTCATCCACACAAATATCCACGGCCTTCACGGCCTTACTGATGGCCTCATAGACACCGGTGTGACCCACCATATCGCCGTTGGCAAAATTCAATACCACCAAATCGAACTTCTTTTTATTCAACTCCCCTACCAGTGCATCCTTGATTTCGAAGGCACTCATTTCCGGCTTCAAATCGTAGGTAGGAACTTTCGGTGAGGGAATAAGAAGACGTTCCTCGCCTTCGAATGTCTCTTCCCGACCACCCGAAAAGAAGAAAGTAACGTGGGCGTACTTCTCCGTTTCGGCAATACGAAGTTGCTGTTTACCTGCGGCCGAGACCGTTTCGCCCAGCGTATTACTTACATTGTCTTTATCGAACAGAATATGAAGTCCCTCATAAGAGGCATCGTAAGGAGTCATGGTGCAGTAGTGGAGAGGAAGGGTCTTCATACCCTGCTCGGGCATATCTTTCTGCGTAAGCACATAGGTAAGTTCACGAGCCCTGTCGTTCCTGAAATTGAAGAAAATCACCACATCACCGGGAGTCAACCTGCCCACGGCCGATCCCGAATCATTGACACGCACAATCGGTTTTATAAATTCATCGGTCACACCCTCATCGTACGACTCCTGCATAGCCGATACCACGTCGGTAACCGGTTTTCCGACACCCGAAACCAGCAGGTCGTACGCCGTCTTCACCCTTTCCCATCGTTTGTCACGATCCATCGCATAAAAACGGCCAATCACAGAGGCAATCTTTCCGGTGGATTTTGCCAAATGCGACTCCAGTTGGGCAATAAATCCTTTGCCACTCCTGGGATCCGTATCGCGACCATCCATAAAACAGTGAACAAAAGTATTGGTTATGCCAAACGACTTTGCCACATCCGTCAACTTAAAGAGGTGATCCATAGAACTGTGCACTCCACCATCAGAGACCAGTCCCATTAAATGGACACTCTTTCCCTGATTGCGTGCGTACGAAAAGGCCTCCTTTACGGCAGGCACCTCCAAAATGGTATTGTCGCGGCAGGCTATATTAATTTTTACCAAATCCTGGTAAACCACTCTTCCTGCCCCAATATTCAGATGGCCCACCTCAGAATTACCCATCTGTCCATCAGGGAGACCTACATTTTCGCCGGAAGTAAGAAGTTGCGCGTGGGGGTATGTCTGTGTCAATTTCTCAATATGGGGAGCACCAACTGTGGCAATCACATCGGACTTGTCATGTTTTCCAATCCCCCATCCATCGAGGATCATCAAAAGAACTCGTTTGTTCATTGTTTTATTTTCTAAGTAATTATTCCAAATTGTACGCAAATACAACACCCGCCTAACCGAATAGTTTAGACCGGGGGCGAAAATAACGAAAAAATGCGGGGTCATAAAGAAATGGCCCAATTCTTGTTCTCCAGCACTCGGAGAAGATCTGTGAAAGGCAAATTTTGCTACCCGATAGGCAGTATCGAGAACAATCGCTATATTTGCCCTACCGTTTCGGCCGGCAATGGCCGGGTGAATGAAGGGCCTATAGTTCAAGGGATAGAACGAGCGTTTCCTAAACTCTAAATACAGGTTCGAGTCCTGTTGGGCCTACAAATTTGCATAATCAAAAGCTCCGGAGTTTTTAGTCTATAACTTTAAAAAAATGATTATGAAGAAATCACTCAATGTTTTAACGATTGGAATTTTAGGCATTTCGCTTCTTGCCTCGGGTTGTGCCAATATGAACAATGCCACTAAAGGAACGATGGTAGGTGCAGGGGGTGGTGCAGGTCTGGGTGCCGGAATCGGCGCTTTGGCCGGCGGAGGCAGAGGTGCTGCTATCGGAGCCGGTGTTGGTGCCATTATCGGTGCGGCTGCCGGTTCAATTATAGGCAAGAAAATGGATAAACAGAAGGCCGAACTGGAACGCATAGAAGGTGCTTCTGTTGCCACTGTTACCGACGAAAAGAATCTGCAGGCCATTAAGGTGACTTTCGATGCTGGTATATTATTCGCAACCGGAAAGAGCGACTTGAACCAGACATCGATCGACGCATTAACCGATTTTGCAAAAACGCTGAACAGCAATCCCGATACCGACTTGATTATTCAGGGACACACCGATAATACGGGATCACGTTCGCTGAACGAACGGCTTTCGCTGGATAGAGCCAACGCAGTAAAGAGTTTTCTGGTTGGGAAAAACGTTGCCGGTTCGCGCATGGTTACGGAAGGGAAGGCATTCGATGTACCGGTTGCCGACAATAACACCGTAGAGGGTCGGGCAAGAAATCGCCGCGTAGAAATTCTGATTAAGGCCAACGAGAAGATGATTCAGGAGGCTCAAAAGGCGGCCAACTAGTTTCGAATCCAACTGTTCTCTAATAAAAAGAGAGAGGCGATTCCTTCGGAATCGCCTCTCTCTTTTTATGCAAACGGGGCAAGATTACTGAGCAATCAGAATCCACGCATCGAAAAACTCGGGGAAGGCACTCTTAACCTTCTGAATCTGCAGACGGGCTTCTGCCTCCTGGTCGTACGAGCTGATATTAACCCTATACATCATCTTTGCCTCATTAAAAAGGATGGAAGGCTGATAACCCTGCGATGTCAATTTGGTTTTCAGATTCTGAGCATTGGTCTGGCTTTGAAAACTACCCACGATGATATTGTATTTTTTCAGCAAACCACCACCCTGCACCTTGACACTTTCGGTACGCGAAACAACAGAACCGGCCGCATCGGTCGATACAGCAGGCTGAACAACTGGCTGCGAAACCGCAACACTAGTTGCAGGAGCAGGCTCATAAGCCGACTTAGGCAAAGATTTCTTTTGCGAACAGGAGGCAAAGCCGATGGCAAGAACCGTTAAAACAAACAAAACTTTTTTCATTCTGCAGAAATTTTATGGATTAAAAGGGGTAGCTAAAATGTATAAATCTTCTAACAAGCAAAAACCTTACCAAAGGGTATCAGGAACAGAAAATTACGCTTCTGAAGCCTTCAGCAGAATCTCGATTAACTGCTTACCACATTCCGAAATTTTAGAACCGGGCCCAAACACGGCCACAACACCTGCGTCGTAGAGTGTTTGGTAATCTTGTGCGGGAATGACTCCGCCGGCGATCACCATGATATCTTCGCGACCCAGTTTTTTCAGTTCTTCAATTACCTGAGGAACAAGCGTCTTATGACCGGCAGCCAGAGAAGAGACGCCTAAAATGTGAACATCGTTCTCTACGGCCTGACGAGCTGCCTCGGCAGGAGTCTGGAACAGCGGACCCATATCGACGTCGAAGCCCAGATCGGCATACCCGGTAGCCACCACTTTGGCTCCCCGATCGTGTCCGTCCTGACCCATTTTTGCAATCATAATACGTGGCTGACGACCCGTTTTACGGGCAAACTCTTCAACCAGTTTTCTTGCCTCAATAAAAGTGGGATCATCCTGGCTCTCAGCCGAATAGACCCCGGAAATAGTGCGGATCACTGCTTTATACCTCCCTGATACTTTTTCAATTGCGTTAGAAATTTCGCCCAGAGTAGCTCTGTTTTTTGCTGCTTCAACGGCAAGAGCCAAAAGATTCCCGTTGCCATTGGCAGCCGAGGCCTCAATCGCAGCCAGCGAAGCCTCAACGGCAGCCTGATTCCGGTTAGCCTTCAAAAGGGTAAGACGCTCAATCTGTTGTCTGCGAACGGCAGTATTGTCAACCTCAAGAATCTCGAGGGGATCCTCTTTCTCAAGCCGATACTTGTTCACACCCACAATGGTGTCTTTTCCTGAATCGATCCGGCCTTGTTTACGAGCTGCAGCCTCTTCGATACGGAGTTTCGGCACGCCACTTTCAATGGCTTTGGCCATACCGCCAAGATTCTCGACCTCTTCGATCAATGTCCAGGCCTTTTCTGCCAAACTCTTGGTAAGCGACTCTACATAATAGGAGCCGGCCCAGGGATCGACCGAACGGCAAATCTCGGTCTCTTCCTGCAGATAAATCTGTGTATTACGGGCAATACGGGCAGAAAAATCGGTGGGAAGCGCAATGGCCTCATCGAGTGCATTGGTATGCAGCGATTGGGTATGGCCGAGAGCCGATGCCATAGCTTCGATACAGGTTCGGGCCACATTATTGTATGGATCCTGCTCGGTAAGGCTCCATCCCGAAGTCTGCGAGTGGGTGCGAAGCGCCATCGACTTGGGATTTTTCGGATTGAACTGTTTAACAATCTTGGCCCACAACATCCGGGCAGCCCGCATCTTGGCAATCTCCATAAAATGGTTCATCCCGATAGCCCAGAAGAAGGATAAACGGGGAGCAAACTGATCGACCGTCAAACCCGAACGGATACCGGTACGCAGATACTCCAACCCATCGGCCAATGTATAAGCCATCTCGATATCGGCAGTAGCACCGGCCTCCTGCATATGATACCCGGAGATAGAGATGGAGTTGAACTTGGGCATATTTTGGGAAGCAAACGAGAAGATATCGCCAATAATACGCATACTCATTTCAGGAGGATAGATATAGGTGTTTCGCACCATAAACTCCTTAAGGATATCATTTTGAATGGTTCCTGCCAGCTCCTCCAGTTTGGCACCCTGTTCGAGTGCTGCCACAATATAGAAGGCCATTACAGGCAGTACGGCTCCATTCATTGTCATAGAGACCGACATCTGGTTCAGGGGAATCTGATTGAACAAGATCTTCATGTCTTCGACCGAACAGATAGATACGCCGGCCTTGCCTACATCGCCAACAACCCGTTCGTGATCGGCATCGTAGCCACGGTGAGTGGCAAGGTCGAAGGCCACGGAAAGGCCCTTCTGGCCGGCAGCCAGATTACGGCGATAAAATGCATTCGACTCCTCGGCAGTAGAAAATCCGGCATATTGACGAACTGTCCAGGGTCTTTGCACGTACATGGTAGAGTAAGGTCCGCGGAGGAAGGGGGCAACACCGGCAGCATAGTGCAGATGCTCCATGCCTGCTAAATCGTCCTCTGTGTAGACGGGTTTAAGGGGAATCTGTTCGGCGGTTGTCCAGCCGTTCGAAGATGCCTCTTGGTGAGAAACCTTCGATTCAAGTGCGACATCGGAAGGTATTGTAACGTTTATATTTTTAAAATCGGGTTTCATTCGGATATAATTTAAAGGGTATATTCTAAAGCCTGCCGGAAATTAAAGCCCAAGCTTCGATTGGAATGATTCGAGAGCGCTCAGGACATTCTGTCCGGCAAAAATAAAGTTCTCTACGCCGGCAGCCTTCAGCGTTTCTACCTGCTCCTTCGGATATCCGGCAAGCACAAAGAGCGCTTTCCCCCGAAGAGCCTCAACGGCCTGAGGGGCATAGGTGGCATATTCGTCGTCGCTGCTACAGAGCACCACGATATCGGCACCCGCCTTAACAGCCGCTTCAACACCCTCATTGATTGTTTCGAAACCATTATTATCTATGATTTCGAAACCGGCAACAGCAAAGAAATTGAGCGAGAATCCGGCACGTGCTTTTCGCATTGCCAGATTTCCTATGGTCAGTAAGAAAACTTTCGGCTTTTTCCCCGAACGTTCTGTTTTCAGGCGGAGTGCCTCGAACGATTCGGCCAGACGGAAGGGCTGAATCGGCTTAACCAGCGCTTCTTCGCTAAAGGTGCAGCAAACTCCGATGGCAGGCATCTCCAATCTCGAAAGCAGGGTTTCGCCGGTATTTGCATATTGGTTGGTTCCCAGAAGAATCGCTTTACGTTTGGCCAGCGCATCCCGCTTACCGGCAGCCGACTCCCCGACCTGTTGCTGAATAAACCCGGAAGTAAGAGCAGCCAGAAATCCTCCCATCTCATCAATCTTGCAGAAAAGCGGCCATGCTGCCTCAACCATCGAATGCGTGAGGTTTTCAATATAGTACGAACCGGCGGCAGGATCGGCTACCTTATCCAGCCAGGCCTCCTCCTTCAACACAATTTGTTGATTCCGGGCAATCCTTTCCGAAAAACGATCCGATACTTTAAAAGCTGCATCGAAAGGCAGAACTGAGATTGCATCGACTCCTGCCAACGCTGCCGACATGGCCTCGGTGGTGGTACGCAACATATTCACGTGCGCATCGTACTGCGTCATATTCCAGCTGGCCGTTACCCCATGAATATACATAGCCGCCGAACTTCCGGAACCGGGTTTCCAGGCATCTACAATCCGGGCCCACAACAAACGGGCTGCTCTGAACTTGGCCATCTCCATGAAGTAATTCGGGCCGATCGCAAACCGGAAGGCCATCTTCTGAGCCACTTTGGCAGCATCGAACCCGGCTTCAGTAAGCTGCGTAAGGTATTCGTTACCGGCAGCCAGCGAAAATGCCAACTCCTGAACCAGGGTGGCTCCGGCATTCTGAAAGAGCGATCCGTCCACTCCGATCACCCTGCATTCTGCCATCGATTCCGATGCGGAAATCAGTTCGACAAGCATCTGCCGGGGAAAGCTCTTCTGCCCGAAGTAGGTTCCGCTGCAAGCCAGACGGCCACAGGGATCAAAAAAGACACCCCCTTTAACGGCACCGTTGGCAGCCAGATATTCCAGAATAGCGGCCGAGTTAACCCCTGCTTCAAAATAGAGAGGTTGCTTCGAGAGATCGATACCCTTCAGAAGTTGATCCAGGTCCATCTCCGTTGCCTTCGATTTGGGCGAAATAGTAAACCCAACAGCATCCACACCTTTGGCCAGTGCATCAAGTGCCGTGGCATTGGCCTCCTTTGCTGAAGAGACCTTCACCTCCTGACGAATTTCCCAGAGATTTTGCCCTTTCTTATTGCCGCGAACAAAAGGAAACTCGCCGGGTAAAACATTCAGGTAGGAGAGATTTTGCAAATCTTCAGCCCGGTAATAGGGTTTCACGTTGAAACCTTCGCCGGTTCTCCAAACCAGCTTCTTCTCATAATCCGCGCCCTTAAGATCGGCCTTAATGGTTTCTTCCCATTGTTCGGTCGGGACAGGGGGAAATTCGGTAAAGAGTTTTTTTTCCGACATATACTTTATATTATAGTTGATCGTTTACGCTTACTGAGGGAGCGCAAATTTACACAATTGCCCCGTAACAGCCTCATAATTTTGCTTTAATTGTTGAGCGCTAGCCACTATTGGCGCAATATCTGCCCATAGTGTGCCTGGCAAAACGAGACTCCGGGAAACTAGAGAGAGAATTGTAAAGAGAGGAAGAGCGAGAAAGGATCGTGCGGAACTTCATTGTCGGTAAGGCGCCATACTGCATCGACCCTGACCAGTTTGAAGATGTTTTCAATTCCCGCATTCAACTCGGCATAGGGCCTCCCCGACGAAGATTGCATCCCCGGAGTAAAGAGCAACTCATCGTGCCCTGAATCACCCAGATCAGAAAAGAGACAACGCCCCCCGATGACCTCCCGCCATTTCAATCGACGTAACAGGGGAATCCTGTTAAAGAAAAACCCCTGAAAATGCTGCTCGGCCACCAGCAACAGATACTTGTCACTTACCCGTTCCTGGTAGTTCATCAGATTAAACGCCTGACTATCGTATGCATAGGTCTCATTACCCTCATGAATTCTTAACAGAGGAAATGGGATATCACCCCAGATTCTGCCTGCCTGAATCCGATAGGAGGTGTAGCCTAAAGGATTAAAATGGAGTCGGTCTGTCAGATTCAAATTGAGTGTAAAATAAGAGTAGTTACTCTCGGCAATTCCCTTAAGGCCAAAAGCTGTTTCCAGCTGAATAATGGGATATCGGCTTCCGAAGCGGGTCTTCTCATAATTGCCCAAAACCCACTGCTCACCGAAAGCCAAACGTGTATTGAAAGACAATTCGGCATTCGAAATGGAAGGGACTCTCTGGTACTGTTTGTCGAAGAAAGGAACATATAGACTACTGTGGATATCTTCGTATTTGAAGACTAAATAATTTGAAAGCGGCCCACCCCACTCCTTATCAGAACGAAGCGTAAATCGGTCTATCATATTGAGTTTCGACATCGGCTCCTTACTCAAAACAGAGGTCAGGATATTGTCTTCCATCAACGCATTGGCACTTCGGCCCAACAACTGATAATCGTGTTCATACTGTGCCTCGACAGAAAACCGCCGATCCTTGCGGAAAAAATACTCAACCCCCCCGCTGTATTTTACATCTTCATCCTTGATTCCATAAGCCATGTATCCATTAAAACGGAGCTTCTCATGAAATGAAGGGGTTGTACGCCCACCCAGCCGAAAACGGGTTCCCTCAATTTGATTAGAGCTCAACATATAGTAATACGGCCCTATTTCAAACTTATTAAACTCCTTATACCCAAAGAAAAACATCTCAATGTAATCGAAAACCGTTTTTACAACCGGAATATTCTTCAGCGAGTCGACCATGCCATAGATAGCTGCCTCACGTTCCTGAAGCCCTATGGGACGAATAGAATCCCAGGCCGAATCGTCGTATTGATGGGCTGTGGCGGAAAGCGAGATATTCTTCTGCTGTTTTGTAATGGCCTTGGGCGTTGGCGCAAAGGTAAAATCCTTGTATACGGTACTTTTTCGACCAATCAGACCTATCAGCTTCCCCTCTTTCTTCTTCTGGAGATTAAAATCGATCCAAAGCGCTTCATCGGCAGGAATCCAGAGGTCATTCTGATGGGTATAGTTTCGCTCGAACACCAGATCGCGCAAAAAGTTGACATTTGCCAACTCAGAAAGACGCATTTCAATGCGGGTTACTGCATACGTAGAATCAGCCACCCAAACCTTGCCCTTAAAAGTGGGATCCATCTTCTGCCTGGGATAGAAAGCAATTTCGAACACCTTAAGCCCATCGACCATTGAGCTGTCTCTGAGCGAATAACGATAGAAGGTTGTACCCGCGTCGTGTAGTGGGGAAATGAGTGTCACGTCCGACAACTCGAAGTAATTACTATACGGATCGGGATTGGTATAGAGTTGACCGGTAAACTCTGTTACCATACCTGTCTGCATGCCCGAAGCCTTACTGGCCACAATCTTTTCGTGAACCTTCCCATCTTGGAGATGATAGAGATCGGAAACCGTTTCGGTTATGAATACCGGCAAAAAGGTCTTTCCATCGGTATCGAGCGTATCGATATAGTCGAACACAAAGTCTATCTGTTTCCAGATTCCCTTCTCTCGTTCGGGTCGCTTCACGTTTTTCAGGTCAATCTCAATCTTACTATAGATCCGGCTAACCCAGTCGGGAAAGAGGGCATGGTTATTGACCGCCTTATTGGCCACCAGATTGCGCATAATCATATTGGCGCGTTCGCCGGGCCGGACCACCACCTCGTCGAGCGAAAAAAGCTCTTCCGTTAAGACAAAATCCAGCTTTTGCGGTTGGCCGGTGCCTTTAACCTCAATACTCTGCTTTTCGAACCCCACCATCGAGACTTCCAGTACAGCTTCGGAGATGTCGGCATTCAGCCGATAATTTCCATCGACCGTGGTAACTGTACCCACAAGCGTATCGCGAAGACGAACAGTAGCATAGGGAAGTGGCCCCTTTTCAGCTTTTTCAGTTACTTTACCGTAAAGCTGCAGTTTCTGACCATATCCGGGCTGTATGAGAGAGAAAAAAAGAAGTATGAATAGCAGAAACCTTGGCATCATTGATCTCATTAGCGCTGCAAAGTTAATAAAACTGCAGGTTTACTTACCATCAGGCCCTTCGGAGTATCGCAAACCGAGTAAAAAGAAAAAAAACGCCTCCAATAAGGAGGCGTTAGTAGCGCATAGCAGAATCGAACTGCTATTTTCAGAATGAGAATCTGACTTCCTAACCGTTAGAAGAATGCGCCGCAACGAACCGCTAACCGGATTTCGGTTACAAAAGTATAAAAAATCCGACAATCGCTATAACGAAGCCTGTAGAAAATAAAAAATCCTGCAAGATTCTCCTGCTACCGGGCAGCAATCTCAGCAACAGCCTTTCGGATACGGGCCAACGCAGACTCCTTCCCTAAGATCTCGGCAATTTCTGCCACGCCGGGACCATTGGCAACCCCGATAAGGGAGAGCCGAATGGCATTCATCACCTTACCCATTCCATACCCTCGCTCCTGAATAAAGGCAACCAGCGCCTCTTCTATGGACTGACAGGTAAAAGCATCGAGTTTTGCCAGAAGGAGAAGCACCTCCTGCATGATGGCAGGGGTCTCCTCTTTCCAGAACTTCTGGACCGAGGCACTATCGTATACAGCCGGCTCCTCGTAAAAGAAGGAGGACTTTTCCCAGATTTCCTGCACAAAGTTGACCCTCTCCTTCATAAGCGCTACAATCTGTTCTACCCGAAGGGGCGAATCGGAAATTCCTTTCTCGCGGAGTAACTTCAAATAGCATTGAGCCACCTCGGCATTACTCTTTTGCTGAAGGTATTGATGGTTGAACCATTTGGCTTTTACAGGATCGAACCGGGCCCCCGACTTATTGACACGCTCCAGCGAGAAGAGGGAAATCAACTCCTCCATACTGAAAATCTCCTGCTCAGTACCCGGATTCCAACCCAACAAAGCCAGAAGATTCACAAATGCCTCGGGGAAATAACCCTCCTCGCGATAGCCCATAGAAACCTCCCCTTCGGCCGAACGCCACTGCAAAGGGAAGACAGGGAAGCCCATCTTATCGCCGTCGCGTTTACTCAGTTTTCCGTTTCCGGCGGGCTTCAACAGCAGAGGCAGATGGGCAAACTGAGGCATTTTATCCTCCCAGCCAAACGCACGATAGAGTAAAACATGAAGGGGTAACGAGGGCAGCCACTCTTCTCCGCGGATTACATGCGAAATCTCCATCAGGTAATCGTCGGTAACGTTGGCAAGATGGTAAGTGGGCAATAGATCGGCACTTTTATAAAGAACTTTGTCATCGAGCGTCCCGCTATTCACCACCACTTCGCCCCGAATCAGATCGTGCATCACCACCTCTTCGTTCTCGGCCATTTTAAAACGGATTACCCAGGGATCGCCCTGCGCAATGCGGTTCTGCACCTCCTCAGGCGAAAGGGAAAGCGAGGTTTCCATCCGGTCACGAACCTGCCAGTTGTAGGTAAAAGCCCCTCCCGATGCCTCGGCCTCTTTCCGAAGAGCATCCAGCTTCTCCGGAGTATCAAAGGCATAGTAGGCATGACCCGAAGCCACCAGCTGGTCGGCATATTGCCGATAAATGGCTCTTCGTTCGCTCTGACGGTACGGAGCGTGAGGTCCACCCTCGGCGACTCCCTCATCGACCCGAATGCCGCACCAACGCAAAGACTCCATAATGTAGTCCTCTGCACCGGGAACAAATCGCTGCGAATCAGTATCTTCTATACGCAGGAGAAAATCGCCACCCTGCTGCTTGGCGAAAAAGTAATTAAAAAGGGCAGTGCGAACCCCTCCAATATGCAAAGGCCCTGTAGGACTCGGGGCAAAACGGACACGAACTCGACGGTTACTCATAGTGAAACGATTATTGTGGGGGCAAAGATAGAAAATTTGATGCGCTGCGCGCAATGCTCTAATGCTCTAGTGCTCTAATGCTCTAGTGCTCTAGTGCTCTAGTGCATTAGCACTTTGAAGCATTAGAGCATTAATTAACCATTCACCATTGAGAGTTAACCATTGAGGGAATCTTCGTATCTTTCTCTTATTAACCGAAAGGTGCGAATGCGCCGATAATTGCGTGGATGATATGAAGAAGATCTTGGGTTGTTTTCTGGTGTTTGAATTATTTTTTATGCTTTGCGGGGTGCAGTATCTCGCTCAGGCGCAGGCAGTTCAGGGGGAACTGGCTTTGCCGGAGGAGTTGTTGAATCCGGAGGTGGTTTCCTGGGGGCGGGCTCCGATGAAGGCGCATTCGTTTGGCTATGAGAGTCTCGCATTGGCGGAGGCGGGCAAGAGGGAGCAATCGGCCTATTTTCACTCTCTAAACGGGCCCTGGAAATTCCATTGGGTGGCTAATCCGCAAAAACGGCCAACCGATTTCTATCTCCCCTCTTTCGATGACAGCGGGTGGAATCTTTTGGCGGTACCGGCCAACTGGGAGCTGAACGGATATGGTGTGCCTATCTATGTGAATCAGCCGTACGAGTTTACCGGACATGCAAAAAGATATGCGCAGCTGAATCCGCCTTACGATATTCCTGCCGATTACAATCCGGTAGGATCGTACCGGAAGAGATTTACTCTTCCGGAAGGTTGGAATGGCCGACAGGTTTTTATTCATCTGGGCGCGGTGAAGTCGGCTTTCTTTATCTGGGTGAACGGCCACAAGGTGGGCTATAGCGAGGATAGTAAGCTGGCTGCAGAATTCGATATTACCCCATGGATTGTGGAGGGCGAGAATCTGGTTGCACTTCAGGTTTACCGCTGGAGCGACGCCAGTTATCTGGAGTGTCAGGATATGTGGAGAATCTCGGGCATCGAACGCGATGTCTTCCTCTATTCTGTTCCGAAACTGTCGATAGGCGATTTCAAGGTGGCGGCCACATTAGACGACAGCTATTCAAGGGGCTTGCTGCAGGCCGATCTGGAGGTTCTCAACTACAAAATTGACACAAAGACCAATCACTCTGCACCCGATCTTTTTTCGGCAGAAGCCGAATTGCGTGATCCCTCGGGCAAACAGGTATGGACAGGCAAAACAGAGGGCAACCTGAGTGTACTGGGAAACTACCATACAAAAGTTGCTTTTCGAACCGAAATCCCGGCTGTCTATGTCTGGTCGGCCGAACTGCCCAACCTGTACATGCTTTTCCTGACACTAAAAGACAAAGAGGGCAAAGTGCTTCAGGTGGTTCCCGTAAAGGTGGGATTTCGCTCGGTCGAGATTAAAGGCGCTAATCTGTTGGTTAACGGGAAACGGGTATTTCTGAAGGGGGTAAATCGGCACGAACACAACGCCACCAAGGGGCATACCATTACCCGCGAAGATATGCGGAAAGATATGGAGATGATGAAGAAGCTCAATGTTAACGCGGTGCGGCACTCTCATTATCCTCCCGACCCCTACTGGCTGGAGCTCTGCGATGAGTATGGACTTTATGTGGTGGACGAAGCCAACATCGAGTCGCACGGCCTGGGCTACGACCTGGCCATTTCTCTGGCAAATAACAAAAAGTGGAGAGTACCCCACCTTGAACGAATTCAGCGCATGTACCAGAGAGACAAAAATCATCCTTCTGTGATAACCTGGTCGTTAGGCAATGAGGCAGGTAACGGTACAGTTATGTACGAAGCCTACGATTGGCTGAAAAAGGAGGATACCCGTCCGGTACAATACGAACGGGCCGAAAACGATTACAACACCGATTTCTATGTACCTCAGTATCCCTCGCCCGAATGGCTGCCTACTTACAGCCGGAGAGATCCGAAAAAAGCCATGATTATGAGCGAATATGCCCATATTATGGGAAACAGTCTGGGAAATTTCAAGGAATATTGGGAGGCTATTGAGAGCAATCCTGCCCTGCAGGGCGGTTTTATCTGGGAATGGATTGACCAGGCAATCGATACCCTGAAAAACGGGAAACGCATTATGGCCTACGGCGGGGACTTTCCCCTCTACGAGCCCACCAACGAAAATCTGAGCGACAACAATTTCTGTGTAAAGGGAGTGGTTACGGCCTATCGGGGTATTACGCCCATGGCGGTTGAGGTGAAAAAAGTATATCAGCACATCAAATTACAGCAGAACCAAAACGGAGAGATCTCGGTAACCAATGGCTATTTCTTCCGAACGCTCGACAATATCCAACTTAGGTGGGAGATACTGGAGGATGGAGTTCCCGTTGAAAAGGGGAGTATAGATCTGGCCGCAATGGCACCCGGGGCCACAAAGAACTTCGCGATTCCCTACAAAACCAAACGAAAAGAGCAAAAGGAGTATTTCCTGAATCTGCATTGCTGTCTGAAAGAGGCCGAACCGTTTCTTGAAACCGGGTATGCAGTGGCTTACGAACAATTTGCGCTCTCTAAGCCGGTTCGCTCGCAGCCGGCCGTTGCCAAAAGCCCTATGAAAAGCAAAACGACCGGCGATAAACTGGAAGTGTCGGGGCGTGATTTCACCATTACCTTCAACCTGAAAAGCGGCTTACTCACCGCTTACCATCTGAAAGGGGTGCAGTTGATTCAGGAGGGGCCACAACCCGGTTTCTGGCGGGCACCTACCGATAATGATATAGGGGCGGGATTCAACCGGAATATGCGGATGTGGCGCAACGCCTATTCGGAAGGGGTGTTACTGTCGGCAACTGTCGAAGATCAGGATCCGAAGCAGATTGTGGTTCGCTTCAGCAAACAACTGGCAAACGGCGATGCCACCGTAACACAGCAATTCACTCTCTATTCCGACGGCGCGGTGAAGGTGGAGAATCGGTTCGAAGCGGTAAAGGGCAACCACAGGCTCCTGATGCGGGTAGGAAATGACCTGCAAGTGAATAAAGCGCTCAACCAAATTACCTGGTATGGCCGGGGACCCGGTGAAAGCTATTGGGACCGGAAAAGCGGATCGACGGTAGGACTCTACTCACAGAACATTCAGGATCAATATTTCCCCTATGCCCGACCCCAGGAGAGCGGGAACAAATCGGATGTCAGATGGTTTCGGGTCACCAACACCAAAGGAGAGGGTTTGCAGTTTGAATATGACAACGAATTGCTAAACTGTTCTGCTCTTCCCTATGCAATAGACGATCTCGATCCTGAGACCGACAAGAAACAGTACCATTCCGGAGAGTTGACTCCCCGGGAAGAGATCTATATACATATCGATTTGCAGCAAACCGGAGTTCAGGGCATCGACAGCTGGGGTTCGTGGCCGTTGAAACGGTATCAGATCCCCTATGCCAACCAGAGCTATGGGTATTGGATGAAACCGGTGAGGTAATGCTTTAATGCTCTAATGATGCGCTGCGCGCGGGTGTAATAGTGTAGCAGTGAAACAGTGCTCTGGTGCTCTGGTGATGCGCTGGTGCGCAATGCTCTGGTGATAGGGAGATGGAGAAGGATACAAAAAGAAAAAAACGCCGGGATTCCCCGGCGTTTTTTTCTTTGGTAGTCCGTAGGGGATTCGAACCCCTATGGCAAGAATGAAAATCTTGAATCCTAACCCTTAGATGAACCGACCATCTCTGTGAATTACCTTTTTTGAAAGGCGATGCAAAACTACGACTATTTCTGAAACTCCCAAACCCTTTTTGAAAAAATTGGGGGAATTTGCCAGAATGGTCTTATAGTGCTATTTTACAGCTGTTTGCGCACGAGTCGGAGAGCCAGTTCGGGCATATCTACTCCGTCGAAGTTGCCCGATGTCATGAGGAGTGCGTTGGTTTCGTCCCAGTGCATAGACTCCAGACGAGCGATAAGCGCCTTTGAGTCGGTATACACCTCGGGGAAAGGGTCGCCAAAAGCCTCCCGAACGGCTTCGGCCGAGATGGGGGGAAGTTTTTTGTGTTCCAGGGTATGAGGGTTGTAGTAGACAAATGCCTTATCGGCACCTTGCATGGTATGACGGTACTCCTGAAGAAAATGGCTGTTCAGACTGCTGAAGGTGTGTAACTCCATACAAGCCACCAGTTGTCTTCCCGGATATTGCGCCGTGACGGCCTTCAATGTGGCACCCAACTTGGAGGGAGAATGGGCAAAATCAAGAAAAACAGTCGATTGTTCGGTTTCGGCAAGCGTCTGCAACCTTCGGGCTGCACCCCGGAACGAGCGCATAGCGTCGAAAAAGAGCGTATCATCAACCCCCAGGCGTATGCAAACCTCGTAGGCCGCCCGAAGATTCTGCATATTATGGGCTCCGAAGATCTTCAGAGGAACCGACTCTCCATCGCGGAGAATATGGGTTATATGCTGTAAAATGACCGATGGGAAGGGCTGATAGGGCACCGTTTCGATAGAAAGAGAGAGTCGGTTGACGCAATCCGAAAGGGTTGCATCATCGGCCGAGTAGATCAGCGTACCCCCCGATTCGATGAGTTGCATAAATTTCTCGAATTGCTCAACATAGAGCGAAAAGGTGGGAAATACATTGATATGATCCCAGGCGATACCGCTCACCACAGCGATATGAGGGTGATACAGATGAAACTTAGGTCGGCGGTCGATAGGCGAGGCCAGATACTCATCGCCCTCAAAAACAGCCACCGATGCCGAGTCGCTAAGGCGAACCATAGTATCGAACCCCTCCAGTTGAGCCCCGACCAGATAATTAAAATCAATTCCGGCGTGACGCAAGACATGCATGATCATGGAAGTAATGGTGGTTTTCCCGTGACTTCCTCCGATAACTACCCTCTTTCGGTTTGCATTTTGCGCGTAGAGATACTCGGGATAGGAGTAAATTTTCAGACCTAATTCCATAGCCCTGATTAATTCAGGGTTATCCTGCCGTGCATGCATACCCAGAATCACTGCATCCAGATGCGGACCGATACGTGATGGATTCCAACCCATTTCGGAAGGAAGCAATCCCCTGGCAGCCAGCCGCGAACGAGAGGGCTCGAAAACTTCATCGTCCGAACCGGAAACCTCATACCCCTTCTCCTGTAGTGCAAGGGCCAGATTATGCATGGCACTGCCTCCAATGGCAATCAGATGAACTCTCATAAACAGACAATTATAACGAAGGGCGCTGTTTGCGTTTGGGATAATCGATGGTATAATGGAGCCCGACACTTTCGTGACGCGCCTGAGCCGCCTTGATAACCAGGTAGGAAACCGTAATCATATTGCGCAATTCGCACAGGGGTCTGGAGAGGATAGAACGGGCATACAGTGCCTCCGTCTCCTCGAAAATTACCCGCAGCCGATTTTTTGCCCGCTCCAACCGCAGATTCGACCTGACAATACCCACATAATTACTCATGATCTGCTGCATCTCCTTACAGTTTTGGGTAATCAGCACCATCTCCTCAGGCCAGGTAGTCCCTTCGGCATTCCACTCGGGAATCCCTTCGGGAATAGAAAGCTCCTGAAAACAAGACAAGGCATCTTTCGAAGCCCGGTCGGCATAAACAATGGCCTCAATCAAAGAGTTAGAGGCCAGACGATTGGCACCGTGGAGTCCGGTACAGGAGGTTTCGCCCAATGCATAGAGCCGGTTAATAGTGGTTCTGCCGCGCATATCCACACGAATACCTCCGCAAAAATAGTGGGCTGCAGGTACAACCGGAATATACTGCTTTCGCATATCAATGCCCAGCTCAAGGCATTTCTGGAGAATATTGGGGAAATGGGTTTCTAACCCTTTGGGATCGAGATGGGTAGCATCCAGATAGACATGATCATAGCCGTGCTGCTTCATTTCGTGGTCTATGGCGCGCGCCACAATATCACGAGGTGCAAGCGAACCACGCGAATCATATTTCAGCATGAGTTCCTCCCCGTCGGGGGTACGCAAGATTGCACCAAAGCCCCGCAATGCCTCAGAAATCAGAAAAGAGGGCCGCTGTCCGGGATTATAAAGCGAAGTGGGGTGAAACTGCACAAATTCGGTATCGTCAATCAACCCCTTTGCCCGATATACCATGGCAATGCCATCGCCCGTGGCTACAGGAGGATTGGTGGTAGTGGCATAAATATTCCCGGTCCCTCCGCAAGCCAGTACCGTCACCTTTGCTTCGATACTCATAATGGTATTGGTTGAGGCCTGGGCCACGTAGGCGCCAAAACACTGGATATCGGTGTGGTACCGCTTAACCAGCACACCGAGGTGATGTTGAGTAATCAGATCGACGGCAAAATGGTTTTCCAGAATTTCAATGTTGGGATGACTTCGGGCTCTTTCGCTCAGCGCCCGCTGAATCTCCGATCCGGTATTGTCTTTGTGATGGTAGATACGATGTTCGGAATGACCTCCCTCACGGGCCAGGTCGTAGCCGCCATGTTCGTCCTGATCGAACCGCGTACCCCACTCAATTAACTGTTGGATCTGCCCCGGAGCCTCCTGAACCACCATGCGCACCACCTTCTCATCGCACACACCGTCGCCGGCAATCAGGGTATCGCTAATATGCTTCTCCCAACTATCGGCCAGCTGCGACACGGCAGCAATACCTCCTTGTGCAAAAGAGGTGTTGGTTTCGTCAAGACGCGATTTGGTAACCACGCACACTTTCCCCTTATCGGCAACTTTCAGGGCAAAACTCAATCCTGCCAATCCGCTCCCAATGACCAAAAAATCTACTCGTTTTCTCATGAAATGGCCTGTTCTGTTACGCCTGTCAAAAGTACACCAAAATTCCAATCAAAAAACTTACTACCTTTGCGCGTCGCACAAAAGGCCATTACAATTATGCCCTACCACTCCCTTCTGGAAAAGCTGGAAACCATCAAACTTCGCTTCGAGGAGACCCGTCAGCAGATATCCGACCCCGACGTGACCTCCGACATAAAACGGTTCATCAAACTGAACAAAGAGTACCGTGACCTAGAGCCACTCATTGAAGCCTACGACAAGTTCCGCAATATTCTCAGCAACATTGAGGATGCCAAAGAGATGCTGGCCAACGAAAAGGACGAAGAGATGCGCGACATGGCCCGTGCCGAACTGGAGAGTCTTACCGAACAGGTAGAGCCAATGGAAGAGGAGATTAAACTTCTGCTTCTCCCCTCAGATCCCGAAGATGATAAAAATGCAGTAATGGAAATCCGGGCAGGAACCGGTGGCGACGAAGCGAGCATCTTTGCCGGCGACCTCTTCCGCATGTACCAGAAATATTGTGAAACCCGGGGATGGAAAATTGAGATAACCAACCTTTCGGAGGGAACCTCAGGGGGGTACAAAGAGATTGTCTTTAATGTAACCGGCGACAAGGTGTACGGTATCCTGAAATATGAATCGGGTGTACACCGTGTCCAGCGAGTACCCAAAACCGAAACACAAGGACGGATTCACACCTCAGCTGCCACCGTTGCCGTTCTACCCGAAGCGGGAGAATTCGACATTGAACTCAATATGGGCGATATTCGAAAAGACACCTTCTGTTCGTCGGGTCCCGGCGGACAATCGGTGAATACCACCTACTCGGCCATTCGCCTCACCCATATTCCCACCGGCATCGTGGTTCAGTGCCAGGATGAGAAGTCGCAGATTAAGAACCTGGAAAAGGCGATGGGCGAGCTTCGCACCCGAATATACAACCTCGAATACTCCAAGTATCTCGACGAGATTGCTTCGAAACGGAAAACCATGGTCTCTACGGGCGACAGGTCGGCCAAGATTCGCACCTACAACTGGCCTCAGGGACGCATCACCGATCACCGGATTAATCTCACCCTCTACAACCTGCAAAGCATCATCGACGGCAACCTGCAAGAGCTGATTGACAAGCTCCAGATGGCCGAAAATGCCGAAAGACTGAAAGAGTCTGAAATTTAAACATTCATAGGCAAATCACACTATCGATATGAGCGCATTCGACCTTTTTACACAGATCCGCATGAAGCGCAGTTACCTCTGCGTAGGGCTCGATCCTGACTACGCCCGCATTCCCGATTCGTTAAAAAAGAGCCCTGATGCCCTTTTCGAATTTAATAAACGGATTGTAGATGCAACCGCACCCTATGCGGTTGCCTTTAAACCGAACCTTGCCTTCTACGAGGTACATGGAGTTACCGGTTGGGTGAATCTAAAGAAGACGGTTGAGTACATTAAAGAAAAATACCCCAGTATTTTCCTGATTGCCGATGCCAAAAGAGGCGATATCGGTAATACCGCGGGGAAGTATGCAGCCGCCTTTTTCCGGCAGATGCCCTTCGATGCCATCACCCTCGCGCCCTATATGGGCGAAGATTCCGTTACCCCCTTTCTGCAATATCCAGGCAAATGGGCCATCCTGCTTGCCTTAACCTCGAATTCCGGCGCCTCCGATTTCCAGTTCATGGAAGACAAATATTCCGGTCTGCGTACCTTCGAACGGGTACTCGACTTCTCCAAAAACTGGGGTACCGAAGATAATATGATGTATGTGGTAGGCGCCACCAAACCCGAGATGTTCGAAGCCGTGCGGAGCATCGTGCCTAACCACTTTTTGCTGGTCCCGGGCGTTGGAGCACAGGGAGGAAGCCTGCGCGAGGTTTCGCGGGTAGGGCTTAACAGCCAGTGTGGTTTGTTGATTAACTCATCCAGAGCCATTATTCACGCCGACAGCACCGATACTTTCGACCAGACTGCCCGTCAAAAGGCGATGGAGATTCAGCAAGAGATGGACGAGCTGTTACAGCAGCGCTATCTGCTTTAGCGGCACAGGTTAGACCGTCCGGCCCGGATAGGACTTCAGCGCCTCTTCGAGGCAATCCATGGCATTCTTCAGATCGGCCTTCTTTATGACATAGGCCAGACGCACCTCATTACGACCCATACCCGGCGTAATATAAAATCCGGATGCGGGTGCCATAAAGATGGTCTGCTTTTTATACTCGAACGACTCCAGACACCAGGCGCAGAAACGATCCGCGTCATCAACCGGAAGACGAGCCACTGTGTAAAAAGCCCCCATGGGAATGGGAGAGTAACACCCGGGGATTTTATTGATCCTATCTATCAGATATTTACGGCGCTCAACATACTCATTGTACATGTCGAGCATATAATCCTCCGGGGCATCGAGCGATGCTTCGGCAGCCAACTGGCCCAACAACGGCGGGCTTAACCGAGCCTGGCAAAATTTCATCACCGTGGCTCTGAGTGCCCTGTTCTTGGTAATCAGCGCCCCGATCCGAATACCGCATTCACTGTATCGTTTCGATACGGAATCGATTAAGACCACATTTTCCTCGATACCTTCCAGATGGCAGGCCGAAATATAGGGCGCACCTGTGTAGCAAAACTCCCGATACACCTCGTCCGAAAAGAGATAGAGATTATACTTTTTCACCAGATCGCGAATCTGATTCATCTCGCTCCGGGTGTAGAGATAACCGGTGGGATTATTGGGATTGCAAATCAGGATTCCCTTGGTACGCGGAGTGATCAACGCCTCAAACTTCTCGATGGGAGGCAAAGCAAACCCCTCCTCAATTGAAGAGGGCACCGAACGAATCACCGCTCCTGCCGAAATGGCAAAAGCCATATAGTTTGCATAGGCCGGTTCGGGCACAATGATTTCATCGCCCGGATCGAGACATGACAAAAAAGCAAATAACACGGCTTCCGATCCACCGGTAGTTACAATAATCTCTTCGGGCGAAACCGAGATATTAAACCGGGCATAATACCCGGTCAATTTTTTACGGTAACTGAGATATCCATCGCTCGGACTGTATTCCAGTACTTTACGATCGATATTCCTGACGGCATCGAGCGCGATATCGGGAGTAGGCAAATCGGGCTGACCAATATTCAGATGATATACCTTCACTCCACGGGCCTTTGCCTGATCAGAAAGAGGTACAAGTTTGCGGATGGGTGAGGCTGGCATCTCTCCCCCGCGGACAGATATTGAGGGCATATGTAAGCGGAATAAGGGGCTATCGGGCCTGTGAAGCGGGCAACTGCGGACTATCGACCGTGCCCTTAATGGTCAGTACAACAGATGAGGTGTCGGCGTTGGTAATTACCGTGATCGGCTTGTTAAAGGGGCCGGTAATCTGGGTATTGTAACTCACGGTAATCTGCCCTTTTTCGCCCGGCTTCACGGGTTCGTACGACCATTTAGGCTCGGTACAACCGCATGTAGCTCTGCATTTTATAATCACAAGGGGAAGCGTTCCCTGATTGGTAAAGGTAAAGGTAGCTGTAGCATCTCCTTCATAGGCAACTTTCCCGAAATCGTGCACCATCTTATCGAAACGGATTCGGGCACCCTTCGATGCCTCCGCCTTCTGTTCGGAGGCTTTCGCCGCCGCAGCACCCTCTGTTTTTTTGAGACGGCCTACCTGCCTGGTCGATTTCTGAGCCCAACTCAGACTGCAGGCCAACAACAGTAAAACGGAAATAAACGCAATCCTTTTCATATCGGTTCTGAACTAATTGAAACTAATCTGTTAGAAAACCCGCTCTGTAACACAGAGTGGTGCCGACAAAGATAACGCTTTTTTAGAAAAGGGGAGTGTCGCGCGTTGAAAACACCATTCCGGGCGGCAAAAGGGGCGGCATCTGTCGAAAATTTGTAACTTTGCGCAATCCTATCGATCCTTCCTTCCTATAAGCTATTTATAATCATGGAAATACCCTCTAAATACGAGCCATCTAAAACCGAGCAGAAGTGGTACGACTATTGGCAAAAACAGGGCCTCTTTCAATCCAGGCCTGATGCACGCGAACCGTTCAGCGTAGTCATCCCCCCGCCCAATGTCACCGGCGTATTACATATGGGTCATATGCTGAACAATACCATTCAGGATGTTTTGGTTCGCAGAGCCCGTATGCAGGGGAAGAATGTTTGCTGGGTACCGGGAACCGACCACGCGTCCATTGCCACAGAAGCAAAAGTGGTAGCCAAACTGGCAGCAGAGGGCATTTCGAAGTCCGATCTCTCGCGCGAAGCCTTTCTTGAGCATGCCTGGCAGTGGACCGAGAAACACGGGGGCATCATTCTGCAACAGCTTAAAAAACTGGGTGCATCGTGCGACTGGGAGCGTACCAGCTTCACTATGAATCCCGATTACTCCGAAAGTGTAATCCGGGTTTTTGTGGATCTCTTCCGAAAAGGGAAAATCTACCGCGGAGTGCGGATGGTAAACTGGGATCCGGCTGCACAAACGGCGCTTTCGGACGAAGAAGTGATACACAAAGAGGTAAAAAGCAAACTCTACTACCTGCGATACAAAATTGAGGGCGAAGAGGGATATGTTCTGGTGGCCACTACCCGGCCCGAAACCATCCTCGGCGATACCGCCGTTTGCGTCCATCCCGATGACGAACGGTACCGCTCCCTGAAGGGGAAAAAGGTACTTGTACCCATCATCAACCGTGCCGTTCCCATCATTATGGACGAATATGTCGACAGGGAGTTTGGTACGGGAGCCTTAAAAATCACCCCCGCCCACGATGTAAACGACTATATGCTGGGCGAAAAGTATGGACTGGAATCGATCGACATCTTCCACAACAACGGCACGCTGAATCAAAATGGGGCACCCTATACCGGTTTAGATCGATTTGAGGTACGACGCCTGATTGAGGAGGATTTGCAGAAAGCGGGCCTCCTGGAGAAGAGCGAAGAGTACGTCAACAAAGTGGGTTACTCCGAACGTACCGATGCCGTTATTGAACCCAAACTCTCCATGCAATGGTTTGTGAAGATGGGCGATTTGGCCGAACCGGCTCTCAAAGCGGTGATGAACGATGAGATTATGCTCCACCCGGCCAAGTACAAAAACACCTACCGCCATTGGATGGAAAACATCAAGGACTGGTGCATCTCCCGTCAACTTTGGTGGGGCCATCGAATCCCCGCATGGTATCTGCCCCAGGGCGGATATGTAGTGGCTATGAATGCAGAGGAAGCATTGAAACTGGCACGCGAAAAAACGGGCAATCCCGCACTATCGCTTCAGGATTTGCGGCAGGACGAAGATTGTCTCGACACCTGGTTCTCGTCGTGGCTCTGGCCCATTTCGGTATTCGATCCGGCGTTTGCCGGAAATCCGGAAGCCAAACCCAACCGCGAGCTGTCCTATTACTATCCGACACACGATCTGGTGACAGCTCCGGAAATTCTCTTCTTCTGGGTGGCCCGGATGATTATGGCAGGATATGAGTGGATGGGAACCCTTCCCTTCCGGAATGTTTACCTGCATGGGATTGTTCGCGACAAACTGGGCAGGAAGATGTCAAAATCGCTTGGCAACTCGCCCGATCCTCTGGCTCTGATTGAGCAGTTCGGTGCCGATGGGGTTCGCATGGGAATGTTGCTCTCGGCTCCTGCCGGAAACGACATCCTTTTCGACGAATCCCTCTGCGAACAGGGCCGAAATTTCAACAACAAAATCTGGAATGCCTTCCGGCTGCTAAAAGGATGGAGCGTTGATGAGACCATTTCCCAGCCCGAATCGGCCAAAATTGCCATTGAGTGGTTCGACGCCATTTTGCACAAAACCCTCGATGAAATGAACGACCAATTCGACAAGTACCGTCTGTCGGAGGCGCTGATGAATGTCTACAAGCTCTTCTGGGACGAGTTTTCGTCGTGGTATCTGGAGATGGTAAAACCCGCCTACCAGCAACCTATCGACGGGGTTACCTATCGTGCCACCCTTCAATACTTCGACGCCCTGCTCCGCCTGCTGCACCCCTTTATGCCTTTTATCACCGAAGAGTTGTGGCAATGGCTTGCAGACCGCACCGAAGGAGAGAGTCTGATGATCCAGAACTGGCCGGAAACCGCACCCTTCGATACCGAACTCTTAAACCGCTTTGAACTGGCCAAATCTGTGATCGGTTCTGTGAGAACCATACGTCAGGAGAAGGGGATTGCCGTCCGTGAGCAGCTGCCCCTGTTGGCCGGCGGGCCTCTGCCCTTTGCCCCTGTTTTGGCAAAAATGTGCAATCTGTCGGAAACCACACAGGTGTCGGAAAAGCCCGAAGGTGCCCTCAGCTTTATTTGTGGCACTACCGAATTCTACATCCCGCTGGCGGGAAAGATCGACATTGCCGGCGAGAGAGCCCGAATCGAGGCAGAGCTGGAGTACCAGAAAGGATTTCTGGCCTCAGTCATGAATAAACTGAACAATCAGCGTTTTGTGCAGAATGCCCCACAGGCGGTGATTGAAAATGAGAGAAAGAAGCAAGAGGATGCCGAGAAAAAAATTGAGGCTCTTACCGGTCAGCTAGCCGGACTAGTGGCTAATAAAGATGTCGATTGATGCGCTATCGTACGACTTTTGGATCCGGCTTATCTACCTGATTACGGTTCTCTTTACCGTTGTAACCGTAATCCAGCAGAAGGGCGATCCACCCAAAACCATCTCCTGGATTTTGGTGATTATCTTTTTGCCCGCATTGGGTATCCTGCTCTACTTTTCCATTGGGAAAAATTACCGTAAGGAGAAGATCTTTTCCAGGAAAGGGCTCTCCGACCTGGTTCGAATCAGGGAGATGGCCACCGAAAAAGGGATCGGGCTGCCCAGAAATGCATCGGGTGCAAGAAAGATCGGAGCCAAGGTCAACATTGCCAAACTGCTCTTTAATACCGAAAAAGCTATTCTCTCCGACCAGAATCGGGTACAGATCTTAAACGACGGTCAGGCTACATTCCGAGCTATACTCCATGCCATAGAAACGGCTACTCACCATATCCATCTGGAGTACTATATCATTGAAAACGACAAATTGGGCAATAGGTTCCGCGAACTGCTGATCCGAAAGGCACAAGAGGGGGTGAAGGTTCGCATGATCTACGATGATGTGGGGAGCTGGAGCCTTGACAAAAAATTTATCCGCTCTCTAACCGATGCGGGTGTTGAGGTCTATCCCTTTATGCCGGTTAAGCTCTGGTTTTATCCTTTAGCCAATAAGATCAACTACCGGAACCACAGGAAAATTATTGTTATCGACGGAGAAATCGGATTTGTGGGAGGTCTTAATATTGCCGACCGTTACATCATGGGCAGCGAGGAGTTGGGCAGGTGGCGCGACACCCATCTCCGGCTGGAAGGGCAGGCAGTATACTCGCTACAGATGATCTTTATGGCCGACTGGCACTTTGTAAGCAAACAGATTGTTGAGGCCACCCCCCCCTATTTTCCCGAACTCAACACCACAAGTGAGTGCATGGTACAGGTGGTGGCCAGTGGTCCCGACTCCGAGTGGGCTTCTATTATGCAGGCCTATTTTACTGCGATTGCCACCGCAAAATCGGAGGTATTCCTCACCTCCCCCTACTTCATCCCCAATGAGAGCATTCTCACTGCCATCAAAGCCAGCGCCTTAAGTGGGGTAGACGTGCGCATTCTGCTCCCGGCAAAATCCGACTCGCACATGACCTACTGGGCCACCCTCTCGTATGTGACCGAACTGCTGGCCTCGGGGGTAAAAGTCTATCTCTACGAGAAAGGATTTACCCACTCTAAAATCATGATGATAGACCACAGCTTCAGCTCGGTAGGAACCGCCAACATAGACATCCGGAGTTTTGACCAGAACTTCGAGATTAACGCGCTGATTTACAACGAAGAGATAACCAAAGAGTTGCGAAACAGGTTTCTGCAGGATCTCAAACACAGCAAACTGCTTACCCTGAATCAATGGCAGACTCGTCCGCGGCATTACCACATCAAGGAGTCGCTGGCCCGAATCTTTACCCCCCTGCTTTAAAACCGCACCTGAGCCCGTTCTCGGCTCACATCAATGCCCCGATCGCGGAACCAGCCAAAGAGATCGCGCCCCATGGCGAGACTTAGCAACGACACCGTATTGTTCATATCGGTTCGGGTAATCCGGTTTTTAGATGTCATATCACGTTTTGCGCTGAAATAGCGAGCCAGCAAATCGGGTTTCTCTTTTCTCAACGTTTCCAGAATCCAGAATGTTTTACCCCAATGGATGTCGTTGGCAGCCGCACCCGAGAGGGAAGCCGAACCATCCATAGCTTTCCCGTCGAGACCGTACCGGTTCATTTCGGGGTCGAGACGTGTAGCACGGGCAATCTGGCGGGCTATGCGCCGTTCACCCTCTTCTTGATATCCCATATCCATCATCACCAGATTTCCCATATAGGTGGCAATGGGTTCATTCCACACCTCAGGCAACGGCAACACCCACGAATGGACCGCTTCATGCACAATCAGCTCTATCATGCTGGGGCGATTGGCGGGAAAACCGTCCCACCAGGTAGCCACAGCCACCATCTTCCCGCTCGAAAAGCCGCCGCCATCGGTAGGTAACAACAAAAAGTCTGTAGCCATTCCCTCCGAAAGGGGCACCCCCATGCGAAACTCTACAAAGGGAAGTGTCTGATGAGTGAGCGAAAACACCTCATCGGCAAAGGGTTTCAGATTGTCATTATAACGGAGGGTTAACCCATTGCGCGTCTCAGCATGATCGACCCGATCCATAGACATTGCTTTCGGAGGAGCCCCCGGATTGATCCGTTTTCCGGCAGCCAACTGCGGCAACAACGCTTTCCACATTGAGGCGTGAATAGAATCGGAAGCATTGGGATTTCTGCCTGCCAGATTTCGCGATGCCACCAGCAATTGCCCTTTTCCCACACTCGTCTGCGCCATGACCGGACGCCGTTGGGCATCACTCACAAGCACTGTCCACCTCCGCTTTTTATTCAGGTGCAGATAAGAAAGAGCACCGCTTTTCAGGGTATCAAGGGCTATTCCCCTTGCAGCCGACAACGGATAGAGAGCTTCCGGCTCAAAACGGATACCGAAGGCCTCTAACAGCGAGTTCTGCGAACTATTGCGGGCATCGCCCAGTACCAATACACCGCCGCCATCCATTAAAAATTCCCGTACAAAGTGGATCTCCTTATCGGTATAGCTCAGCTGCGGAAAACAGCCGGGCAGAATCAACAGATTGGCGTTCGACAGATCGCAGCGGGTAAGAGAGGCCCAATGCACAACCCCCTTCCCCTGCGGGAGGTATTGCTGATAGAAACGATTATCGGCATAGAAGGTAAACTCGTGCGAGAGATCGGTAACCGCATGCACCGATACCGGAGAGGCAACAGTCTGAGCAGAAGCCTCATTAAGAGGCCAGATAAGCGAAACAACTCCTAATACAAAAAGAGCCGGAATCTGCGAAAGCCTGCCGGCGAAAGAAAAAACGGGCCCGATAGAGAAAGTACCGGGCCTGAACAAGAGATTACCCATGCAACAATAAAGGTTTTACGTACACAATGAGTGGTAAAGATAGCCCAAAAACAAAAAAAGAAGAACCATCCTTTTGCATCTTGACAAATTGTTCTAATTTCGCACCCCGGACGGAGCCCCCATGGATCGTTCCAAAAAGCCCAGATGGCGGAATTGGTAGACGCGCTGGTCTCAAACACCAGTAGGTTCACCCCTGTGCCGGTTCGATCCCGGCTCTGGGTACAAAAAAACAGCTAACCCTGACAAATCAGAAGGTTAGCTGTTTTTTTTTGCTGATTGTCTCGCGTACTATAACTCTTTTACGAATTCACCGAAACGCAAGACCCTTTCAGCGTTTCGGGAAGTAAACATCAGATGCTCAAAATCATATCATAACGAGTAGGTTGTTCGCATTAATTGTACGCGCTTCGCGAGGGTCTTGTTGGAAAAACGGGCAGTATAATCATCCAGACGTACTACATCAAGTTCGGTGGAAAGCCACTCTTCGTCGAGCCTCAACTCCTTCAGCGCCTCTTTGGTATTATAAAACGGATACAGATAGAGTAAATCGAGAAGTGCCTTTTCGGGATGAGCGAACAAGATGGTGCGATTGACCTCGCAACTCCGGAAATGAGTAATATCCGTTACGTAATTTTGTTAACAGACCTTGCTTCACCCAGCGCGTAAGGTTATTTCTGTTATAATCAGGGTATGCCACCGCAAACTGATGGGTGTTGACACACCCGGTCTCAATAAACTTTTCTC
Organism: uncultured Bacteroidales bacterium; assembly: GCA_964451605.1. Taxonomy (GTDB): domain Bacteria; phylum Bacteroidota; class Bacteroidia; order Bacteroidales; family UBA4181; genus JAQVSH01. The sequence continues at coordinate 65,911 of CAYVJA010000002.1, read as the reverse complement.
TAAACGAAAGAAAGTCCATTTCATTTTTTATACAAAAAAAGGGATTATTAGAAATAAAACACCGATTTGTATCCATAATAAGGTATAAAGTTCCCAGCAATAACTAAATTACAAACCCAAGGTCACTTATTACTCATTGCTCTGCCATCTCAGCGCTTACATTCTTTACATTTACACACCGTTCTAAGGGGTAAGCTATGGGACACACGCACGGTCATACACACCATCCACCTGCAGAAGAGAGCTATGCAAAAATCTTTGCACTGGCAATCGGATTAAACATTGCCTTTGTGGTTGCCGAAGTAATCTTCGGACTTATTGCCAATTCATCTGCCCTGTTGGCCGATGCAGGTCATAATGCCGGTGATGTACTGGGATTGGCATTTGCCTGGGCAGCCTCCTGGCTGGCAACCCTGAAACCCCAGGGAAAATACACCTACGGATTACGAAAAACCACTATCCTGGCCTCTTTGGTAAATGCCCTGCTTCTGTTCGGAGCAGCCGCACTCATTTCCCGCGAAGCCATAGAAAAGTTCGAAAATCCGGAGCCGATATCCGGAAATATCGTCATGATGGTTGCCTCCTTCGGGGTGGTGGTCAATACCGCAACAGCCATCCTGTTTATGAAAGGGCAGCGTCACGACTTGAACATTAAAGGGGCCTTCTTGCATATGGCAGCCGATGCAGCCGTATCGGCAGGAGTGGTTGTATCGGGATATATCATTAACCGGACAAGCCTGGTATGGATAGACCCCGTAACCAGTTTACTCATCATTACAGTAATCATTTGGAGCACCTGGAGCCTCTTTTCCGACTCGGTGAACCTGGTGCTGGATGCCGTTCCGAATCACATCGACATTGAAAAAGTACGCCTATTTCTCCTGCTTCAGAAAGGGGTAGTGAGCGTACACGACCTGCACATTTGGGCCATGAGCACCACACACGTGGCACTGACAGCCCATTTGGTTATGCCCGAAGGAAACGACGATGCATTTATCCGAAACCTGCAAGAGCAACTTTCGCATACCTTCGGAATAAACCACATCACCATTCAGGTGGAACAAGCCGAGATGGAAGCCGGATGTTAAACGGATCGGCTATCGTCCGGCCTCATCGAGGAGTGAAGTATGCCGTTTCAAGTACTTTAGCAGCAAATAGGCCACCAAAACAACTCCTGTAAATATGGCGAGAGGTATATATTTCGGGGGTTCCCCCACAAGCCACTCTCCGACAATATCGAACAAGCTGAATACAATCAACAACGCCAACAGACCATTCTTCTCCTTTTTCACAACTTTCTTCCAGCTAAAAGCCAATGCGGGAGCTTTATACTGCGAGAAACGGGGAAGAATACAGGGCGTTTTTTCGGCCCAGCTCTCATAATCCGATCCAAATTTTCCAGCCAGGAACTGCTCTTCGGCAAAAATAATCCGTTCATAATAGAGCCAATAGAAAAAGACAAAGGCCAAAATAAACCACAAGTTCATGGTAAGCAGAGCTACGCCCGTCCACATCAAAAAATTGCCCAGATAGAGGGGATTTCTGACAATAGAATATATCCCCGTAGTATTTAACCGGTCGGCCACCTGCTCCTTGACATTTCGACCGGAGGTTCTGGCAGGCGTGTGTCCAACCGTAAATATCCTTACAAACAGACCCACAAAGGATATGGCTAGGCAGCCTATTTCATAAAATACCTCATTAGGAGCCTCCTCCAGAGGAAAATGTTCGGGATGCAACTCTGTTTGCAGATACTCAAAAAAACCCAGGCCAAGCACTACCAGAGGTAATACCCCCCTAAAGCGAAAAAGCCAGATACCCTGCTTTTCCAGTCGATTCTTCAACAACATAAATAAGAATGTATAAGTGATTGTTAAACAGAGTGGTATTACACCAGAAATCCTCCTTAAACAAATATACGAAATTCCCGGGATAACCTCAATGCAAAACATTCATCACCTCAACACCCACATCCCGTCGCCTTCACTCTTCATCATTTACCATTCACCATTGACCACTAACCATTTGCGCGCAGCGCAGCACTAGAGCACTAGAGCATTAGAGCATTAGAGCATTTAATCACTAATTTCCAGCCTGATATAGTCGTACATTATCCCGTTATTCACCGGACCGGCTGGTACCGTAAGCACCAGTTGATTGGTTCCTTTCTGCAAAAGCGCACCATCAAAAACAATCTCCTTTTCGTACCAGATTCCCTGCAAACCGTGACGGGTAATCACCCCGTCGGCCACCAATCCGTCGAGCTTACCGGCTGGCTTCCCGTTAACCGTAACATCAAGCGTACGCGTTCCGGTGCCGCAAATGGCCAACCGCAGAATGACAGTACCCTTAGGCACGGAGGGCAACTCGAAGTTGACAGTGTAAGGGGTTGCACGCCCCGGGGAGTTGGCACCGTAAAAAGGAGCCGATTTCGCCTCAGGGTTTTCATTGTGGGGCACATGCTGGAAAAACCAATCGGTGCGGAAGTTGCTCTTCCCAATGGTATATTGTACATCATTAGGAAAAAGGGCACCATAGGCAAGCGAAATCTCCGGATCAACGTGTTTTTCGGCCATAAAAAACTCGGAGGCACTCCGATTGGCAATGCCGATATCCCAGAGTTGACGGCCCTTTCGCAAAGGGATCCATTCCTGTTTCCCCAGGCGGAATTCACCCCCTTTTGTTATCACAACATCCGTCTTGATAAACTCGCCCAACACACCATCGGCAAAGGCATGCAGCGTATACCGGCCAGGACGCACTGCCGGTAAGGCAAAGGTTCCGTCGGGATTGCCTTTTACCCAAAATTGATAAAACTTTCCATCGCGCTGCCAGTCGGTAATCACCGGAACCGGAGGCGCTACCAGACGGGGCGACTCGTAGGCAGGGGCTGTAAGACCTACTGTAAGATTCACAAAAGTTTTCGGGGTAATGGGATCCTTAAGTACCATACGGCCCGAAACCGTGGCCCGATCCGATGCCAGAGGATAGTCGACACCCTTCACCCAGGGATAGGGCCACTTTTGGGCTTCGAGGGTTGCACGGGCACGGGCATCGGCGAAGATGGCATCCGGATTGGGGCCACTGTTGGCATAGATAAACATCGGCCCGACTACCTTCTCCCACGCCTCGCCGGCAGCCACATTCACCTCGGCCCCTCCGTAGTGGCTGCTCCGCCAATAGTTGAGCACCGTAGCTGCCGCCTCCGCATTGGTATCGCGGTGACCCAGGAACTCTACCTTGGTAGGCCCGCCGCTCATCTACTCCATAGACAAAAAATGCTTTTTGGGATCGACACTCATCCAGTCGAAAAAAGGAGCCAGCTTGGCACAGAAACGGGCTTCGCCCAACTCAGTAACGGGATACTCCGGTTTATGGACAAAAACCGAATAGGTATAGATTCCGGACTCGCCCCTTTCCAGGGCATAACGGATCTCAATATCGGCCACAAACTGTCCGTCGGCCGAAGCCCCCGGACCCGTACCCATCTTCCGTCCATTCGAAATGGCCTTCACCGAAACCTCGCCCACATCGCCTCCGAAGTTTTTTGGATCGACTGTAACAGAAGGAATAGCAGGCGCCGAACCCCTGACACCCATCGCATCGTGCGACCAGTACGCATGCTGACGTCCGGTAATAGAGGGATTCCGCCAGTTTGGATTATCTGCCGGGGTTTCACCCTGCGCCACCGGGATAAAATCGGGCGAAAGCGAAGTGGCAAACATCTCGACATTCTTATATCGAAACGAAACCAAATCGCCGGTAACCTTCGACACCCGTGCCGAAACAATCCCATTATCGAGAGTGAAAGTTTCGACATCCTGCGTAATCTTCACATCAGGATCGGCAGCCTTCAACGGGAAAAAGAGACACAAAAAGAGCGTGCACCAACAAAAAAACGGCGTAACAGCAGAAGTCTTCATAGAGAGCGATGTTGTGAGAGACTGGATGAGAATGATTTGCCTTCAACAAATCTACAGATTCCCTGTCAAAAATCATCGACCGGCACCCACAATGCAATTCAATGTAGCAGTGGAACAGTAAAGCAGTAGAACAGTGCCTGATTGGAGGTAACTGCCTCTTCGACATGACAAGTTTGTCGAAGAGGCAGTTACCTCCAATTAGGCGGAAATCAATGGTTAATGCGATGGCGCGCGAAGCGCAGCACTAGAGCACAAGAGCACTAGAGCACTAACAAGGTAGCCAGAACGAAAATCTCGATCCCGCTCCGGGCGTACTGGTTGCTGAGACGGCGCCACCCAGCCGTTCGACCAGGAGTTTGCAAAGCGAGAGTCCCAGCCCGGTTCCGCGTGTCAGGTCGTCGACCTTATAAAAGCGATCGAACAGTTTACGAAGGTGGCTCTCTCCAATGCCAATACCGGTATCTTCTACCCAGAACTCCATTCGGTTTGGAGAAATCGGGCCGTAACCCAGGGTAATGGTTCCCGAAGAGGTGAATTTTCGGGCATTATCGAGCAGGTTGAAAAGAATCTGATTCAACCTGTGCGAATCGGTATCAATGGTATAAGGGGTGTCAGGAAGTGATACATTACAAACTACATCCTTGTCGACAAGCAGAGAGATACTCTGGTGTTGATCCAGGCACAGGGTATGGAGGTTACAGGGCTGAATCCGAAAAAAGAGACTCCCCGATTCAATAAAAGAGATATCGAGGACATCGTTTACCAGCTGCAGTAACCGTTGGCTATTCTCATTAAGAAGCTGCGAATAGGCATCCCGCTCCTCTGGTGTGAGATCACTGTCGTTCAGCAAATTGGCAAAACCCACTATTCCATTTAACGGCGTCCGGATTTCGTGGCTGATATTGGCCAGAAAAGCCGATTTTAAGCGATCCGACTCCTCTGCCTTGTTTTTTGCCCGCATCAACTCCTCCTGGACAAACACCTTTTCGGTGATGTCCCAACCGATACCGAGAATTAAGGGCAACTTGTGATTCCTGTGAACCAGAGTTCGACGAATACTGATATAGCGAGGGCTGCCATCGCTACCCTCGAACACCTGCGTCGACTCTTCGCCCACACCGGTTTCGAGCAGCCGCTCATCGTCCGTTCGGGCCAGGCGCGCCTGCTCCTCGGGAAGCAGATCGAAGTCGGAGGCACCCAGCACATCCCGACGGTTGTAGATTCCGGAATTCTGCGCCATACGGTTCCAAATGATATAACGAAAATCATCGCCCGGATCTTTTACGTAAACTACGGCGGGAATATTCTTGAGCAAGCTGTTATTTAACTCATTTAAATCTTCGATGGCCTTCTTGCCCAATACTGCCTGAGTGGCATTATGGAGAAAACAGAGGACACTGGTGCCATCGAAAGGCACCATGGTGCAATCGAGATAGACCTTTGCCCCATTTACCGGCACATTGAACTTGAAAAACTGCTTCACCCCATCGCGCAAACAGGTCTCCACAGCCACACCAAAGGTTTCACAGACTTTCTCTCCGTACAGATTTGAAAGTGAAGTTCCGGCAGGGGCATAAGGAACTGTCTGCCAGGTAGACTCATTCGAGAGCCACTCCTCGATGACCAATCCGCGCGAAAGACGATACATGGAGTCGGGAACCGATTCCACAATTTTCAGGTTACGCAGTTTTAATTTGCGTGTAGTGGTAATATTCTGATTTATACCCCATATTTCAGTGACTTCTTCGTTCGAACCCGAACCCTCGTCTAACCCACCCGAGATCATCGTCGACTGAATCCAACGCCAACCGCCGTTATCCCGCACTCGCACTTCAATTGTCTGCACGCCCACATGTGCGGCACCGCAGTCAAGGTATCGGCACAGAGATATCCGGTCTTCGGGGTGCACATTCTGAAACTTGCCGATAACCTGATGTAGAGGAGTAAAAGGTTTCTCGCCCAGATTCCGGTACCACATCTCGGTGGCAAAGCCCTCTTTTCGGGCGGGGAACCAGAAAAACCAACCCATCTCGGCGATTTGCGCCACCGGATGAAATTTTCGTTCAAATTTACTTATCGACTTCGACCAGGCTCGTAAGAAACTGGAGGGAAGCTTCTCTTCGAATGCCGCAAGGTTATCGCGATTGGCAGGATAATCCAACAGGCCCTTGAGAAACGAAAAGCGCCGCTCATCGAAAGTGATATCCTTCACAAAACCCACGGCACAGGAGGGACCGCCCTCACACACCGCCTCACGATGGCTATAATAGACATGAAGCCAAATGGTTTCGTCTGCTATAGAAACCCGATAGACGTTCTGCACAAAACTTCCCGCCTGCAAAAGCATAAAATCGGAGGCCACACGCCTACGGTCTGCTTTACACAAACTCCATAAAAGTTCCCGATAAGAAAAGGTATGTGAAGAGAGTCCAAAACGCTCACACAGATAAGAAGAACAACTGATAGTCTGCGATTCAAAGCATACTTTCCACCATCCGATGTTTCCAACCCGCTGTACTTTTTCCGAAAGAGCGGGGTTAATCGTGAGCATCATATAAAGGTTAAATAGTAGTGTTTGGCAGAAATCAAAATTAGAAAAAGTTTCACAATTCGCCAGTATAAACGGACTTTTTGACAAAGGAGAACAAGAAATAATCCAGAGGAAAACCGAACTGTTGATACTGTTGCTATTACAATTCCCGTTACCTTTGTCGCGAACGAAACTTTCCGCAACAATGATACTTTTGGCAACCGTATTTCGCTGGCTGATGTGCGATGTATGCGGATGGAACGCAGAAGAGTCGTCGACGCGCGCTTCCGAATTTTTCCTGAGCCAGACGGTAAAGGTGATTCTGTTGGTGTTGCTCATCTCAATGCTGATGGGATTACTGCAACGATACTACCCCGCCACAAAACTACGTGCACTGCTGCAGCAAAAGAGGGTGGCCTGGCTCTCCTACCTCGCTGCATCTCTTTTCGGAGCCATTACCCCCTTCTGCTCCTGTTCGTCGATTCCCATTTTTATCGGTCTCATCAAAGCCGGGCTTCCCGCAGGAATCGGATTCTCCTTCTTAATCACTTCGCCACTCATTAACGAGATTGCCATTGCCATGATGCTGGGCAGTTTTGGCCTGAAGGTTACCCTGATTTATCTCTTCTCGGGAATCGCTCTGGGCACATTGGGAGGCATGATTATGAATCGGCTCAGGCCTGAAGATGGGCTTCAGGAAAATGTACGACAATTGCTCTCCAGTCCTGAGCCGGCGGAAGAGGCGACAAACAGAAATCTCCCTTTTTCCCTGCACCTAAAGGCATCGGCCATCGACTCGTGGCAACTGCTCAACCGGATTTTGCCCTTCCTTATAGCCGGAATCGGTTTGGGTGCCCTGATGCACGGCTATTTGCCGGCCGGCTACTTTGAAAGGTTTTTACAATCGGGCCATCTGCTGGCTGTTCCGGCAGCCGTACTCACAGGCATACCTTTCTTTGCTCAGGCAGCAGGAATTGTGCCGGTTATAGAGGTAATGGTACAAAAGGGAATACCTCTCGGGGTGGCTATGACCTTTATGATGTCGGTGATTGGTCTTTCCCTGCCCGAAGCCACTCTGCTAAAAACGGTTCTTACCTGGAGGATGATAGCCCTCTTCTTTGGCGTTGTGGCCGTCATGATGATGGCAACCGGCTACATTTTGCTCCTGTTTGCCTGATTGCCGGAAGGCTCTTCGCGGCTTGCCCTGACAATTATTTAAAATCGCGGTATATCAGGTAGCGGGACCGGATCTCGCGGAATTCGCGTAATTTGGGTTCCCAGGTGGCCCTGATCTCCTCTTCCGACATCCCTTTCCGGATTTGCGCCCGCAACTGTGCTGTTCCGGCAAGCTTTTCGAAATAGGGTACAAAAAACCGGGCTTTGTCGGGGGTACGATTATAGGCATCGAGCAAATAGGAGATACGCAAACCGGGTTTCTCGAAAAAAGAGTCGGGATTTGTTGTGCTCAAGTCGACACCAAAACATTTCCGTCCCATCAGGGGAGGAAGCTTTGCACCCGGCATACTTTGCGGCACAAACGAAAAGGAGGTATCAGGAAAATCGGGGTGGCCATACATCGTAAACGGATCGGAGGTCCCTCTACCCAAACTGAATGAGGTTCCCTCAAAGAAGCAGATAGAAGGATATAAATAGATTGCCATCATCGACTTCAGATTGGGCGATGGTGGCACCGGCAGAAAATAGCGGACAGAATGGGTATAGTTTCGGCAGGGGATTACCATTAAACTACAGGAGATGCCGTTAGCCAGCCATCCTTCTCCATTTATCATCTGGGCGTACTCCCCAATCGTCATCCCGTGTACAACGGGAACCGGATGCATCCCTACAAACGACTTATAGGCCGCCTCCATAACCGGACCGTCCACGTAGTGGCCGTTGGGATTTGGACGATCGAGAATAACCAGAGGTATTCCGTTTTGCGCACACGCCTCCATTACATAATGGAGCGTAGAAATGTAAGTGTAAAAACGGGCACCCACATCCTGCAGATCGAAAAACATGACGTCGATTCCCTGCAGTTGTGCCGTGGTGGGCTTCTTTCGGTCTCCATAGAGCGAAACCACAGGGATATCGGTCTGAGGGTCGACGTACGAGGATACGGTTTCGCCGGCATCTGCATCGCCCCGGAATCCGTGTTCGGGGCAAAAGATGCGCACAATCTTGGCATCCATACGCAGAAGGGTATCTACCAAATGGGTATTACCCACCATTGAAGTCTGATTTGCTACAATGCCAAGGCTCTTATTTTTCAGAAACGGGGCATAGCTCACCACCTGGGCAGCGCCCACCTCCACCTCATCCTGAGCAAAGAGGGGCGAAGTGACCATAATAAAGAGCAAAGCAGCAATAATAGCAAGGGAATGTCTCATCGAAAAGAATTATCCTCCTCCGGGCAACAAACCTTGCAGGACAAGCCATTGGCAAGCGTTCAGGGAGAAGCGGTTCAACTGCCAAAATTAACAATTCTTTTGTACTTTTGCCATCATCTTCAGACACCACGCGTTGAACACTCCCCTATTCATTGCCCGGCGTTTTGCCGCAGAAGCTCCCGAAAAAAAGAGGGTGAGCTCTGTGATGCGAATCACCACCTTTGGGGTGGCAATGAGTCTTGCCGTGATGCTGATTGCTATATCGGTAGTAACCGGATTCCGGCACCAGATTGCCAATAAAGTAACCGGATTCGCAGCACACGTACAGATTGTCAACTACGACTCCAACCTATCGTACGAAACCCGGCCCATCAAGCGCAATCAATCTTTTCTCGGAGAGCTGGCAGAAATTCCCGAAATCCGCCATATCCAGACCTTCGCCACCAAACCGGGGCTGGCCAAAACCGATGTTGCCACCAGTGGACTGATACTAAAAGGGATTGGATCCGACTTCGACTGGTCGTTTTTCAAAAATAACCTGTCGGAGGGCAACTCCTGGACCCCCTCCGATACCCTCAGGAGCAACAACATCCTGATTTCCCTTTACACAGCCCGACAACTGGCTTTACAGCCCGGCGACTCTCTGTCGGTCTGGTTTATGCAGAATCCTCCCAGAGCCCGAAAATTTGTCGTGGCTGGAATCTATGAAACAGGACTCGAAGAGTTCGATAAATTTTTTGCCCTTATCGATATCGCCCATATCCAACGGTTGAACCAATGGCCTTCCGACTACATCAGCGGATTCGAAATCTTCTTTCACGACTTCCGGCAGGTTGAACGGTTCTATCCCAAGGTGTACGATACCGTGGGTACCAACTATTCCGACACCGATGCAACACTCCAGGTAATCAGTGTAACCGACCGGTATGCCCAAATTTTCGACTGGCTCCGCATTATCGACACCAATGTCTGGATTATTCTCACCCTGATGGTTCTGGTGGCCGGATTTAACATGATATCGGGACTGCTCATCATGATTCTGGAGCGCACCCGAACCATTGGAATACTCAAGTCGCTGGGCGCATCAAATCCCTTTATCCGGAACATCTTCCTCATGCAATCCTTCTCGGTGATTCTAAAGGGGCTCTTCTGGGGCAACCTGATCGGGTTGGGGCTGCTGTTTATTCAATATAGTACCGGTATCCTCACACTCGACCAATCGCAATACTTTTTGGCCGAGGTGCCGGTTGAATTCAACCTGGTTCATATCCTCCTGTTAAACGGGGGAACGCTGTTGGCTGTATGGAGTATGCTGCTTCTTCCCTCCATGATTATTGCCCACATCAGTCCCGATAAATCGATCCGCTTCCAATAACGCGGCCGCCCTTTTGCAGGTGGTTCTATTGTAGTACCTTTGCCCCCAAAATAATAGAGATGAACTTCAAATCAGGTTTTGTGAACATCATAGGGAATCCCAATGTGGGAAAGTCGACCCTGATGAATGCCTTTACCGGCGAACGGATGTCGATTGTCACCCCTAAAGCACAAACCACCCGCCACAGGATCCTCGGCATTGTGAATGGCCCCGGGTACCAGGCCGTATTCTCCGACACACCGGGTATTCTCAAGCCGGCCTACAAACTGCAGGAATCGATGATGAGTTTTGTAAAGAGTGCCATCACCGATGCCGATGTGTTACTGTACGTTACCGATGTAGTTGAGTCGGCCGAAAAGAACAGTTCATACATCGAAAAATTGTCGGAAATAGAGATTCCTGTACTGGTACTGATTAACAAAGTTGACCTCTCCGACACCGCCTCGCTCGAAAAATTGGTTTCGGAGTGGCGGGAAAGGCTCCCCCGTGCCGAAATCTATCCGGTTTCGGCCAAACAGCACTTCCAGATTGACGAAGTGATGCAAAGAGTGATTACCCTGCTGCCCGAAGGACCGGCCTATTTCCCTGAAGATGAGCTAACCGACAAACCCGAACGGTTCTTTGTGTCGGAGATCCTTCGCGAGAAAATCTTCCTCTATTACCAGGAAGAGATTCCTTACTGTACCGAAGTGGTGGTTGAGACCTTCAAAGAAGAGGAGAATCTGATTCGCATCCAGGCGCTGATTCTGGTGGAGCGCGATTCCCAAAAGGGGATACTGATAGGAAAACAGGGAGCTGCTCTGAAGCGCACCAACACGCAGGCCCGGTTAGATATGGAAAAATTCTTCGGGAAGAAGGTCTATCTGGAGGTTTTCGTCAAAGTTGAATCCGGTTGGCGAAACAGCGAACGCAACCTTCGCAGACTGGGATACATAGAATCGTAAGATCAGAACAAGCACAAAACAGCATATGAGCAATATCGTAGCCGTGGTAGGCAGACCCAATGTGGGAAAATCGACCCTTTTTAACCGTCTTACCGGCACCAGAAACGCAATTATTGATGAATCGGAAGGGGTTACCCGCGACCGCCACTACGGAAACGTAGAGTGGAACGGCAGAGAATTTACCCTGATCGACACCGGAGGATATATCCATCAGTCGGACGACATCTTTGAAGGGGAGATCCGAAAACAGGTTATGCTGGCTGTTGAGGAGGCCGACCTAATTCTCTTCGTTACCGACGTTACCCAGGGCATTACTCCTCTCGACCAAGAGGTGGCAGATATGTTGCGCCGATGCAAAAAGCCCATTCTGCTGTTGGTGAATAAGGTCGACAATAACGACCGCCACTTCGAGGCACCCGTCTTCCATGCCATGGGGCTTGGCGACTATCTGACCCTCTCGGCCATCAACGGAAGCGGAACAGGCGATATCCTCGACAAAATTTTGGAGTTGCTGCCCGATACCGGGCCCGAAGAGCCTACCGAAAACCTTCCCCGCTTTGCCATTGTGGGTCGTCCCAATGCCGGAAAATCGTCGCTGCTTAATGCACTCATCGGAGAAGAACGCAATATAGTAACCTCGATAGCAGGCACCACCCGCGATTCCATATTTACCCGCTACAACAAATACAACCACGACTTCTATCTGGTAGATACCGCCGGGCTTCGGAAGAAAACCAGCTACATGGACAACGTCGAATTCTATTCGGTGACCCGTGCCATAAAAACCATCGAAAATTCCGACGTCTGCCTTCTGATGCTGGATGCCACCCGGGGAATTGAATCGCAGGATATGAGCATTCTGCGGGTTATCCAGTCGAACAAAAAAGGGTTAGTGATTCTGGTAAACAAATGGGATCTGATTGAGAAAGAGACACAAACAGCCAAAGAGTTCGAACAGGTCATAAAGCAACGACTTGCGCCCTTTACCGACGTAGATATTCTCTTTGTCTCCGCACTCACCAAACAACGTATTCATAAGGTATTAGAAGTGGCCATGGCAGTGTACGAAAATCGCAACCGCCGCATCTCCACCTCACAACTCAACCAGGATCTTCTGCCGGTCATCGAAAACTACCCCCCTCCCGCCTGGAAAGGGAAATACATCAAAGTAAAATACATCACACAACTCCCCACCCCGTCGCCCTCGTTTGTCTTCTTCTGCAACCTTCCCCAATACGTAAAAGAGCCCTACAAACGATACCTCGAAAACCGGATGCGCGAAATCTACAACTTCACAGGAGTGCCGATACAACTCTACTTCCGGCAGAAATAGTGCTCTAATGCTTTAATGCTCTGGTGCATCGCGCTTACGCGCAAGTGCATCGAAGCGCTATGCGCTTCGAGAGTTTTAAAAAGAGATATACGCGCAAGCGCGAACAATATTTTTTTGCGCGAAGCGCAGCACTAGAGCACTAGAGCACCAGAGCACTAATTAGTACCGGTTATACCTCACTATCTCCGCCAGAGGTTTGCGCAGTTTGGGCCGAATGCCGGGCGAGGCCGGGTAGCCGAGCGCCACTAGTAATTCGGCTCTTTTTCGGAGGGGAATGGCCAGCAGCTCTTTAACCCGCTTTTCGTTGAACCAGCCCAGGATGCAGCTCCCCAGCCCTTCGGCTGTGGCCTGGAGCGAGAGTTGCAGTGTGGCCATACCCACGTCCATCACGGTGAACTCCTTGTTTTTCACGGCCTGACCCACACCCGAAGTGAAGTTGGGCGATTCTCTTACCACCACAATTAATACCGGAGCCTGCCGGGTGAAATGGTTCAGCGGGAGCACTCCTCCTGACGCTGCTTCGGCCACCTGTTCCCGCAAAAGGGGCTCTGTCACCACGACAAAAGTCCAGGGCTGAGCGTTACATGCCGAGGGAGCAAGCCGGGCGGCTTCGAGACATCGGGTAAGCTTTTCGGGTTCGACAGGTTGTGGCAGAAAACTCCGCACACTTTGGCGTTGCGAGAGAAAATTGAATAAATCGGAGGGGCTCATGCGAAAGCGACTTGTTGTGAATGAAAGATAAGTTTTTCTGTGTAGTTATCCAAAAAAGGGTATAACTTTACCTTTAGTTCGCAACGAAACTAACTCGTCTAAACCTACATAGTATGAACAGAATCGCTTTTCTTCTCCTGGCGTCGTTATTCATCCTTTCGGCATGTAACGATACCTCGCTCTTTAAAACCGATGCATACAAACTTTACGCCGACAAAGTTGAACAAGAAAAATCGGCGGCCACTGTAATTTCGGCAACCGAGATTGAATCGGATTTCGAACAGGCCGGAAGCTGGAAGCTGTCGGCCGACCTGTCGGCCTTTCCGCGCTTTACCTCCGACATCCCTATCACAGAGGCCATGTACAACCTTTCTGTAGAAGAGTTGTCACGTAACCTTACCCCCGAAGGGAGGTTGGTTTCGTCGAAAGGTGCGTCAGATATCTCCACCCGTGATATCGGGTATGCCGGATTTCTTGGCCTGGGAGTTGTGGCTCCGGAAGCCGTGAAAGCCACGCTTACAAGCAAGGTAAAGGCAGGTCGCATTTTACAGGAGCCCGGCTTAGGCGGCTCCTGGCCAGTATGGGTCGACCGTGTCTCCTGGATTCTCTCGGCGTGGGACTACTACAAAATTACCGGCGACAAAAACTTTCTTATGGATGCTTACGGGGTTACCGTCAATGCACTCAACGAAGATCTCAAGGTACTCTTGAACCGCCAGTACTCTTTGATCTCGGGCGGATCGTACTTCAGAGGAACACCGGGAAAGAACCTCCCCTCCTACATGGAACCGGTTGATGTATTCACCACCATGAGTCTTACCAACAATGCCACCTACTATCAGGTGTTCCGGGTGGCCGAACAGATGGCTGCCGAGCTGGGACAACCCTCGGGAGGTTTCATGGCCCAATCGAAAAAGGTCTCCATCGGAATCAATAAATATTTGTGGAATCCTGAAAAAGGGTACTACAATGAATTCCTGTACGGACGTAATTTTCACATTCCCTCCAACCGTGCCGAATCGCTGGGAGAGGCTCTCTCGGTTCTCTTCGATATTGCCAACGACCAACAATCGGCCAGTCTGCTTGCTCAAACTCCCGGCACCCCCTTTGGCCTTCCCGCCTCGTTTCCGGCAGGAGCTCCCAACGAGCCGGGTGTAAGCGGGTCGATCTACCCCATGGTTAACGGATACTGGGCATGGGCCGCTGCCAAGAGCAAAAACGCCACGGCAGCCCTTTATGCCATCTCCTCTATCTATCGGCCTGCCTCACTGCTCCTTTCCAACCGACTGGCGGTATCATCGCAAACTGGTGGAACAGAAGCACAGGTAGCCAAAGCCGACGGACACCTCTGGAGTATTGCTGCCAATCTGTCGGTGGTATTCAGGGTCTATTTCGGCCTTGATTTTCAGGCCAAAGGTCTGGCATTTTTCCCTATTGTTCCCGAAAAACTGGGAGGAGTAAAAAAACTTTCGGGGCTGAAATACAGGAAAGCCGTTCTCGACATTACCCTTTCAGGCTTTGGTACCGGTATCCGTTCATTTAAAATAGACGGGGCTCCATCCGAGAAATTCTACATTCCCGCCGAAATGGAAGGTGCCCATACCATCGAGATTGAGATGAATGGTCAGAAACAGGAATCAACGCTGAACATTCAACCCATCGTTGCCGCGGCTCCCGATCTGCAGTATAAACAAGAGAACAACGTTTTCAACTTCTCTGCCCGCGAAGACATTACCAAATTCCAGGTGTTCCAGAACGGAACAGTGGTTAAAGAGCTCACAGAGCCTGCCTTCACCCTAACAGAGAGTGCCCTGAGTGCCGAGTTTATATTTGCAGCATCCGACAAGAACGGTTATTCGGTGTACGGCGGTGCTCCCTTCCTGTTCAGTCCCACGCAGGCTACCCAGATTGTTGAGGCAGAATCTGCGGCACCCCGCTCCTCTTTCAACGCAACAGGATTTACGGGAAACGGGTTTCTGGATCTCACCACAAAGAGCAACCGGGTTCTGAAATATACCGTAAACATCGACAAATTGAATGTCTATCTTATAGATGTCCGCTATGCGAATGGCAACGGGCCCATTGATGGGGGTGACAAATGTGCCATTCGGCAACTCTATGTCGACAACACCCAACTCGATGCCTTTGTGATGCCTCAACGGGGCGAAAACGCCTGGTCGGATTGGGCATACAGCAACCCGCTTCGTGCGCGTCTGTCGAAAGGGAGTCATACAATAAGCATCGAATATGAATCGCAGAACGAAAATATGAATGGATCCGATAATCGGGTGCTGATAGACCATATCAGATTGATCAAAGAATAACTCCATCGCTTTTTGTAATTCAGCGAAAAATAAAATAGCTTTGCGTCACTTATTCACCAAAAAAACAGAACAATGCCTCACAAAATTAATCCCAACGATTGCACGGCATGTGGCAGCTGCATCGGAGAATGTCCGGTTGAAGCCATTTCCGAAGGCGATGTGTACTCAATTGACCCCGAAATCTGTACTGATTGCGGAGCTTGTGCGGACGTTTGTCCGGTAGAAGCCATCCATCCGGAATAAGGAACCGTGCTCATCTATGCAAAAAGAGGGTTTTCCTGCCTACAGGAAAACCCTCTTTTTTATTGGCATTTGCCAGATTAATTCAAAAGAAAATTACATCTGTGTTTTGATGCGATTTCGGACGTAATTTTTTCGAACCTAAAGGTATTCGAATGTACAGATGAACACGTTAAGGCCACAGGCCGACGAGGAGATAAGGGCTGCCGATATGGGAATATCCGGACCCGACGAAATTACCGTTTCATTCTCGAAGTGCCTGCAACAACTTCTGGAGGAGTGCAGCCCGGAGATGATCGATGAGTCGCTGCTTCGATTGCTTCGGGAAATTTTTCAGACCGAAAGGGTAAGCTTCTACCGCTACGCTTCGGACGAAAAGGAGATGGTGTTGTGTGCCGAGACCGGCGACTTTTCGAAATCCCCGCTCCCCCCTTTACTACCTTCGGTTCCCTTACACCGCCTCCGTATACAGGGAGGAGGACGCGGTATAAACCACTCCTTGCTTATTCATTCGCGGCTTCCCTTCTCAAAGAGCCTTCCCGACAAGAAATCCGATGGTAACACTCACTCCGTCATGCTCTATCTGTGGAATACCACGCAACTATGGGGTGTGATCTGCATGGAGTCGCATGGATATACAGGCCGAAAATCGCAGGTTGAACTCTTAGAATACTACCGCGGCACTATGCCGTTGTTTACCTGCCAGCTTCAGAACCGCGTTAACAGAAGTTTACAGAAAAAGCTTCTCGAAACCGAATCATCGGCACGCAGAAAAATGGCCTTTTTGGCCAACATGAGCCACGACATCCGAACCCCCCTTAATGCCATAGTAGGCTTCTCGAAACTACTTGCCGAAACCGACGAAATAACTGAAAGACTAAAGTATTTTTCCATCATCGAGAAAAATAACGAGCTTTTGTTACAGCTTATCTCAGATATCCTCGATCTCTCGAAAATAGAGGCTGGCACTATATCTTTTCGCAACACCATTACCAATCTCAACGACTGTTTTACCACCCTCATCGAATCGGCAAACAGTAAATTAGGACGTCACGTTGTGATAGATTTTCTCCCTGCTCTTCCCGTCTGTTATATTCTTACAGATCCCAACCGACTCATGCAGATGATTGGGAACTTCCTGAATAACGCATTGAAATTCACCTCTGTGGGAGTGATTCGGATGGGCTGGCAAATGGATGGGTCGATGCTCGAATTGTATGTAGAAGACTCCGGAATCGGCATTCCTCAGGCCGAACTGGAGACCATTTTTAATCCCTATGTTCGTCTCAATACCGACTTCACCGGAACCGGACTAGGGCTTGCCATCTGCAAAAGCATCATAGAGAAGATGCAGGGAACCATTGGCGCCTCATCGCAACTGGGTGTCGGATCCCGATTCTGGTGTAAAATTCCTTACCAACCCATCGAACAATAGCCTTTCGGGTTGTCAATATCGCAAAAAATTACGCTATCTTTACTTTCAGGCTGCCTAAAACCAGCCTACCCCGTAAATGGCAATCACCGCGAAGCGTAGAGGCATATGACCCATCTGGCAAACAGCATCCTGCAACTTACGGTTTCTCTTTCGCTGATTCGCGACCCTAATGAGTTGGTTCAGCAATTTGTGACCCGGCTAAACAGTTACCTGCCCTCTCTCCGGTTCTCCTGGATTCCTGCCGGAAAGCAACCCCCTCTTCCCAATCTGCCGGTTTCGGCAGAAGGCTACGCCTTTGGCTTTCTTCACTTCAGCCGGGAGGCCGATTTCAGTCAGGATTGGTATGGTCCGGTAAGAAATGCTTCGCAACTGGTGGGAATCCTGCTCGACAAACTGCACCGCGAACTTCTTTTAGACTCCGAATCGCCGATTCCGACTCAGCAGGTTAACTACGTTGAGCCCGCTCCAAACGACACACCCTCTTTACCCCTTAAAAGCGAAGCCACCTTGAGCCGACTGATCCAAAACCTGCCCGGTTTTGTCTATCGATGCGCTGCCGACCAGAGCTGGACTATGCACTATGTCAGTCAGGGGTTTGGCGAGATTACCGGGTATCGGCCCCAAGAGATAGTACAGAACAGAGAGCGCTCTTTCAATGATATCATTCATCCCGACGACCGCGAATATCTCTTCACCCACTGGGAAGAGGTGTTGCGATTTAAGGAGACGTTCGAATCGGAATATCGGATTGTCCGGAAAGACGGCACGATTCGCTGGGTCTGGGAGCGGGGTCGCGGCATCTTTGGCCAAAACAACAACGATCTGATCTTTCTGGAAGGATTTATCACCGACATTACCGAAAAACGGGAGGCCGAGAAGAAGTGGCGCGTATTATCGCGTGCTGTAGAACAAAATCCCGCCTCGATTATGATTACGGATGCGGAAGGTCGGGTTGAATTTGTGAACAAAACCTTCTCCGACTTTACCCATTATTCCCTCGAAGAGCTGATTGGGAAACCACCCCGGATTTTTAATCCGGGCCATGTTAACGAAGAGGCTTTCCGGGCCATGTGGGAAGCATTGCGAAGCGGGCTTACCTGGAGAGGCGAGATAGAAAACCGGACCAAAGACGGAGAAATTTTCTGGCAGTTGGTATCAATCAATCCGCTGATGGATACGGGTGGAAAACTCACCAACTACATTCTCACCATGGAGGATGTGACCGATCGGAAACGGCTCCTCGACGGCTTTATTGCAGCCAAAGAGAAAGCCGAAGAGAGCGATCGGCTCAAATCGGCCTTTCTGCACAATCTCTCGCACGAAGTACGCACCCCCATGAATGCCATTATGGGTTTTGCCCGCCTTCTCGACAATCCCGACCTCACTCCCGACAAAATAAAAAGCTTTGCCGACACCATTATTGAAAGCGGACAAGATCTTCTTTCCATCATCTCCGATATGATTAACATGGCCACCATCGAGGCCGAAGAACTGAGTCTGCACCAATCGTTGGTGAATATAAACAGCAGTATGCAGGTGTTGTATAACAACTTCGAAAAGCAGGCACAGCACAGACATCTGACTTTCGAATTGCATAAAGGACTTCCTGACGAAGCTGCAAAACTCATGGTCGATGAGGCAAAGCTCTACCAGATAATGCATAACCTGCTCCATAATGCCTTCAAGTTTACCAAAAGTGGTTCGATCAAATTTGGATATGATTTGGATGGCGAAATGGTCGAATTTTTTGTTCTCGATTCCGGAATCGGGATCCCGATAGACGCTCAGGAAGCCATCTTCCAGAAATTCAGGCAGGCAGAGGCCTCTCTCAACCGCGAATATGGAGGTTCGGGTCTTGGCCTGGCCATTTCGAAAGCGTATGTCGAACTGATGGGAGGCAGTATCAGGGTGGTCTCATCGCCCGGCGAGGGATCGCTCTTTAAGGTATCGATTCCTTTCCGCATGCCTCCTGTTTCTGAGATTCAAAAGTTGAAAGCACCGGTTCGCGAACTCTCCCTCTTTCAATCGACTACCATTCTTGTAGCCGAAGACGAAGATCTCAATTACCTCCTGATAAAAGAGCTTCTCAGCCGTCTGAGTCTGAACATTCTGCGTGCCGAAAACGGGAAAATAGCGGTTGAGCTGGCTCAAAAACACCCGGAGATAAACCTGATTCTGATGGATATTCGTATGCCGGTGATGGATGGTTTCGAAGCCACTCAGATCATTCGCGCCGAAAGGCCCGATATGCCGATTATTGCCATTACGGCCTATGCGCATAACGAAGAGGAGCAAAGAGTACATCAACTGGGCTTCTCCGACTATATCAGCAAACCCTTCTCGTCCGAGCTGCTGGTTGCACGGATCAGGGAGCAACTTACCAAAGCAGACTCAAAACAAATGGTGAATGGTTAATGGTTAATTAGTGCTCTAATGCTTCGAAGCGCTATGGCGCTTCAAGTGCTCTAGTGCTGCGCTTCGCGCTCTGATGCGCTGACGCGCAGTGTGTACTTCCCTCCCTTCAACGCAACACCCTGTAGATTTTCCTCCACGTTTTCCGTTCCGCGATTGCTACCAACTCGCCTGGATTTGCCGTTTAATGTGTACTGATTCACGCCAGCAGGCAACATCACTTCGGCACAACTCCCAAAGGGAATCTGAAGCGAGAGTTCTATCTCCCCATTTTCCAGGGTCCAGTTTACTACAAGGGTTCCGTAAGGGGTCTCCTTCCGGGTTTTGGCCCAGGTAACCCCTTTCGGTATTTGCGGTTCGATCCGAATCTGCCGGAAGGCAGGCCCCTCTTCAACGGGTTGAATGCCTCCCGGGGCCTGATAAAACCATGAACCTATCCCGTTGTAGCAGTTATGAATCCAGCTTCGGGCTCCGTCCCAATGCTCCCAGGTGGTAGTGGCTCCATTGTCTATCATATAGAGGTAACCGGGATAGTCGCGCTTTTTCAGCATGTTGTACATAAAATCGGCCGCACTGTTCTTTACCGCCCACTCCGTTAGTACAGGAACCCCCACCAGGCCGGTGGTGAGATGGCCTCGCCAGGTGGTTTCGGTAGCCTCTTTAAAGCGCGAAGTTACCTCGTTGCGTAACTCTGCGGGTACCACGCCCGACAGCAGCGGATAGGCAAAATCGATCTGCGAACCGGTTCCGTAACTCCCTTTTGGGGCATCGAAAAAGCGGAGATGAATCTGTTTTTGGATATCCGACTTTTGTTGGGCATAGCGCGCTGCATCGTCTGTTTTACCCAGCACCCCGGCAATTTTTTGCATATTGTCGAAACAGACCGCCATAAAGCAGTTGTTCACCAATCCCACCGAAGCCGGATCCATTTGATTCACACCCCGCGGAGTAGCCCAGTCGCCCAGATACCAGGTACGGTAGTCGGTTTCGGGCCAGCCCTTCAACAGCCCGTCGCCCCAATAGGCAGCGGCATATCCCAACCACTTCTGCATGGCCGGGTAAAACTTCTCCAAAATCTCGGAATCACCGTAATGGAGGTAGGTTCGCCATGAGGCCGTAATGATAAAGCCACACCAATAGGGACCTCCGCCGGCCGGATAGGGATTGGGGGCGGTATGCGGCATCCCTCCGTCGTCGCGGAGACAATCGGCCCACGCCTGTAACCAGTCGTGGTACATCGGATTGAGGTTAAACAGGGTCTGAGCCGTTTCGGTCGAGGCGTTACCGTCGCCGCCATAGCCCAACCGTTCAATGGTGGGACAGTCGACCATAACCCCTCCCATACTGAGACACTGAAGCGTATAGGATACCATGTCGTGGATACGATTCAAATCCGGATCAGAACAGGCAAAGGATGAGGCAGTTTCGAACCCGGTACGGATCAGGAAGGCCTTGATGGAGTCGGCCGACGGAGCCTCCTTCAGATTGATAATCCGGATATAGCGAAATCCGTGATAGTTAAACTTATTGACAAACCGTTCGCTTCCGCTTCCGGCGGCTACATAGCGATCAATCTGTTTGTGATGATCCAATCGACCATTTTTACCGAGGATATCGCCAAACTCCAGCACCACCTGCTGCGATTTCTGCAGCCTCGGGAATCGGATATCGGCCCATCCGGTAAGACACTTGCCCATATCTACCAGGAAGGTGTCTTTTCCGACAGCCGTAATCTTTACCGGCGAAAGGGTCTCGGTAATCAGATTCTGTTCTGTCCGCTGCATAGAGGCCTCATGCCTGGGCACCGAAACCACGGTTACAGGGAGCCACTCTCTGCCTTGAGCCCCCTCAGGGAGCAGGTCGGTCTGTGCCATCCGGCCATCAAGAGTTTCACCCCCCAATGCCTCGTAGCGCCAATTGCCCTGCCGGGTATAGCTACTCTTACGGCCTCTCCATGAAGCGTCGGTAGCCACCAACAGCTCACGTTGCGAACCCGATACCTGCTCTATCTGCGCCCTGACCAAGGGGCCATTGTGCACCACCCCGGGGAAGCTCTCGGTATACCAGCCACTCCCCAGCCACAACATCAGTTGGTTGTCGCCCGGTTTTACCAGCGGAGTAATGTCGTACGCCACCACATACGAACGTTTCGTAAACTGCGAAACCGCGGGAGCCAGCACCCCCTCTCCCACCTTCCGGCCATTGATATAGGCCTCATGATACCCTAAAGAGTTCACGTACAGAAAGAGCCTTCCGCCTGGTTTCTCCACCCGAAACAACTGCTTAACCTGAGGCGCCTCACGATACCCCGCCTCAGTAGGAAAACCAATGTACGAAGCGCTACCCCAATCCGTCTCGGAAAGTAACCCGACGCTGCATTGCGCAACAGGGCTCCATGCCGAAACCTTTCCGCGGCCATCCCAGATCCTCACCTTCCAATAGAGAGGCATCCCCGAACCCAACTGCAATCCTTCGTAGGGAACCCACAGCGAAGCCGACGATTTACACTTCCCTGAATCCCAGAGATCGGGCTTACCCTTTGCCAGCAAAGCCGAATCAGTTGCCACCATAAGCTGGTAAGCACTCTGCTCGGCACCGTTTTGCGAACTGCTATACTTCCAGCTGAAACGGGGAGTCGTCTTATCAATACCCACCGGATTAATCCGGTTTTCGCACCGCAATTCATAAACCGAAAGCAATTCAGCGCCCTGCACCGGGAAAACCGGACATAGCAGCAAAGCCACAAAAAACAGAAAAGATCTCATAGTGAGGAGAGGGTTTGAAACATACTAAGGTAATAATTTAATGCTCTAATGCTTCAAAGTGCGAACGCACTTTGAGTGCTTTAATGCTGCGCTTCGCGCAAATGGGTCGCAAAACTTATCTTGTCGAAGAGGTAGTTACATCCAATCAGGTGCGAAGCGCAGCACTAGAGCATTAGAGCACTAGAGCATTAAAGCATTAGAGCATTAGAGCATTAGAGCATTGCGCTGCGCGCAATTTTTCCGCCCGAAAACAGATGATTCTGTTCGGGGGATTGTATCTTAGCCCCACTTGTCTAACTCACTACAAATCTCTATGGAACGCAAAACTTTTTTACGGTGTTCGCTGGCGGCGGCAGGCTCGCTCTTTGTCGGCGGTAAGATGAAGGGATTGGAGTATTATCCCATGCCCTCTCAAAAAAAATGGGCTGTTGTGTACGGCACCTGGTGCGGCAGTGCGCGCGATGCGGCTGTATGGATTTCAGAGGGTATGGGTGGAATTGCGCAGGTGTTCGATGTGCGTGAAGCACCCAATCTGAGTGGGTTCGACCATCTGATTATCGGAGGATCTATCCGCAGCAATGTCACCACCCCCGAACTGCAGGCGTTCATCAAAGCGCATAAGGCAGAGATTAAACCCAAACTTCGCGGACTTTTTGCTGTATGTGGCAATATGCAGCAACCTACCGGCCCGGCGCAAACCAAACTCTTGATCGATAATCATCTTGCAGCCCTGTGCGAAGCGGGTACCCTTCCGTCGAAGGTGTTCAACGGAAGGATTACCAAACGGTTGCTCGACCCGGAAACTGCGAAATCAATGGCAACTTTTCCCGAATACGATATGCTGAAAAGATCCGACTGTATGCAGTTTGGAAGCGACGTGCTGGGAAAAAACGGCTAACGGCAAACCTTAATCTGTTCGAAGAAGTCGTTCCCTTTGTTGTCGACCAGAATAAAAGCCGGGAAGTCGACCACCTCGATTTTCCAGATGGCCTCCATACCCAACTCCGGGAATTCGAGACACTCCACCTTCTTGATGTTATTTTGAGCCAGGATAGCGGCCGGACCTCCAATGCTGCCCAGATAGAAGCCACCAAACTTTGCACAGGCCTCGGTAACCTGTTTGCTTCGGTTCCCCTTGGCTATCATTATCATACTACCCCCGTTGGCCTGAAATTCGTTGACGTACGAATCCATACGGCCGGCGGTGGTGGGTCCGAACGAACCTGAAGGCATACCTGCAGGGGTCTTGGCCGGACCGGCATAGTAAATGGGATGATCCTTTACGTACTGGGGCAGACCTTCGCCGCGATCGATCTTCTCTTTGAGCTTGGCATGGGCAATATCGCGACCTACCACGATGGTTCCGGTGAGGGAGAGACGGGTAGATACAGGATATTTGTCGAGTTCGGCCAACAACTCCTTCATGGGCCGGTTCAGATCAATTTTCACTGCATTGCCTTCTCCTTCGTTGCGGAGCGATTCGGGAATATACCTGCCGGGGTTCTCTTCGAGTTTCTCAATCCAGATACCCTCTTTGTTGATTTTGGCCTTGATGTTGCGGTCGGCCGAACAAGAGACTCCGAGCCCTACGGGGCAAGAGGCGCCATGACGCGGAAGACGGATAATGCGGATATCGTGGGCAAAATATTTGCCGCCGAACTGTGCACCGAGCCCAATCTCCTGCGCTGCTTTTAACATTCTCTTTTCAAGCTCCACATCGCGGAAGGCACGGCCCCACTCATTTCCGGTAACGGGCAGATTGTCGTAATATTTGGCCGAAGCCAGCTTCACGGTTTTAAGGTTCATCTCGGCCGAAGTGCCCCCGATCACAAATGCGATGTGGTAGGGAGGGCAGGCTGCAGTACCCAGCGACTTCATCTTTTCGAGCAGGAAAGCCTCCAGTTTGCCCGGAGTCAGTAACGCCTTTGTCTCCTGGTAGAGATAGGTTTTATTGGCCGATCCGCCCCCTTTCGAGATACAGAGAAATTTATACTCGTTGCCGGGTACGGCATAGAGATCTATTTGAGCCGGCAGGTTGCAGCCGGTGTTCACCTCCTTGTACATATCGAGGGGCGCATTCTGCGAATAGCGAAGGTTCTCTTCGGTGTAGGTTTTGTACACCCCTTTCGACAATGCCTCGGCATCGTCACACCCCGTATAGACATTCTCTCCCTTTTTGCCCATAATGATGGCCGTTCCGGTATCCTGGCAAAAGGGCAATACCCCTTTGGCAGCCACTTCGGCATTGCGTAAAAAAGTTAGGGCAACATATTTGTCGTTTTCACTCGCTTCGGGATCATCCAGAATGGCTGCCACCTGTTTCTGGTGTTCGGGACGCAACAGAAACGACACATCCCTAAAGGCGGCATTGGCCAGCATGGTTAAAGCCTCCGGCTGGATATTGAGGATTTCGCGACCCTCGAAGTTACTAACCGAAACATGGTTGGGGGTGAGAAGATAATATTCGGTCTGATCTTTTCCCATGGGGAAAGGCTCCTGGTAGGTAAAGGGAGGCGTTGGCATATAAGGGAGGTTTTAAAGGTTGGAATTCTGATTTTCGGTATAACCATTAAGCAGAGGGAGAGCCATCTCAGGGGGAACGGCAATAACAGCCACAGTATCTGTTTCTATAACAGGACGTTGCAATAGTGAAGGATTCTCGGCTATCAGCCGGAACCACTCATGCGGCAGAAACGACTTCCCCTTTAACTCCGTTTGGTAGAGAGGATCCTGCGTACGCACCATTTTTTCGGGAGGCAAATTCAACTTCATGGAGAGGCGGGCCACCTCATCGGGAGTGAGCCCTCGTTTCATATACTCCACAATCTCAGGCACAAAACGGGCCGACTGCAGAAACTGCAATCCAGCACGGCTCTTTTGGCATCGGGGATTATGGTAAATACGCAACATCGTAACTCTTTCTGCCCGCAAAGGTAACGAAAATCGTGCGCAGATAGTGTCTATTCCTGCCCATCACACCAACAGATCGGTCAAATTTCTGCCTGCCTGCCACCGGAGGCCAAACATCCCGGATTGTACAGCTGCCTCCACATTGGCAGGCAGATCGTCGATAAAGAGCGTTTCTGCAGGATCGACCCCGGCCTGCCCAATCACTTTGTGAAAGGCCTCAACCGATGGTTTCCGCGACTGCAGTTCGTGCGAAAAAAAACATCTTTCGAACCGTTCTCTCAACACCGGATAGCCAAACTCCTCCAGGAGCCTTGCTTCATAATAGCGCATGTGAATGGAATTGGTGTTACTGAACAGAAAGAGCCGATACCGGGCAGCCAGTTGTTGCAGCACCCGCTCGTTTTCGACGGGAAGTTCGCCCAACATGCTATTCCATGCCTTATCAATCTCTTCATCGCTCACCGGCCACTCCCCCAGCAGGGAGCGGATAGCATTCCGGAAAGCCTCTTCCGAGAGGCTACCGGTTTCGAAATCGTGGAAAACAGGAAGTGCCATAATGGCATTCATTTCGGCATCGGACTTTGCCTGCAAAGGCGGCCACTGCCGCAAAGCCGCTACACAACGGTCTATTCTGAGCCGGATCACCACATT
>CAYVJA010000002.1:35830-39958 GCA_964451605.1 uncultured Bacteroidales bacterium | reverse complement strand
GATCGAAAATCAAGTTCTTAAGCTTGGTCGAGCCGTTTATACCCGGCGTAATACAGCCTCTGACGCGGTTTGAAATCATAATTTATCGGTTTTTTACCCTGATGCGTTGACGAAGTAACTGCAAATATGTAAATTTGCGCTCCCATTCGCCCCATGGAGGGGCATCTTTTTATATTAGGGCCTATAGCTCAGTTGGTTAGTAGCACCTGACTCATAATCAGGGGGTCGCTGGTTCAAGCCCAGCTGGGCCCACAAACTATCAAGGGGTTACAAGTATTTTTACTTGTAACCCCTTTTTATTTGCCCTCAAACCGGTTCAAAAACATTATTGGTTTGGCAGAGAAAAAACGGGAAATGACCAAAAAAATGACGAATTTTCAGGTAAAATCGAAAATATGCCCGGTACGAAATATAAATTCCTCTTTGCAGCCTTTGTTATGCTTATATGCTACCAGGCCAAGGGGCAAACCGTTGTCAATCTCGCCGATTATGGCGTGAAGCCCAACAGTTTCGAAAATGCCAGCCCGGCTGTCCGGCGGGCCATTGCGTCGTGCCGGGGCAAAAGTCATCTCATTCTTCGTCTTCCCGGGGGACGCATCGATTTATGGCCTGATGGTGCAGAAAAGAGGGAGTTGTATATCTCCAATTCAACCGAAAATGACAATCAGCCGAAGGGTAAGAACATTGGATTTTGGTTCGAAGGCTTGAACGATGTAACGCTCGAAGGCAATAACTCGCTGGTCATTTTGCATGGAAAAATGATATCGTTTGGTGCGGTGAATTGTAGAAACCTGAAGATACAAAATATCAGTTTCGACTATGAACGACCAACCATGTCCGAACTTACCTTGGTTTCGGTTTCGCCCCGGGTGATTGAAGCGGAGATTCATCCGGATTCCCGTTTCGGGATAGAAAATGGACGGATCTTTTTTTTCGGAGAAGGCTGGCGCAGCCGATCACACCATACCATTCTCTTTTCGCCCGATAAAGAGATATTGCAGTACAGTTCATTGAAACCCATATTAGACAGCAAGGCGGAAGAAACCTCCCCGTTCCGGGTCAGATTCGAAGGCGATTTCAGTAAAACTATTTTTCACGCCGGACAGGTGTTAACCTTTCGGGATCCCTACCGGGACAACTGCGGAGGTTTTTTTTCTCACTGTACCAACGTATCGCTCCAGGATGTTAACCTCCATTTTATGCACGGACTGGGTGTTGTGTCACAGTTTTCAGAAAACATTACCCTGCGTAAAGTCACTGTGGCACCACGCAAAGAGTCGGGTCGGATCATTTCATCGTTTGCCGATTGTTTCCATTTCTCCGGATGCAAAGGAGTGGTTGTGGTTGACAGCTGCCTGACTTCCGGCTCGCACGACGATCCCGTCAATGTACATGGAACGCATCTGAAAATCACGCAAGTGTCGGAAGAAAACAAGCTGACGGTACGGTTTATGCACCACCAGACCTATGGTTTCGAGGCATTCTTTTCCGGCGACAGTATAGCATTTGTAAACCCGCAAACTTTGTTGACAGAAGCTACCGCCAGGGTAAAAACAGCCCGTCTTCTCAATCTTCGGGAGATGGAACTGGAAATCGACGGGAACCTGCCGGAATCGGCCCGGGTAGGAAATATCATGGAGAACCTGACCTGGACGCCCGAAGTGAGGATTACTAACAGCAGGTTCGAGCGTACCAACACCCGTGGTTTGCTCATCACCACCCGGCGGAAAGTATGGATTGAGAACAACACTTTTTTTCACACAGGCATGCACGCCATCCTGATTGCCGACGACGGGTCGAGCTGGTTTGAGTCGGGACCGGTGACTGATGTGACCATCCGTAACAATGTGTTCGAAAATTGCGGATTCAATCAGGCGCCGGGGAATTATGTCATAGCTGTCTCCCCTGAAAATCATGAAAGGGTGCAGGGGAAATATGTTCACCGGAATATCCGAATCGAAAACAATACGTTCAGACTGTACGACCATCCGGTTCTTACGGCACGAAGTGTCGAAAATCTGATCATAACAGGAAACCGATTCATTCAGACCGATTTTCTTCCGGCCGGAAACCCTCGTCCGGCATTTGATCTGACCGCCTGTACCCGGGTGACAATTACAGGTAATTTTTCCCCTGATGAGTGGAAACCCTCGGTTACAGCAAAGGAGATGAATAACAACGAGATTCTGACAGATGTAAACTTAACTAACCAAAAATGAAGAGACTAATTCTTGCATGTTTTATCCTGATGCTGGGCTATAGCGGAAGTTTTGCCCAGCAGAAAATCAGCGCAAAGGAGATTGCCGGAAAAATGCAATGGTTTGCCGATGCCAAACTCGGAATTTTTATTCATACAGGCATTTATGCGGTGGATGGCGTGGACGAATCGTGGAGTTTCTACAACAAGAAGATCAGTTATCCCGATTACATGAAGCAGTTGCAAGGATTCACAATGAAAAATTATGACCCTGCCGCGTGGTCCGATCTGATTAAGGAGAGCGGGGCCCGCTATGCGGTTATTACCACCAAACATCACGACGGGGTGGCCATGTACAACACCAAAATGAACGATCTGAGCAGTGTGAAAGCCACGCCAGCCAAGCGCGATGTGATTACTCCCTTTTTCGAAGAGTTGCGCAAGCGGGATATCAAATGTGGCGCCTATTTTTCGCTTATCGACTGGGGACACCCCGATTATCCCGGATTTTTGAAAGACAGCGCCCGATATAGTGTGGAGAACGATTGGGCTCGCTGGAACCGCTTCCGTCAATTTTACCAGGGACAGATTGCCGAAATTCTTCAGCAGTTGAATCCTGATTTGTGGTGGTTCGATGGCGACTGGGAACACAGTGCCGAACGATGGGAATCGGAAAAAGTCAGGGGCATGATCCTGAAAAGAAACCCCAATGCCATCATCAACGGGCGTTTGCAAGGGTATGGCGATTATGAGACCCCGGAGCAAAACTTCCCGGTTTCGCGTCCGGTTTACAACTGGTGGGAGTTGTGCATGACCACCAACGACAACTGGGGTTTTCACAACGACAACAACTGGAAAACACCTTACGAAGTGATTACCATTTTTGTGGATGCCGTTTCGAACGGCGGTAATCTCCTGCTCGACATGGGCCCCAGGGCCGACGGCACTATCCCCGACGAACAGGTACATATATTGAAAGAGCTGGGCGCCTGGAATAAAAAACACGGAGAGGCCATCTTTAACACCTTGCCGGGTTTGCCACAGGGCCACTTCTACGGACCCACCACCTTATCGAAAGATTCAACTATTCTCTATCTGTTCCTCCATGGCAAAACCAGCGGGAATGTGATGCTGAAAGGGCTGATTAACCCCATCAAAGAGATTACCGTGGTGGGCAATGGCGCCAGACTGAATCATAAAATTGTGGGAAAAATATCATGGAGCCCGGTTCCCGGACTGGTTTACATCAACGTTCCCGAGTCGGTGTTAGACAAGTATGTCACCGTGTTAAAGATGCAGCTCGACAAACCGCTCAATCTCTACAGGGGACATGGCGGACTCAACTAAACGTTAAAGAAGTTACCCATGAAATATTTGCTGTTTCTTTTTTTTGTCGGAACCCTTACTTCCGGTTTTGCGCAAAAACCGCAGACCCGACACGTGATAACCCATAATCGCACAACCATAGTGTGTAACCCTGCCTCCGGCGCCAAACCTTTTGCAGAATGGGGTGTCTTCCCTTCCAAAACAGTACCTGTCCGCAAAGTAGTGATGCACGTTACTCTGGGAAGTCCCGACAGTTTGCCTACGGCCCACTGGGATTACCTCGACCAGATATTTATCCGCAGGCAGGCTGGAGTAAAGGGCCCGAAAATCGATTACGAAATCGGACGGATGCTCACTCCCTACGGCAGTATATACAACAAGGGGTGGAGCTGGGAGTGGCAGGTAGACGTAACTGACTTTGCCCCATTCCTGCGCGATAGTGTAGAGATTGAATACATTCATTCGGGCTACGAAGCAACCACCGTGGGCTGGGCGCTCACCATCGATTTTGAAGTTACGCTTGGCCCACCGGTATTGAACCCTTTGGGAATTACGCCTTTATGGAATAAGGGATACAAATATGGCAACCCGCAGGAGAAGATCGA
>CAYVJA010000002.1:33596-35820 GCA_964451605.1 uncultured Bacteroidales bacterium | reverse complement strand
AGCACCTGTTGCACATAGATTATCAATCGGCCAAAGGGACAGCCATCAACCGGGTGCGTATTCAGCATACCGGACACGGAATGGACAGGCCAAAGGGTTGCAGCGAATTTTGCTCCCGCTGGCGCGACCTGAAACTCGACAACCAACTGGTCGATCACCGCGACATGTGGAAAGATTGCGGCGACAATCCACTCTATCCGCAGGGGGGAACCTGGCTTTACGACCGGGCCTACTGGTGCCCGGGCGATTTGCAGGAGCCCGATGTGATTGATCTGTTTGTAAAACCGGGTCAACACTGCCTGAGCCTTGAAATGGAACCCTATACCGCAACAGGAAACATTCAGGCGGTGGAAAATATATCGGCCTATCTCTTTCACTATTCCCAGCCCTTGAACAAGACAGATGTGGCGGTCGAAAAAATAGTAGTCCCCAATAGTGAACAGCGTTTCTCCAGGCTAAATCCTGCCGGTTTTAATCCGCACTTTTCCATCCGGAACCTGGGTTCGGAAACCCTGAAGAAAGTGACAATTACATACGGAACCGATGGCTTTGAGAAGCAGGTATACCACTGGAAAGGCGACCTGAAGTTTAATCAGAAGGCCGAAATTGTTCTTCCGGGCAAAATAGAGATGAAGGAGGGGAAAAACAGTTTTACCGTTACGCTGACGAATCCGAATGGGAAAGCCGATGCCTGGGCGGGTGACAATGAACTGACCACCGACTTTTTCTCTCCCGAGGTTTTACCCACTCAGATGATTCTGCAGTTTTTGACCAATATGCAGCCCAAGGACAACCTGGTGACATTGGTCGGGGAGAATTCCGACACACTATTCAGAATGAAACCAAAGCCATCGGAAGCCGTTCGTCTGTTTACCGATACCCTTACTCTCAAAGAGGGACTCTACGAACTTTGTCTCACCGATACAGCCGGCGATGGCCTTGAATTCTGGGCCGAACCACAGAACGGCGACGGGTATCTGAGGCTGTTTGATTTGCAGGGCAACCTGATTCACGCTTTCGAAAGTGATTGCGGAAACGGAGAGAAACTTGCCTTCAGAGCCTCTGAAGCTTTTATGGCCGACACTACGCAGGCAAAATATGCCTTTTCGCTCTATCCCAGGCTGGTAACAGAAAGCACCGAATTAAGTATGGTGGGAAACAAAACAGGTAATATGATGGTTCAAATCACTGTCGACGGAAAAATCTGGGAAAAGCACGAATACCTAAATCGAAAAAGTGGAACCTACCGTTATAATCTTTCGAATCTGCCTTCAGGCCGAATCGTGCTTGAGGTTTTTGTGGATGGAAAAAGCCGGTTTACAGGAAGACTGAACAAAAAATAGGGAAACTACTTGCAGGTACAGATCAGGTTTCTGTCACCGGTGGCGTCATCGACCCGGGCCGATCCCGGCCAGAATTTGTTTTCGCGAATCCAGGCAAGCGGATAGGCCGCTTTTTCACGGCCGTAGGGGTGACTCCAGCCGTCCGAAACCACTTCGGCCTCGCAATGCGGGGCATTTTTGAGCACATTGTCGTCGGCAGGTTGAACGCCACCGGCCACCTCTTCTATCTCGGCATGGATCGAAATCAGTGCCTCAGCAAAGCGATCCAGTTCGGCAAGCGATTCGCTCTCGGTGGGTTCGACCATCAGGGTACCGTGAACCGGGAACGAAAGGGTGGGAGCATGAAAACCATAATCCATAAGGCGTTTGGCAATGTCGCCCTCGGTGACACCGGAGCTGCTCTTTAGGGGGCGGCAATCGAGAATCATCTCATGGGCCACAAAACCCTCAGTGTTGGTGTAGAGCAGGTTGTATTTATCTTTCAGACGCGCAGCCAGATAGTTGGCATTCAGAATGGCATACCGGGTAGCCTCGGCAAGCCCCTCCTGGCCCATCATTTTTATGTAGGCAAGGGCAATTGAGAGAATTCCTGCGCTTCCATAAGGCGCTGCCGACACAGCGGTAATTCCCTCGCTGCCCCCGGTAGCCACCTCACAGTGGGTGGGCAGGTAGGGAGCCAGCCGGGAGGTAACGCAAATAGGGCCTACTCCCGGTCCGCCGCCGCCATGGGGGCTGGCAAAGGTCTTATGCAAATTGAGATGACAGACATCGGCTCCCAGAAAGCCCGGACTGGTTAACCCGGTCTGGGCATTCATATTGGCTCCGTCCATATAGACCAACCCGCCGTTTTGGTGAACAATCGAGATCATCTCCCTGATCCG
>CAYVJA010000002.1:15705-33586 GCA_964451605.1 uncultured Bacteroidales bacterium | reverse complement strand
ATGGGTCGATGGGTAGGTAATCATAAAAACAGCAAGTTGCGGGGCATACTGTTCGGCAAGCGACTTCAGTGCCTCCACATCGATATCGCCCCGCTCCGTGCAGGGAACGGTAACGGTTTTCATACCGGCCATCACGGCACTGGCCGGATTGGTTCCGTGTGCCGAAGAGGGAATCAGCGCAATGTTTCTTGCCCCCTCTCCTCTCCGCTCAAGGTATTCGCGGATTACCAACAGACCGGTATATTCGCCGGCCGCGCCCGAGTTAGGCTGCAGCGAGACAGCATCGAAACCGGTTAACAGCGCCAGGCTCTTTTCCAGCTCGGTAATCAGCATCCGATACCCTTCTGCCTGATCGGCAGGCACAAAGGGATGAAGGCCGGCAAATCCGGGCCAGGTGATGGGAAGCATCTCCGATGCCGCGTTTAGTTTCATGGTACACGAGCCCAACGGAATCATGGAATGGGTAAGCGAAATATCCTTCCGCTCCAGCTTCTTGATATAGCGCATCATCACCGTTTCCGACCGGTTTTCTCGGAAAACGCTGTGTGTAAGGAAAGATGAAGTTCGTACCAGATGGGGCGGCCACCCGGCCGGTGCAGCGGAAGTGGTTTCCGGGGCAGCCTTTTTTCCCAGAACCGATTCGAAAAGGGCAATGATTTCGGCCAGTTCCCGGTCGCCGACGGTTTCGTCAAGGCTGATGCCGATGTGGCCCGACACAAAGTAGCGGAAATTGATACCCCGGGCAAGGGCTTCCGTGCGAAGGGCTTCCTGGGTAACGGAAGCCGGAAGGGCAATCCTGAGCGTATCGAAGCAGGCCTCGGGGCCCACTCTGCACCCCAGACTCCGGAGCGCAGCGGCTAACCTGCATGTGGCACTGTGAACTGAACTTGCAATGGCAGTAAGCCCCTCGGCTCCGTGATACACCGCATACATCCCTGCCATAATGGCAAGCAGCGCCTGAGAGGTGCAGATATTCGAGGTGGCCTTTTCGCGTTTGATGTGCTGTTCGCGGGTCTGTAACGCCATACGAAGGGCCTTTTGGCCACGGGCATCAACGGATATACCGATGATTCGGCCGGGCATATCGCGCTTAAAGGCTTCGCGACAGGCAAAGAAGGCGGCGTGCGGCCCGCCGTAAGCCATGGGAAGGCCAAACCGCTGGCAGTTGCCAAAGGCGATGTCGGCGCCCCACTCACCCGGAGGCGTAAGAAGGGTCAGCGCCAGCAAATCGGTGGCCACAGCCAACAGTTGGCCGTTTGCATGCAGTTTCGAAGCAAACCCGGCATAGTCGGAGATGGCCCCTTCGGCATTGGGATACTGCACGATGGCTCCAAAAATATCGTTATCCGATTCAAAATCGGCATAGTTTCCTATTCTGAGCTCAATGCCCGCGGGTGTGGCACGTGTCATCAACACATCGAGGGTTTGAGGAAAAAGCTGTTCATCGACAAAAAGCACCGAATCACCCCGTTTAACCAACTCGCGCGAACGGGCATGAAACATCATCAGCATGGCCTCTGCAGCCGCCTGGGCCTCATCGAGCAGAGAGGCATTGGCCACCTCCAGCGCGGTAAGATCCGACACCATGGTCTGGAAATTGAGGAGCGCCTCCAGCCTGCCCTGCGAAACCTCAGCCTGATAGGGAGTGTATGAGGTGTACCAGGAGGGGTTCTCCAGAATATTGCGCACAATCACCGAGGGGGTAACGGTATTGTAGTAACCCATTCCGATGTAGGTACAAAATAGGCGGTTCTTTTCGGAAAGCTGGCGCAGCCATTGCAGGCAGGCGTACTCACTCATGGCCTCACCCACGGCAGGAGGGCGCGACAATCGGATAGTAGAGGGCAGTGCCCTCTCTATCAGCTCATCGAGCGAGCCAACGCCGATGGTTTGAAGCATGTGAGAAAGCTCGGAACCGTTGGGACCGATGTGACGCGAAGCAAATTGTGCTGAGGCCATAATAGAAGAAAGAATTGATCCGGATTGAGGGTGCGAAATTACAACTATCGCAGATATGGATGGGGATAAAAGATATGTTTCATAACATTCAGGGGTGATTCCCAGCGGCTAAACCCTTCCCAGCCTGAGCAGAAAGGGGTTTCCGGCCAGTTCCTGTCCGATGGTGGTTTTGGGTCCGTGTCCGGGATAGATGGTGGTCTCGGGTGGCAACACCAACACTTTGGCATAGATGCCATCGATCAGGGTATCATAGTCGCCTCCGGGGAGGTCGGTTCGGCCAATACTTCCGGCAAACAAGACATCGCCGGCAATCAGGAAAGATTGTTGGCTGCAGTAGAAGAGCAGGCTTCCGGGCGAATGGCCCGGCACATGGAGAACCGATAACCGACTATCGCCAAAACAGATCTCTTCGCCCTCCTCTACCCAGCGATCGACCTCCGGGGGTGTTTCGGTTCTGAGGCCGAACATCTTCCCTTGTGCCACCGCATTGTCGAGCAGGTAGCTGTCGGCTTTGTGCATGGCAAACGGCACACTCCAGGTATCTGTCACAAAACGGCTGCCCAACAGGTGGTCGACATGACCGTGCGTGTTGAGAAGCAGAACAGGTTTCAGCTGCGCCCCCTCGATATACTGTTTCAATGCCTCACGCTCCTCACGTGTGTAGCAGCCGGCATCCACAATGATGCATGCACCGGTTTTGTCTGAAAGCACAAAGGTGGCCTCCTCAAAGGGACTGAAAGAGAATTTTTTGATGGTAATCATAGAAAATCGTTGGTAGAGGTTCGGGGTCTGCGGGGCATAATACGCCCCTGGAGCATGGGTACGAAAGAGTAGAATCCGTGCTCTGATTTAACATATTGGTTTTCGGATGTTTTCGAGAACAGTGTCATGACCTGATAATCGGAAGGCCCGAGCGGTATCACCATCTTCCCGCCACACGCCAGCTGGGCGGCCAGGGCTTCCGGCACCGCCTCTACTCCGCAGGTCACCAAAATCCGGTCGAAGGGGGCATACGAAGGGAGGCCGGCAAATCCGTCGCCATGAAAAAGGTTCAATGCATAATGCATACCCGAAAGACGTCGGCGAGCCTCTTGAAAGAGGGGATAGTGGCGCTCCACCGAAAAAACAATGGCTCCCAGTTCGGCGAGGATGGCAGCCTGATAACCCGAACCTGTACCAATCTCAAGCACCCTTTGACGGGGTTGTACATCGAGCAGAAGTGTCTGCATAGCAACAGTATAGGGCTGAGAAATGGTCTGGCCCTCACCGATGGGGTAGGGTTGATCGCGGTAGGCCAGATGCACAAGCCCTTTGTCCATAAAATAGTGGCGGGGAACCCTCTCCATGGCCGAAAGTACCCGTTCGTCGGATATGCCTTTCTGCCGGAGGTCCCCGATCAGACGCTTGCGCTGTCCCTGGAATAAAATCGGGTCGTCCATTATAGATGCTTCGGTCTACAAAGATAGCAAACAGTTCGGAGAACCGTTTTGAACAGGCAATAGTTAATAAATAGTAGCCCGAATATGCAGGGAATAGGCGCTTTCTGCCTATTTTTGGAACGTTTCAAAACCAAACATTGCATGGTTGCATTCGGGATTGTCGGATTACACAGCTGGTCGAACACGCTCCCGGCGCTCTTCGCACGGCAGCCATTGTACGATATGGCAGGACTGTTCGACACCGACCCGCAAAAGAGTCAGCTGGCTGCCAAATCTTGCCGAACCATCGCCTTCAAAGATCCAACCGCCCTTTTCCGTTTCTCGGAGGCAGTAATCCTTGACGACTCGTCCCAAAATTGCTTCTCGCTTGCCCGGGAGGCACTTACCCACTTCCTGCATCTCTTCATCTGCAATCCTTCGGCGCTTACGGAAGAGGAGATGAGCCGTTTGCTGAAAATTTCGGAAGAGTCGCAGGTATTGGTGCGGTTTGGAGGCAGTATGGTTCACCACCCGGTTGCCGCACTTCTGGCGTGCAGAAAAACCAGCCCTTTCTTCGTAGAGATGCATCACACTTTGTGCAGTACCCCCGGCGATGCTGCAGGAGCAACACTGATTAACCTGCTTACGGCCGACCTTTCCCTTCTGCTTTCGCTTTCCGGGGGGATGGTATGCAAGGCCGAAACTTCGGTTCCGGGAGGCTGCAAGGGAGGAAGTGGCTTGGAGTGTCGGCTAAAAATCGACAACGGTTCAGAAATCCGGATACTTTATGCGTTTAACTGCGGCTCGCCCCAACAGACCGTTACCGTGCAACAGCCGGGCGAGACGATTGTGGCCGATTTCGGGAGTGGAACCGTTACCTGCGGTCAGGTTACGGAAACCCCCGAAGTAAACGAAACGCTCTTAGCCCGAAAGCAACTGGAGGCCTTTGCCGCCGACATAGCTCACCACGAAAGTGAATTGATAGACAGGGATATTCTGATGTTTTTCCTGGCGCATGCGCTGTTAAAGAAAGCCGCCCCCTGGCTGAAGGTTAATGCCCGGATTCAATCCGAAGTATAATCTCCTCTATTACCTGATCTTCGCCTGTCCCGTCGTAGGCATCCTTCAGATTAAGTCCGAAAATCCGGGCCAGTGTCTGCCAGAAAAAAGCCGAGAGTTTGCCGCGAAACTCCTGCAGTAACGCATAGGAGGTGATACCGGTTTCGCGGTCTATCAATTTAATGAGAATGCGCCCCTGTGTGATGGTGAGCCGTTTGAGTTCGCCCTCAAACTCACTTCTGATTTCGTCTTCCACTTTACGGGCATACTCTTTGCGCTCCTTGTCGGTTTTTAGCGAGAGATAGTGTTGATTGAGCGCCTTGAATTTCTGCCTGATCAGCACTACGTAGGGGTAAACTTTCCGCACATTGTACTCTAAACGGGTATATCTGCGGGCCTGAGCACGGTTTCGAAACCGGGGCGGAGCCAAAATTGTAACCTGGGGTATGGTCGAAAGGTAGAGGGTATCCCCGTTGGGCAAAAGGCGGTAGGCAACCATCTGTCGGGGATTTGATTGCGGCACCTGAGCAGTTGCCGCAATCATCGCAAAAAAGAGAAATAACAGGCCACCCAATATCCTCATAGAGCTATTTTTCTGCATCGGCCATTCTACCAACTGTCAAGGTGCAAAATAACGACAATCGTAGCAATATTGCCCTTTTCACTAAAATAATTTAGTTACATCACAAAAGCCTCTTCGAATTTATCTAATTTTGCAGGTTGAAAAAATACGCATAAACACATCCGCAGCCGAATGGAACACAACATGAAAAAAGTGATCGTGCTCGGATCGGGCGCGCTGAAAATTGGTGAAGCAGGAGAATTCGACTATTCCGGGTCGCAGGCGCTAAAGGCGCTTCGGGAAGAGGGAATAGAGACGGTTCTGATTAACCCCAACATCGCAACCGTCCAAACTTCCGAGGGCATTGCCGACAAGATCTATTTTCTTCCGGTAACGCCCTTTTTTGTTGAAAAAGTGATTGCCAAAGAGCAGCCTGAAGGAATCCTTCTCGCTTTCGGAGGGCAGACCGCTCTTAACTGCGGGATCGCGCTTTTCAAAAATGGTGTGCTCAGCAAGTACAATGTACAGGTACTCGGAACGCCCGTCCAGGCAATTATGGACACCGAAGACCGCGAACTCTTTGTGGGGAAACTGAACGAAATTGAGGTAAAAACCCCCCGAAGTTTTGCCGTCGAGAATCTTGCCGATGCCAAAAAGGCTGCCAAAGAGTTGGGCTTCCCCATTATTGTTCGCGCAGCTTACGCACTGGGTGGGCTGGGAAGCGGATTCTGCGCCAACGAAGAGGAGCTGGAAACGCTGGTAAGCAAATCGTTCACCTACTCCAGCCAGGTACTTGTAGAAGAATCGCTGAAAGGATGGAAAGAAATTGAATATGAAGTTGTCCGCGACCGTTACGATAACTGCATCACGGTCTGTAGCATGGAAAACTTCGACCCGCTGGGTATTCACACCGGCGAAAGTATTGTGGTAGCACCCACACAGACACTCACCAACAGTGAGGTGCAGAAGCTTCGCAGCATTGCCATTGCCATTGTACGCCACGTAGGTATCGTAGGCGAGTGCAATGTACAGTTTGCACTTGACCCCTTCTCGGAAGACTACCGGGTTATCGAAGTGAATGCCCGTCTTTCGCGCTCCAGCGCACTTGCTTCGAAAGCCACCGGTTACCCGCTGGCCTTTATTGCCGCCAAACTGGGTTTAGGCTACGGACTCTACGAACTGCGCAACTCTATCACCAAGGTCACCTCGGCCTTCTTTGAGCCGGCCATCGACTACTGCGTGGTCAAACAACTGGGGGTCAGCCTGCACCGTTTCGACATGAGCGAATACCAGGAAAAACATACCGTCTCCCGCCTGATCGGCTCATCGATGAAGAGCGTGGGCGAAGTAATGGCCATTGGCCGTTCGTTCGAGGAGACAATCCAGAAGGGACTCCGGATGATTGGACAGGGGATGCACGGTTTTGTGGGCAATCACGAAATCAAGGTCTCGAATATTCGTAAGGAGCTGGCCGAACCCACCGATATGCGTATCTTCATCATCGCAAAGGCCTTCGAAGAGGGAATGAGCGTTGATGAGATTTATGAGCTTACCAAGATTGACAAGTGGTTCCTCTATAAGTTGCAAAACATTCACGTGATTGAGCAGGAACTCGAAAAATACAGCTCGCTCGAGTCACTTCCGCTTGCCTTGTTAAGTCATGCAAAACGGGCCGGATTCTCCGATTTCCAGGTGGCCAGAATCATACTGAAGCCGTCGGCAGCCGATATGGAGCGTGATCTGCTCAGGGTACGCGCCTTCAGAAAACAATTCTCCATTCTGCCCAGTGTAAAACAGATTGATACGTTGGCAGCTGAGTATCCGGCCCAAACCAACTATCTCTACATGACCTATCACGGTTCCCAACACGACATTGAGTTTGAGCGCGACAACCGTTCGGTGATTGTGCTGGGTTCGGGCGCATACCGGATTGGCAGCTCGGTAGAGTTCGACTGGTGTAGCGTAAATGCCATCAATGCCATCAGGAAGGAGAACTATCGCTCCATCATGATCAATTACAATCCCGAAACCGTCAGTACCGACTACGACTCATGCGACAAGCTCTATTTCGAAGAGCTCTCGCTCGAACGGGTATTGGATATCTGCGATCTGGAGCAGCCCATGGGGGTAATTGTTTCAATGGGAGGTCAGATACCCAACAACCTCTCCATGCGTCTTTACAATCAACAGATTCCCATTTTGGGTACCTCTCCCTTCTCGATCGACGAAGCCGAAGACCGCCATAAATTTTCAATGATGTGCGATCGCCTGGGCATTGATCAGCCGCGCTGGAAAGAGCTCACCACCATGACAGAGATCTATAAGTTCTCTGACGAGGTGGGCTTCCCCCTCTTAATCCGTCCCTCGTATGTATTGTCGGGTGCGGCCATGAATGTGGTCTCAAACCAGGAGGAGTTGAAAGATTATCTGGAGCTGGCAGTACAGGTATCGAAACAACATCCTGTTGTAGTTACGGAGTTCCTCACC
Organism: uncultured Bacteroidales bacterium; assembly: GCA_964451605.1. Classification (GTDB taxonomy): domain Bacteria; phylum Bacteroidota; class Bacteroidia; order Bacteroidales; family UBA4181; genus JAQVSH01. The sequence goes on along the minus strand of CAYVJA010000002.1, from coordinate 26,101 downwards.
AATGCCAAAGAGATTGAGTTCGACGGAGTAGCTTCGCAGGGCGAGGTGCTTGCCTACGCCATTTCGGAGCATGTGGAGTTTGCCGGTGTACACAGCGGCGATGCCACCATAGTGTTCCCTCCCCAAAAGCTCTATTTCGAAACCATCCGCAGAGTAAAACGGATTGCCCGCCAGATTGCCAAAGGCCTCCAGATCTCGGGTCCCTTCAATATCCAGTTCCTGGCCCGCGATAACGAAATTAAGGTCATTGAGTGTAACCTGAGAGCTTCGCGAAGCATGCCGTTTGTGTCGAAGGTGTTGAAAATTAACCTTATCGAGATGGCCACCCGCATCATGCTGGGCCTTCCCGTTAAGAAGATGGACAAATCGAACTTCGACCTCGACTATATTGGCATCAAGGCATCGCAATTCTCCTTCCATCGTCTGCTTAAGGCCGACCCGATTCTGGGCGTAGAGATGGCTTCGACCGGTGAGGTGGGTTGTATCGGCGACGATTACCACGAAACCCTTCTTAAATCGATGCTCTCGATAGGACTCACCATACCTGCAAAAAACATCCTGATCTCGAGTGGTTCGCCCAAAGAGAAGGTAGAGCTGCTTCAGCCTGCAAAGATGTTGGTGGACAAGGGATATAATCTTTACGCCACCAAAGGCACAGCCTGCTTCCTTCAGGAGAACGGGGTAGCCGCCACACCGGTGGCCTGGCCCGATGAGCAGGAACATCCCAATGCCCTCGATTACCTGAAGGAGAAGAAGATTGATTTGGTAATCAACATTCCCAAAAATCTCTCGAAAAACGAACTCCAGAACGACTATACCATCCGTCGGAGCGCTGTCGACTTTAATATTCCGCTGATTACCAATGCCCGTCTGGCCAGCGCCTTCCTCACCGCGATTACCCGGATGCGGATAGACGATATTAAGATTCAGAGCTGGAACGAATATTAAAACCCCTCCCAACAAAAAGCCGTCCCCTTAAAAAAGGGACGGCTTTTTTTGTTACTTTTATCCCCATGAAAAACAAGTTGTGGAAATTCAAAGAAAAAGGGGAACAGGCTGACATAAAACATCTTACAAAGGAACTGGAAATTCACCCAATCCTTGCCGAACTGCTGGTTCAGCGTGGTATTCGTACTCCTGAAGAGGCAAATGCCTATTTCGAGCCCTCTATCAACAATCTGCACGATCCCTTCCTGATGAAGGATATGGACGTTGCAGTGGAGCGACTGAAGAGAGCGGTTGATACGGAAGAAAAGATTCTGGTATACGGCGATTATGATGTAGATGGCACCACTGCCGTGTCGCTGGTATTCTCATTCCTTAGGGAGCTTACGCCGAATGTGCGTTATACCAGGAAGGATACGGGGTGTCGGTAAAGAGCATTGATTATGCCTCGTCCGAGGGATGTACCCTGATTATTACGCTCGATTGCGGCATAAAGGCTGTCGAAAAGGTAGCTTACGGAAAAGAGAAGGGGATAGACTTTCTGATTTGCGATCACCACTATACAGGAAACGACCTTCCCGATGCAGTGGCTATCCTCAACCCCAAACGGCCCGACTGCGGCTATCCCTTCAAACACCTCTCCGGATGCGGAGTAGGGTTTAAACTGATTCAGGGCTATTGCAGGCGGTATAACATTTCGGAAGAGAAGGTATTATGCTACCTTGATCTGGTGGCCATCAGCATTGCCTCCGATATTGTTTCGATGACCGGCGAAAACCGGATATTGGCCACTCTTGGGCTTAAAAAGCTGAACAGCAATCCCGGAATCGGTATTAAGGCCATCATCCAACTGGCCAACCTTAGTGATAAGCTGGAGGCCGGGCGCCTTCGGGTCGATGATATTGTCTTTAAAATCGGACCGCGCATCAATGCAGCCGGAAGGATAGAAAACGGTACCGACGCGGTTGACCTGCTAACAGCCACCGACGAAGATACTGCCAGAAGGAGAGGACAACAGATAGACATACATAACGATGCCCGCAAAGAGATAGACCAGGAGATGACCGACGAGGCCAGGCAGGAGATTGCAAAAGATCTCGTTTTTGGGTCAAGGAATACTACTGTGCTCTATAAACCGGGATGGAAAAAGGGGGTTATCGGGATTGTGGCCTCCCGGCTCATTGAAGATTTCTACAAGCCTACGGTCATTCTCACCGACTCTAACGGGTTGGTTTCGGGTTCGGCCCGTTCGGTAGAGGGGTTCGATCTCTATAAGGCCATCGATGCCTGTGCCGATTTGCTGGAAAACTTCGGAGGACATATGTTTGCTGCCGGAGTCACTTTGAAAAAAGAGAACGTTCCCCTCTTTCAGGATCGTTTCGAAAAGGTGGTCTCCGACTTAATCCGGCCCGATCAGAAGAGCCCGACCATCGAGATTGATGCCTGCATAGACCTGAAAGATATCAACGCCGAGTTTTTTAAAACACTCCAGCGGTTCGAACCGTTTGGGCCCGACAATATGCAGCCGGTTTTCTGTTCAAGAAGCGTTTCGGACGATGGAAACAGCGGAAGGGTGGGAAAAGATAAGGAGCACCTCCGCCTGAAAATTGTTCAGGAGACGTGCCCCTATAATGGCATCTGGGCAATCGGATTCCAGATGGGAAGCCTCTACGAGGAGTTGTCGCTGAACCGCTATCCGTTCGACATTTGTTATACTCTGGAAGAGAACACCTTCCGGGACCAATGTACCATTCAGCTGCGGGTAAAGGATATCAAACAAATTCCTGTATAACCGTTATCAGGAATAGCCCTCCAAACTCGACATCAGTTTTTTGCGGGTGAAGAAGATACGGCTCTTTACCGTTCCGATCTTTAAACCCAGGGCATCGGCAATCTCCTGATACTTGAACCCTTCCAGGAACATGGTAAAGGGAATTCGGAACTCGTCGCTTAAAGCATCGATAGCCTTGCGAATCTCGCCTTCCGACAGGGAAACCTCGGGCGAAGCATGTGCTGTATGCTTATTCTGGCTCAACAAAAAGAGATCTTTCGAGTTGTCGAATGTGGTGTTTTCGCGAACACTCTTACGGTAATAGTTGATAAAGGTGTTCTTCATGATGGTGTAGGTCCATGCCTTCAGATTGGTGCTGTCGCCAAACTGGCTGCTATAGGTAAGGGCCTTAAGGTAGGTGTCTTGTAAGAGATCCTGCGCTCTGTCGTAATCGCGGGTCAGGTGTACTGCATATCGGGTCAGGTTGTCTTCTAACAAAACAAGCTGTGTATTGAATTCCATTGCTGTCATAAGGCACTGTTTTAAAATGTTAAACATTCTTGTAAAAACATTAAACAAAACGCAGCAATTATTGTGCCAAAGCAGATGAACGAAATAGAAAACCGCTGATTTTGAGGTGTTAAATAATTGTTAAGAAAATCAGCACTGTTTAACAATTCTATTCATCTTTTTAACAAAGATAACACGGGTTGCACCGAATTATTCTCACGGGCCGTTTTTTTTTCACACGAATTTCTTGTAGGTTTGCGAGTCATAAAAGTCAATAGAATCAATTACTTTCAGCGCAAATGGCCTCAGACGAAATTTTTAAAAAATTGGTATCACACGCCAAAGAATACGGATACATTTTCCCATCGAGCGAAATCTACGACGGCCTGGGTGCTGTCTATGATTACGGACAGAATGGGGTTGAGATGAAGAACAATATCAAGAAGTACTGGTGGGACAGTATGGTGCTTCTCCATGAAAACATTGTGGGGATTGACTCTGCCATCTTTATGCACCCCACAATCTGGAAGGCTTCCGGACACGTGGATGCCTTTAACGACCCCCTTATCGACAACAAGGATTCCAAAAAAAGATACCGTGCCGATGTGCTGATTGAAGAGCTTCTGGCTAAACTCGACGAGAAGATTGAAAAAGAGGTAGAAAAGGCGCGGAAGCGGTTTGGAGAGACCTTCGATGAGACCATGTTTGTAGCCACGAATCCCAGGGTTATGGAGATAGCGGCCAAGAGAGAGGCAGTTCATACCCGATTCGCAAAGGCGCTTAACGACAATAACTTACAAGAACTTAAAAACATCATCGAAGAGGAGGAGATTGTCTGCCCTATCAGCGGCACCCGCAACTGGACCGATGTAAGGCAGTTTAACCTGATGTTCTCTACCGAGATGGGCTCAACCGCCGAAGGAGCCATGAAGGTCTATCTGCGGCCTGAAACGGCTCAGGGAATCTTTGTAAATTATCTGAATGTGCAGAAGACCGGCCGGATGAAGATTCCTTTCGGGATTGCCCAGATTGGAAAGGCTTTCCGTAATGAGATTGTTGCGCGTCAGTTTATCTTCCGGATGCGGGAGTTCGAGCAAATGGAGATGCAGTTCTTTGTCCGCCCCGGCGAAGAGCTCGAATGGTTTGCTCACTGGAAGGCATTTCGGATGAAATGGCATCAGGCGCTGGGATTTGGCTCTGCCAAGTATCGTTTTCACGACCATGACAAACTGGCGCATTATGCCAATGCGGCAACCGACATTGAGTTCGAGATGCCGTTCGGCTTCAAAGAGGTGGAGGGAATTCACTCGCGCACCGATTTCGACTTGGGAAGTCACGAGAAGTATTCGGGTAAGAAGTTGCAATATTTCGATCCCGAACTCAATAAGTCGTACATTCCTTATGTGATCGAGACCTCAATCGGTGTCGACCGGATGTTCCTGAGTGTGCTGGCCGGTTCGTACTGCGAAGAGACGCTGGCCGAAGGCGACTCGCGGGTTGTATTAAAACTGCCTGCAGTACTTGCACCCGTAAAACTGGCGGTTCTGCCGCTGGTTAAAAAAGACGGTCTGCCGGAAATTGCTCGCGATATCATCAACAACCTGAAATTCGACTTTAACTGTCAGTACGACGAAAAAGACTCAATCGGGAAGAGATACCGCCGTCAGGATGCCATCGGAACCCCCTTCTGCGTTACCATCGACCATCAGACCCCGGAAGACGGAACCGTTACACTGCGTTACCGCGACACGATGGAGCAGACCCGGATTGCAATCGATCAACTCAAGGAGGTGGTTTCGAAAGAGGTAAGTATTCCTTCATTACTGAAAACATTGTTGTAGACTTCGGATCCGAACTAAACTTCTAGCCATGAATGTGCAGCTGCTGAAACGGTTACTCCCTCACGCGGGGGTATTGCTCCTTTTTTACATCTTGTCGGTGGGCTATTTTACACCCCGGATTTTCGAAGGGAAAACCCTGTTTCAGGTAGATACCCGAAAGGGAGCTGCCATGGCCCGAGAAGCCAACGACTATTATGAGAAGACGGGCGAACGAACGCTCTGGACCAACTCGGCCTTTTCGGGGATGCCCACCTACCAGATTACACCCAGTTACAAGGCTAAGGTGATTCAGAAGATCAGAAGAGCCATGGAAGGCTGGCTTCCCGATCCTGCCTCCTATCTGTTCCTCTATATGGCGGGGTTCTATATTTTGCTTCTTGCCCTGAGAATACCCCCCTGGATGGCCGCGGCAGGAGCGGTTGCCTACGCCTTTTCCACCTACTTTATCAGCATCATTCAGGCGGGACATATCTGGAAGGTGCTGGTACTGGGCCTCATTCCGCCCACCTTTGCCGGCATTATCCTGGCCTACCGGAAAAAGTATCTTCTGGGCGGAATTGTAACGGCACTCTTTCTGGCTCTGCAAATCTATAACAACCACATTCAGGTCAGTTACTACTTTTTTGCCTTTTTGGTGTCGCTCTATGTGATGGCACAACTGTACGAAACCTACAAGAACGGAGAGTGGCCCCACTTCCTGAAGGCTACGGGATTCCTGCTGGTGGCCGGAATCATTGCGGTAGGGGTAAATTTTACCAATCTCTATACCACCGCCACCTATACGCAGTTTACAACCCGCGGACAACCTTTGCTTACCGCCAATAAAGAGAATCAAACCACCGGACTAGACCGCGATTATGTAACGCAGTGGAGTTACGGAGTGGGCGAAACCTTCTCGTTATTGGTCCCCAATATCAGAGGGGGTGGAAACGGGCCTCTCGGCACCTCGCCTTCGGCCATGGAGAAGGTGTCTTCGCAGATGAAAGAGGATATTGCCCAATCAGACCGTTACTGGGGCAACCAACCCGGGCTGAGTGCCCCATCGTATGTGGGTGCGCTGATTCTCTTTCTGGCTTTGCTGGCCATGTTCCTGTTGAAAGGCTCATTTAAATGGGTTCTGGCAGGCGCAGCGATATGGTCCGTCATGCTGGCCTGGGGTAAAAACTTTATGCCCCTCACCAACCTGTTTCTCGACTATTTTCCTCTGTACAATAAGTTCAGAGCCCCTTCCATGGCAATGGTTGTGGCCGAGATGGCCATACCGATTCTGGCCATACTGGCACTTCACTATATTTCCCGGCACCCGGAAGTTCTGGTGCGGGAAAAACGGAAGGTGGCCATCGCTTTCGGCCTTACAGGGGGATTATCGCTTATCTTCTGGATGATTCCCGATCTCTTCTTCTCCTTTCTGAGTGAAGCAGAGGAGACGGGTCTGGCGCAGTTGCAGGCCAAAAATCCTCAATCGACCGGGGCTATTCAACAATATATTTCCGACCTGACTTCGGCCCGGAAATCACTGTTGCAGGCCGATGCAATGCGTAGTTTTCTGTTTATCACAGCCGGTGCAGCAGCATTGTGGGCCTTTGCCAAGGAAAGGTTGGGGGTAAAAGGACTCACTGCATCTATCCTGCTTTTGGTGCTGGTAGATCTTTGGAGCGTCGACAAACGCTACCTCAACACCGAGATTTCCGATCCCTACGGAAATAAGCAGTGGGTATCTGAACGCGAAAAGGAGGTGGTCTGGCCTATGACAGAGGCCGACAAAGCCATACTACAAGACACCACTCCCCATTTCAGGGTGATGAATCTTTCCGTGAGCACCTTTAGCGATGGAAGCACTTCGTGGTGGCACAAATCAATCGGGGGCTATCACGGGGCCAAGTTGGGCCGCTATCAGGATTTGATAGACCACCAGATAGCAAAGGGAAATCAGGAGGTACTGAATATGCTTAACGCCAAATATCTGATTGTTCCCAATGCTTCGAATAACCAGCCTGAAGCCCGGTTAAATCCGGATGCACTGGGCAATGCCTGGTTTGTAGAGGAGGCAAAGTATGTAGAGAATCCCGACCAGGAGATGGCAGCCCTCACCGACTTTACGCCGTCGGCAACGGCTGTCATCGGGAAGGAGTTTGCGCAGTTACTGCAAAACAGAACCTCCTTTCAAAAAGATTCTACAGCCGCCATCGCACTCACACAATACGCTCCCAATAAGCTGATATACAGCACTTCTAATCAAAACAACGGGCTTGCACTCTTTTCCGAAATCTGGTATCCTGATGGATGGAACGCCTACATCGACGGGGAAAAGGCCGAATATCTGCGGGCCAACTATCTCTTGCGGGCACTACCGGTTCCTGCGGGAAATCACACAGTGGAGTTCCGCTTCGAACCCAAAGCCTATGCCCTCTGCGAAAAGATATCGACGGGATTTGTCTCAGTTCTCTTCGCCGGGTTGGCGCTGTTGCTCTTTATGGGTATAAAGGAGCTAAAACCGGCCGAACCTCAGCCGGAAGGCTAGGAACCGGGGAATCATCAACAGATGGTTCCATACTACGGAGGGCCAGCCATAGTAACCGGCCATGATGCCAGCCCTCTCACGAAGCGACAACAGTATGTTTCGGCGCGACAGCCCCTCTTGCATGTAGTGGGCCAGCACCATTTTACTGTTATGGACAGAGTGGCTCTTTTTCAGGGCTGAGAGCACCCAGGCAAAATCGGCCGATATGCGATAGCTCAGGTTGTAGGGAGCTGCCAACTTGCGTTCAACCAGTATGGCCTGATGACACACCACCATTCCCTGGCGGAAACTGCGCCATGTAAGCTTCTCCGGGGCCCTTTTCCGCCGGGGCCCCACTATCCTCCCCTCTCCGTCGCAAATCAGGGTCTCTCCATACATCACAGAGGGTAACTCATCGGAAGGAAGGGTGGCCACCAACGCAGTAACGGTATGAGGGTCCGGGAGGGTATCGCCGGCATTCAAAAACCAGACGTAATGGCCCCGTGCCATAGCCAATCCCTTATTCATGGCATCGTAGATCCCTTTGTCGGGCTCGCTGACCCATTGCGAAACGGAACTGCCATACGAGGCAATCATCTCCCGTGTGCCATCGGTCGATGCACCATCTACTATGATATACTCCAGATGGGCATAATCTTGCGAAACCACGCTCTCAATGGTTCGTTGCATGAGCGAAACGGCATTGTAAACCACCGTAATAACAGAGATGAGAGGGGTATTCATGCTTCGGAGGGTTGCTACACTGCCTTTTTTTTTGGCAGAGACAATGATATAGGGGGAGAAGAAGCGATTATTCCGGGGGAAAATCTTGATTGCCATGCTCAACATTTTCACCAGTACACGTTTTAGAGCGGCCACTCTTCCCGGACGTTTTTCGAGCCAAACCATGGGCTTCCCGCTGTAAACCACTTCGCACCCGGTAAGTGGAAGGTCAGCAAGAAGGAACCGAAGGAAACGGGGTTTCATGCACCCAAGGTTATGAATGGCCAGGTTGGCCGGATCGAACCATTTTTGTACCCAACCGTTAATTCCCAAAAGATTAGGGACAATCAACAACAGGGTGCCTCCGGGCGTCAATAGATCTGTGTGGCGGGCCACCACTGCCGCTGTATCTTCGAAATGTTCTATAAACCCATCCGAAAAGACCACATCGAACAGCGTGTCGGGATAGGCAGTAAAAAAATCGGATTCTATGGTATGGATGGTTCCGCATTCTACCCCGTTTACCTGCTCCAAGGCATGTACTATCTCCGGGTCAATGTAGAAGTCGAGCAGGGAAACCTCGCATTGACGCATTTTTCGAAAACGAAGGGCGTGTTCGCCGGGAAAACCGCCAATTTCAATAAACCGCGAACCTTCAGGCACCTGTAGCAGGTATTTGTCGTAATGGAGCACAGGGGCTACAGGCCGGGGGCGGTAATTACACCAGTAATGAGCCCAAAAAGCTCTGTCGGTGAGCGAGTTGCTATTTGTCATAGATCTCTCCGGGTTTATGAAGCAAGCTACTATATAAAGCTTTATACTGCGCAGCCACCACATCCTCCCTGAATTTCGCAAGGGCCGAATGACGGGCTCCCCGACTCAGAATCAGCGGATCGGAGGCAAAAAGCACTTTATAAATGGCCATGGCCAGGTCGTGGGCACTTCCCGGAGTGGCCAGCTCTCCGTTCTTTCCCGGCTCTATCATGGAGGTGATTCCTCCGGTGGCAAAACCGGCTACAGGGGTACCGCAGGCAAGGGCTTCGACAACGGTGTTGGGCAGATTGTCTTCGATAGAGGGAATGACAAAGAGATCGGCAGCAGCATACATGGCTGCCAGGTCGGCTTCACTGTGCAGGTATTGCAGGTGAACCGAAGGGAATGGAATTCGGCTCGAAAGGGTGGGTTCGTCGTTTCCAAAAAAGAGTACTGTGATCTCGGCGGCCGAAACCGATTGGCGAAAAAAGAGAATCTTGCACGCCTCCAGGAAGTAATGTATACCCTTCCGGCTGTCGGTAACTTTGGCTGCGCCAAACAGAATCACTTTGTTGGTGGCTTTAATCTCCAGTTGTGCACGAGCCGCCTCCCTGCTCATCGGCGCAAAGAGATCGGTATTAACGGGGTTGGGAATGGTTACCACCCGGCTCTCCCGAAGCAGAGTGCTTTCGCGTGCCTTCTGGGCAATCCATTCACTGCAGCCCACAAAGACAATCTTTGAGAAGTCGATGGTTTGGGACTTCTCCAGAAAGCGTTTATGCGATATATCGGTTGCAGAAGGGTTACGCAGTTGCGGACACTTTCTGCATTGGCGGGTATATCGGTCGCAAGCCCCGGCATAGTGACAGATGCCTGTAAAGGCCCACATATCGTGGAGCGTCCAGACAATGGGCTTCCCGGTATTCTGGAGACGGGCAATCTCTGCCAATGAGAGAAATCCCTGTTGCACCCAGTGGAGATGAATGATGTCGGCAGATGCCACTTCGGGATGAGAGGCAACCGGCACGCCGGTATTGGCCAACGAAACCGCGAAGAGATTTTTTCTGGAACCGCCATTGGCCATCCAGATGGTGAGTCGTTCCCACAGAAAGGCCCATCGCCCTCTATACCTGGCAAAGGGGTTCAAAGACAATAGCGTAACAGAAGGGTCGGACAAGTCGGCAGCCTTTCCGTCGCGTACCAAAAGTCCGCAGGCAAGACCTGCCTTACGCAACGCCTGCCACAACCGGAAACAGGCTATGGCTGCACCACCCTGCCGGAGTGACGTACTTAACAGTAATACCTTCATACGCGTAACCGTTTTTCGAATACTCTGTATAACCGTCGTTTAAT
>CAYVJA010000002.1:11219-15695 GCA_964451605.1 uncultured Bacteroidales bacterium | reverse complement strand
CGCGATACCGTACACCGAATGGTGGTATCGAGCAATGAGCCGGCGTGATTCGGCGGTTTCGGGCTGCCCGGAGGGGCGTGCCGCCAACGCCTTATCCAGCCACTCAAAGGAGAGTGGTGAGGCCGAAGGAACCACATCGTAACAGGCATCTGCCTTTGAATGGGTTCCGGAGTTGTCGTTACCAATATTGCGTACCAGCGAACGACCCGCATTTACCGCAAACATACCCCGCATAAAAAGCGAAGCATACCAGCGAATGGCCCAGGAGTTGTTCTTACCCTCTACCTGCTGTCGGAGCATTCGGGTAAAACGTCCACCCAGATCGAAGGCCTTCTGCTTTCTCTCCCTCATCAAACATCGGAGCAAAAGCTCGCCGTCGGGTTCAAAGAACTGCCAGGCCCTTGCCCAGGTGCCCCAACCCCAGGAGCCCACCCAACGGGTAACTACCACATCGGGAAGAGGTTCAACCGGGTACATATATCCATGCACATGCCCTATCCGCAAATCGTCGGCAAAACGGGTCAGTGCCTGGTTCATGAAGGTAAGAAACCAGGGCGAAGTCTCCAAATCGTCTTCCACAACAATCACTGTCGGGTGACCTTCCAGTATCTCCGAAACGCCCGAAATGATATTGGCCGCCAGCCCCATATTCCGGTCACGACAAATCAGCGTGACGCGAATAAAACCGGTAATGGAAGCCGCGTATTCGCGCACAGCCTTTACCTCCGGCTCGATTTCCGGGGAGGCAGCCCCATCGGAAAAGAGAAAAAGATGCGATTGAGCCGCTCCCTCGTTTTTCAGCAGAGCCTCAACAGTCCTGCGGGTATGCGAAAGCCTGCGGTAGACAAAAAGCGCAACCGGTGCATACGAATCGGAGGGTTGAGGCATAGAGGACATGGCTATTCCAACATTCGTTCCAGGGCACGCCTAACCGCCCAGTAATGGCTTTCTATACGGATATTGTGCTGCAAAAGCGGGAGATTCATTCCCTTGCGCAAAAGCAGATTCTTGCAGTGTTTGGCAATTTCCAGGAGTGAGTATCGGGTAATCCCGTTCGAGGCCCGCTCATAATGGTGCCTGTAGCGGGTTTCCCACAACTCCCGTACCATCGCGTCGACCGTTTGGGTATAGAGCGGCTCCTGCAGCAGTGCGCACAAGCGGCTCCACTCCGCCTCCCACAGAGAGGGGTTCATCAATCCGATACGTCCCTCTGTGGCCTCAATCCCGAAGGTTTCAATGGTTTTTAGCGTTTTCCCGTCGAAGGTAAGTGTAACGGCCATACCGTTGCCTTCGGAGAAGTTACGGTTGAAATAGAGATTTCCCAGGCTGTAAAAAAGCGGAACGCCCTGATAGTATTCAAACCCCTGTGCCACATGCGGATGCGAACCAATCACCACATCAGCACCCATTCGGGCCAAGGTTTTGAACCGTTCTCTCCATTCAGGCAGCGGAACCGGGGTATGCTCTACACCGGCATGTACCTGTACAATGAGCAGATCGACCTGCTGTTTTGCCTCCTGAACAGAGGTGTCGACATCAGGATGATTCACCCAGGCAAATGCTCCGGGTGAGCGGTCGGCCTCAATCCAGGCCCCAAACTCGGCCTCCCCAAAGGAGAGCCATCCCACACGAACCGGCCCTGCTTCCGTTACCCGCAAGCGGTTGGCCTCTGCAAAGGTGAGCCCTGCTCCCAGGGTCAGCGCCTTTTCGAAGGCCGAAAGGGTGGCCTGCACCCCCTCGCTACCGAAATCGTAGAGATGATTATTGGCCAGATTGATCACATTAAAGCCCTGTTCCTCCAGCCAGGAAGGAGCCGCTGCCGAAATAGCCAGATGAGGGCCGGCTTTTACCGAAAGTCTTCCGGCTCCCTCGACAGCCCCCTCGAAATTGCAGGAGGCAAAACGGGCTTCACGCAGGTGTGTGAGGAGGGACTCAGAGCACAGAGGGGGCTCCGAACCGGGAGTGAGGAGAATATCTCCGGCAAAAAAGGCTTTCCATGGATGACTCATGCCTGATTCCTTTTTTCGATGAGTTGTTCAAGTGGCTTTAAGGTGAGATAGGCAGCATAGGCCTCCGATTGGTAATTACGACAACCTAAACATTTCATCACACCTTTAATCTTTGGAGTGGAGAGGACCCGGTGATAGAGAGAGACAAAAGGTCCATCTGCCGGAAGAGTGCGGTTTATCCACTCCACATAAGAAGGCTTAATAATTTCGCGCAAAAGATCGACACGCAACCGGGGAGGAGGCAATATGGCAATAGCCTGCGAATTGAGTGTATTTGCCCTGGAAAAGGAGAGTGTCATCTTTTCTAAGGCCAGCCCTTCAGCCTCGAAGAGATCGCGCTGCCATTTTCTGTCAGCCCTGAGCGAAGCGGGAAGGTTCAGCATAAGAAGGGCCGTTTTGCTGTCGAGGAATGGGGTCCAGGGTTGGTATCCCATGGCACGTGGCACTTCAAGCAGATACCTGAGTAACATCATCTTGTAGCGCATGGCTGCCACTACCCGGTAGAGCGGATCGCGCAACTTTTCGCGTTCGGCAGTAAAGTGGGCCTCGGCCAGCTCGCCGTTGTGACGGAGCAGGGAGCGAGAGGGATTGGCATGCATCCCGTGCGAATAGCCCAGAAGCGGGAGGCCTGATGGATGATGGATGGGCGGAATCACCACGCTTCCGGCCCAGGCATCGCCAATAATTCCACTCAACAGAGGGGCCCCTGCAGGAATTTGCTGCAAAATCCGGTCGTAAAACTCCATCTGGTACATGCCATGCGCATGTGTGGCGGGCCCGAAAAGATCAATCCAGGGTTCCAGGAAGCGGTGAAAGGCGCCTAACTCAATATGTTGCCAGGAAATACCGGCAATCTTCGACAAAGCCCCGGCCATCACCACTTCGTGCGACTGATCCTGACGGGGCGCACCCCCATAGGTAAAGGCACGTACCCGCGATTTATTGTTAAGCAGCCAAAGGAGAAAGCGGGAGTCAAGCCCTCCGCTGAGGGGTAAAACCAGGGGCGAATCCGTAGAGGCCTCCCATTGCCGCACGCTGGCTTTCATGGTTTCCACCACATCCGAAACCTTCGAAGGGGTATGCAGTTGGTCGATAACCGGATCGGGAAGCCGCTCTATCTGAAGCGCACCCGACTCTGTCACGTGGCAACGGGCATTGGGGGGTAAAAAGCGAACATGTCGTACAGGGGTCTGTTCAAAAACCGAATAGCCATACTCCAGATAACGGGCCAACCCTTCGGGATGGAATTCGAAAGAGCCAAAATCGATCACATCCCAGATGTTTTCGCTCATTGCTCCGCTCTTTTCATGATAGAACAGAGGCTTCGATGCCAGCCAGTCGGTTGATAATATGGCAGAAGCCCTTTCCATTTTGCACTATTCTAAGGTGACTTGCCCTACGACCGATTGGGGAGGGCAAGAAAATCGGCATTATTCCGAAGCGAAACAAATTGCTCGCGGGTAACAGGTTCGCGGTTGAGCCGACATACGCCATACCCCAAATCAGTAAGGAAATCATACAATCCGGCAGCCTTCCTGGAGAGAGCCGACAGAATATCCGGGCTAACCTCAAAAACCACCAGATCGATTCTCTGCCGGCGCAACATCTGCTCTGCTCCGCGCAACACCTCCAGTTCGAAACCCTCCACATCGATCTTCATAAAGCGGATGTGGTCTATCTTCTCTTTTTCACAGTAAGCATCTATCTTGATCAGCGGTACGGTGATATGCCCCGTGATGGGCGAAGTACGCACTTCACCCAGTGAATGGTGACCATACGACTGGGTGAGGTGAAAAGTGGCCTCTCCTTCATGGTCGGAAACAGCACAAGGTTCGAGTACCGCATTGTCAACCCGGTTTAATCGCATATGGTCGCGGAAACGAGCCTGATTGGAAGGTTCGGGTTCGAAAGCATAGACCTTTCCGGTATGCCGGGCCATCCAAACCGTAGTAATCCCGATGTTGGCCCCGATATCAAAACAGACCGAACCGGGGGTAAGTAAGGGGGTGAGCTGCTCCATCATCTCCACCGCATCGCACGACTGACCCGTTTTTACCATAAATGCAAAGTTATCTTCAGGCAACCGCTTAGAAAGAATCCCCAGCGAATCTTCAATAATATAAGAAAACCGATATTTCCCCACCAGACGTGCGGCAAGGGCAAACCGGATTTTCTCGGGCAGGATTCTGTGTAAAACGGCTGTCAGAAAAGAGAGTAGCGAGCAAATCATAAGGGCATTTGATAAAAGCGAAAAAAAAGTCGATATTTGACACCGGGCCACACGAAAAATCCTGCGCCCGGACAGCCAAAACAAAGGTAAGTTATTTTTGATTAAGCGCCACCATCTATGGGCAAGGTCATCCGCGACGGCATGGGCCAGAGCCAGCGCGGCAACGCTGAAGGGGCCATGGATACGGTCATCACCAACGCCGTCATTCTGGACGCGGCCCTGGGCGTGATCAAGGCG
>CAYVJA010000002.1:0-11209 GCA_964451605.1 uncultured Bacteroidales bacterium | reverse complement strand
CTATCGGTTATCTCCTATACGGGAGCCGCAATCGGATATCTAAACAAGATCCTGATATTTACCAATATACTCACCGAAGAACAACTCGGGCTGGTAAATCTGCTTGTAAATGTAGCCGCGCTTTTTGCACAGGGAGCCAATCTGGGCAGCCCATTGGTGATAGGTCGGTTTTTCCCGTTTCTGAAAACACCCGACAACAAGAATAACGGGCTGCTCTTCTGGAGCCTCTTCTTCACGTCTATCGGCTTTCTGCTCTGTGCACTACTCTTACTGGGCTTCCGTGATCAAATTCTCTCCCATTACACCGAATCACCCCTATTAGGTGCCTACTACCTCTATCTGATTCCGGTTATTCTCAGCACGGCATTCTTCAACATATTCGATATGTATCTGAGGATGTTCGGGAAGAACATCTTCTCGGCATTTGTCTCCGATATTTTGCTTCGGATTTCGAATCTGGTTGCTGTACTGGCATTTGCACTGGGATGGGTCGATTTTCACAATTTCGTGGGGCTTTATATCTTTTTCCAGTGTATGCCGGCTTTCCTGCTCTTACTCTATATGTTGCGAAAACGGCTGGCATACCTCCAACCGGTCAGGAACGCCTTCCGAAACCGGCTCTACCGGATTGCCATGCCCTATGGCCTCATCTCGCTGCTGAATGGCCTCAGCAACTTCTCCTTTACGGCTATCGACCAGATTATGTTGGCCAGTCTGGGGGGTGCGGCAGGGCTGAAACAGACGGGAATTTACACCACCACCTCCTATTTCGTTAGCCTTCTGATGATGCCCTACCGGGCAATCACCCGTATTGTTCAACCCGATGTTTCTCTGCACAGCAAAAATCGAAACCGCGAAGAGCTCTCGAAAATATATCGGCAAACTACTCTTATCTTGTTGATTGTGGGCTGTTACCTCTTCCTGATGCTCTGGATCAATCTCGACTCGCTCTATTGTGTAATGCCCGACAGCTATCGACAGGGGAAACCGGTATTCCTCTTACTGGCACTGGGACAGCTGGGCACGCTCTATACCGGCATAAACGGCATGATTCTGATTAACTCCAAACGATACCGTTACGACATGGTGGCCAATCTGCTGCTGATAGGGTTAACCATCGTGACCAATTTCTGGCTTATCCCCCTCTACGGGATGGTGGGTGCAGCCATGGCTACCACCCTTACGCTACTTCTCTACAATGGCATCCGAAGTTGGTTTGTCTGGCGTTTTTTCCGGATTCACCCCTTTGCTCCGGCCGATTTGGGTATAATGGCACTTACGCTGGTATGCGTGCTGTTGTCGGGTCTTATTCCTCCGCTGTTTCACTGGATTGCCGATATCGCGATGCGGAGTATACTTTTTACCCTGCTCTTCGGTTGGCCCGTCTATGCGTTGCACCTCTCAGCCGATCTGAACCGAAGCATCGATGACCTGTTGGCTAAATTGTTCCGAAAATGACAAAGAAGATTGAGAAAACAGCCTTTTTCTGCAGAAATTGCGGATTCGAATCGGCCAAATGGTTAGGAAAATGTCCTTCGTGCGGAGAGTGGAACACCTTTCTTGAGGAGAGAGTCTCCTCTTCTTTGTCGGGTTTTGTGCAGAGCGGGGGCGAATCGGCCACACCGCTTCGAATGTCTGAAATTCACCCCGAGAAGGCGATGCGCAAAGATACCGGAAGCGAAGAGCTCAACCGGGTATTGGGAGGGGGATTGGTGGCCGGATCTGTGGTACTTCTGGGTGGAGAGCCGGGTATTGGCAAATCGACCCTTGCCCTGCAGATTGCCATGCAGATGACCACTCTGAAAACCCTCTATGTGTCTGGAGAAGAGAGTCTTTCACAGATTAAACTGCGGGCCGAACGAATGGGCCAGGAGAAAGATCACTGCCTCTTCTATAACGAGACTTCGCTCTCCCGTATTCTGGAAACCTGTAACTCCATTGCGCCCGACCTGCTCATTATCGACTCCATTCAGACCCTTTTCTGGTCGGAACTGGACGCCTCGGCAGGCACCATTTCGCAGGTAAGAGAGTGTGCCGCCCGGTTATTGAAGTATGCAAAAAGTACCCAAACACCCGTAATTCTGATAGGTCATATCACAAAAGACGGATTACTCGCCGGACCAAAAATTCTGGAACATATTGTAGATACGGTTCTGCAGTTTGAAGGCGATCACCGCCATGTATACCGTATTTTACGGGTACTGAAAAACCGATTCGGCTCCTCGTCCGAGCTGGGCATTTTCGAAATGCATTCGAGAGGACTGCGCGAGGTGACAAATCCCTCCGAAATGTTAATCACTACGCACGACACCGGGCTCAGCGGTATTGCCATTGGGGGAACCATGGAGGGAATCCGGCCTCTCCTCATCGAGGTGCAATCGTTGGTGAGCAGTGCCGCTTACGGAACACCTCAGCGCAGTTGCACCGGTTTCGATGTACGACGCCTGAATATGTTGCTGGCTGTGCTCGAGAAGCGTGCCGGTTTCAGGCTGTCGCAGAAAGATGTATTCCTGAATATGGCTGGCGGGCTCAGAGTCGACGATCCGGCCATCGATCTGGCCGTGGTAGCCGCCATCCTCTCATCGAATATCGACCAACCCCTCCCTCACAGTTGTTGTTTTGCCGGAGAGGTGGGCCTTTCGGGACAGATTCGGCCGGTTGCCCGTATAGAACAACGAATCCGCGAAGCGGAAAAGAGCGGATTTACCCAAATCTTTGTGGCAAAAGCCCATAAGAAGGCACTCTCTTCGATGCAATTTCAGATTGAAATTCTCTATGCCGAGAAGATTGAGGAGTTGATCCGGAAGCTCTTTTCCCGTTCGGGGCAAAACGGCTGACAGGCTACTCCTCGGTTCCGTCGTGCGCCTCTTCGCCCTCCAGATTACAATCGAGATTGACGGAGAAATTGACGGGACGTTCAAACTGATCGTTGCGTGTTACGCCTAACTTGCCATTGGCATAGACCTTCTGAAGAAAGGTGGCAAAAATGGGAAGCGCCATGGCAGCACCCTGTCCCTGGCTCAGATAATCGAAGTGGATGGCCCGATCTTCTCCTCCCACCCAGGTACCTGCCACCAAATTGGGGGTCAGTGCCATAAACCATCCGTCGGAGTGGTTTTGGGTGGTCCCGGTCTTTCCTCCAATCTCGTTGTTCAGGTTATAGGTATAACGCATCCGAATAGCCGTACCGCCCTGAACAACCCCTTGCAAAAGATTAACCATAAGATAGGCGGCATTCTCGCTAATGGCCTCCTGTGTGTGTGCACTGAACGAGGAGATGATATTGCCGTTGCGGTCTTCGATCCGGGTTACAAAAATGGGTTCGGTGTAAATTCCCTTGTTGGCAAAGGTACCATAGGCAGCCACCATTTCGTAGAGCGAAATATCGGGAGCCCCCACACAGATAGAGGGAACCGGATCGATAGGGGTAGATATTCCCATACGGCGCATCAACTCGATGATGGCTTCGGGAGGAAACTGCTTCACAAGCCAGGCCGAGATGTTGTTTTCGGAATTGGCCAAAGCCCATTTCAGTGTTACACTCTCGCCCTCTCTTTTCCCCGAACCGGCCGGGCTGTAGGGTGTTCCGTCGGGCAATTCGAAGACCTGAGGCACATTGGGCACCCGATAACAGGGAGAGTAGCCGTATTCCATTGCCATCATATAGAGGAAGGGCTTGATGGTGGAACCCACCTGACGGGTCTGATCTATAACCCCGTCGTATTTAAAGTGTTTGAAATCGGGTCCGCCCACATAGGCCTTCACATAGCCGGTATGGGGGTCGAACGCCATAAAACTGGAACGCAGAAACGTTTTATAGTAACGAATGGAATCGATGGGCGACATCAGTGTGTCGATCTCACCCTGCCAGGAGAAGACGCGCATGGGCACCTTTTGTGAAAAAGCGGTACGAATCTCGGCATCGGTGGCTCCCTCCTGCTTCATAATCCGGTAGCGGTCGGTTCTGCGCATGGCCGAATTCATGATACCCGAAATCTCGGCTTCGGAGAGATTGTTGGCAAAGGGAGCCTTTTTCTGATTCCGCTTAGCCCTGACAAAGTTGGGCTGAAGGGTGTTTTTCAGGTGGTCGCGCAGGGAGTTCTCGGCGTACTCCTGCATGCTATAATCGATAGTAGTGTAGATGCGCAAACCGTCCATGTAGAGATTATAGGGTTCGCCGTTGGGTTTGAAGTTTTTGTTGCACCACCCATAGAGCGGATCATTTTCCCATAAATCAACCCTTTTCTGGTATTCGGGCTGGCTCAGAGAGCCCCGTTCGGGCTTGGTGGCCCGCATAATCCGACGCAGGTATTCCCGGAGATAGGTCGACATGCCGGCATTGTGGTTCTGCACCCGGTAATCGAGTGTAACGGGTATCTGAGAGAGAGAGTCGTACTGCTCTTCCGAGAGGAATCCCTCCTCCTCCATTTTTTTAAGCACACTGTTTCGGCGGGCAAACGATCGCTCGGGGTTACGCACAGGACTATACTTTGTAGGCCCTTTCACCACACCCACCAGGAGAGCAGCCTCCTCGACGGAAAGTTCATGGGGTTGTTTATTGAAAAAAGTACGGGCGGCCGATTTGATTCCAAAACTTTCACTGCCAAAGGGAACAGTATTCAGATACATGGCCAGAATCTCCTCTTTGGTATAATTCCGTTCCAGCTTTACCGCGGTGACCCACTCTTTGAATTTCGCGAGACCCAGCGAAAGCGTTCTGGAAATGACATTCCGCGTGGTGGTATCGCGGGGAAAAAGATTTTTGGCCAACTGCTGGGTAATGGTACTCCCTCCCCCTTCACTCGACTGCCCCATAAGGAGTGTCTTAACGGCAACCCGAACCAGACCGAAGCCGTCGATACCGGAGTGTTTGTAGTAACGGCGATCTTCCCGTGCAACCAGAGCCTGGACCAGAAAGGGCGACAACTCGGAATAGTCGACAGGATTTCTGTTTTCGATATGAAAGGTTCCCATCAGCTTGCCGTCGTCCGAATAGATTTCGGAAGCTATGTTCTTCTGCGGGTTTTCCAGATCTTCGAAGGTGGGCATAAACCCGATCCAACCCAGTGAAATCGCGGTAAACAAAAGGACCAGAAAAAGCAAACCTCCCGCGAAACAGCGCCATAACAGGCGAATAAACAGAGGGGACTCTTCCGAAGTTTTGTTGCTCATAGAGGCTAATTTTGAGGGGTAAAGGTAGCGGTTTTTGGTTTCGATTCCCATTTTTTGCGTACGTTTGTGCTGTCAGGTTGTCGAGTTATGAAAATCCGCACACTCATCTGCCCCCCACTTCTGCTTTTCTTTCTCCTTTTTCCCCAATGCAGGGGGAGAGCACAACGCGAACGGGATAGTGAAGAGAGACAAAATTCGGTTATTTCGACAATTACCCCTCTTTATGCCAAAGGTTTTTCGATGGTCGAGTACGGTCAGTTCACCGAAATCACACTTACCGATCCCTGGGATACCACTCGCATCCTGCAACGCTACCTTCTGGTGCCCAAAACCGAAAAACTGCCCGACGCGCTTCCTTCCGGCACCCTTGTCCGAACCCCTGTATCGGCCTTAGCCTGCTTCTCGGCCATTCACGTTGCCATGATGCAACTCCTGGGTTGTGAAAAGCTGATCTGTGCTGTTGCCGAGCCTGAATACATTTCGGCCCCTTTCATTGCCGACGGCATAGCCGGGGGAACCATTGCCGGACTGGGACCGGTTGCCTCGATGAATATCGAAAAACTGCTGGAGGTGAATCCTGGAGCCATTCTTGCCACCCCCTTCCGGAATGCCGGGTATGGCGTGGCGGAGAAGGCGGGAATTCCCATCATAGAGTGTGCCGATTATATGGAGGTATCGCCTCTGGCTCAGGCTGAATGGATTCGATGTGTGGCCCGTTTTGTCGACCGCGGAGAGAGAGCCGACTCACTCTTCCGTGTACTCGCCGACCGCTACCATTCGCTGCGCCAACTGGCACAAAAGGCAGAGAAGAGGCCTACCCTCTTTTCAGAAAAGAAGATTGGCCAGGTCTGGTATATAGCCGGCAGGGAAAGCGTGGCCGGGGTGGGATTCGCCGACGCCGGAGCCGACTATCTGTTTAGCGATGTGGAAGGCACCGGGTCCGTTCCCTTCTCTTTCGAATCGGTGTATGCCCGGGCTGCACAGGCTGATGTCTGGCTGATAAAGTATAACCGCGCTTCGGGCAATCTCACCTATCGCGACCTGCAGGAGGAGTATGCCCCTTATGCCTACTTTAAGGCCTTTAAAGAACGACGCATTCTGGCCTGTAACACAGCACACAAACCCTATTACGAAAAGGGGCTTCTGGAACCCGATGTGGTTCTTGCCGACATGATTCATGCCCTTCATCCCACGCTTCTGCCCCAACATAAACCGGTCTACTTCGATTTCTTACAGCAATGAGACAGTTCACCTCCCGGTTCGGTCAAAAAGAGCCCTCATCACAGGGGGGTACAGGGTTGCTATGGCTGCTCTCGCTGCTCATTCCGGTTCTCTTCTTTCTGAATCTGGCATGGGGATCGGTTACCATTCCCCTGCAAGAGGTGATTGCTGCTATCAGTGGAAATCCCGATGTGAAGGAGTCGTTCCGCCATATTGTGCTCGACTCACGCCTTCCCCAGGCGGTCACGGCACTATGGGCAGGAGCAGCCCTGGCGGGAAGCGGGCTGTTGCTCCAGACCCTCTTTCGCAATCCCCTTGCCGACCCCTCCATTTTAGGCATCAGTTCGGGAGCCAGCCTTGGAGCGGCGTTGGTACTTCTGGGCTTTGGTCACCTTCTGGGCAGGATTGGCGACTTTTCGGCTACAGGGCATCTGGCTCTTATCGGAGGAGCCCTTCTGGGGGCTTTAGCCATCCTGGCACTGATTATCTGGTTCTCTTCGAAGGTACCCAACGCAATAGCGCTCCTCATCATCGGTATCATGATCAGTTATATCACCTCGTCGGCCATTACGCTGCTCAACTTTTTTTCCACTTCCGAGGGGGTTCGCTCGTTTGTGCTCTGGGGGATGGGTAACTTCTCAGGCACCCCGCTTAAGATGCTCCCCCTCTTTAGCGGAGCTGTTTTCATTGGCCTTCTGCTGGCACTTTTGCAGATGAAACCGCTAAATGCCCTGCTCCTGGGCGATCAATATGCTGCCAATCTGGGAATTCGTGTAAAAAGGGTAAGGATTCTGATTCTGCTCTGTACCGGCTGGCTTACCGCAGTGGTAACCGCTTTTTGCGGGCCCATCACCTTTATCGGGCTGGCGGTTCCTCATGTGGCCAGATTATTGCTTAATACCTCGAACCATAACCGGCTGTTGCCTGCCACCCTCCTTTGCGGTTCAGGCATAGCTCTCTTATGTAACCTGTTAACCCATATCCCGATTCAGAACGGGATATTCCCTTTGGGTGCCATCACCCCCCTGTTGGGAGCCCCTGTTATTCTCTATGTGATGATCCGGAAAGATAAATCTACATTCTTCTTCTAATGAACGGGCAGACAACCATTAAGGCCCAAAACCTTTCCATAGGTTACCGGTCGGGCAAAAAGATGCCGTTTCCCGTTCATAAAGGGTTGTCGTTCCATCTCTTTACCGGCGAATTAACCTGTCTGTTAGGGCCTAACGGAGCAGGAAAATCAACGCTTCTCCGCACATTGGCCGGTTTGCAAAAGAATTTGGGAGGCGAGGTGACCCTTATGGGAAAAGCCTCATCGCACTACTCGCACGAAGAGCGCTCGCGTATGCTGGCCATTGTGCTCACCGAAAAGATTCCGGCAGCCGATCTGAAAGTATCGGAGGTGGTGGCTCTCGGTCGCCAACCCTACACCGGTTTTTTTGGAGGACTTAAAGCCGATGATTACCGGAAGGTTGAGGAGGCAATGGAGAAAACGGCTATTCTGCATCTGGCCTCTAAACGAATGTCGGACCTTAGCGATGGAGAACGTCAGAAAACAATGATAGCCAAAGCATTAACACAAGAATGCCCCATCATTCTTCTCGACGAACCCACCGCATTTCTCGATTTGCCCAGCCGTTTCGAGATGATGTCGCTCTTGCATACACTGGCCCGCGAGGAGGGGAAAAGCATTTTACTCTCCACACACGATCTGGAATCGGCCCTTCTGTTAGGCGACCGGCTGTGGCTCCTCGCCCCCAACCAACCCCTGACTACAGGATGTCCGGAAGATTTGATTCTTTCGGGTGAATTCGGTGCCTGTTTCGAAAATGAAAATCTACGCTTCGACGTGAGTCTGGGCAACTTCCGATTCATACGAAAGGAGTGGACCCCAGTTCGCCTGTTGGGCGAGGGGGCACTGAAACATTGGGTAGAAAATGCGTTGGTACGAAACGGATATCGGCCACGCTCCCATGAGGGGGAGTGCACCATAGAACTTTCTTCCGAAACCGAACCCCGTATTCAACTTTCTGCACCGGGCTTCAAGGCTGAGCCCGCCTCGGTTGAGGCGCTGCTCGATACCTTGCATAGCCTGAAGCAGGGGTAAAGGGTCAGAGCCACTTCACCAGTGCGAGATCCTGACGGTGAGGCATCAGACTGTTCTTGGGGAAGAGTCGGATACCAAAATCGTATGTTCCGGCACGGTCGCTTGTCAAAGTGCCCTGGAAACGCACCCTGTCGGCCTCTACGGTTACATGTGTCAACTCACATGCCTGTACCAGGCGGGGTGAAGGGGAGGCCGGGTCGGGTTCGACCGTTATCACCTCAACGCCTACATCTTCGGGCAGTAACTCCTTGAGGTCGAGAACTACCTCAATCTCATAGGGATTCCCCACTACAAAGACCCCTTTACCGATATCCGGACCTTTTACTTCGAGCAGCTCGATACTACTCCAACTCCGGATTAACTTCTTTTTCCATCCGGAGATCTCTTTTGCCAGTTCGAAATCGCGACTCTTGAGCTTTTTAAACCGGGCCGATTGCGGAATATAGTACTGCTGCATATAATCGTGCATCATCCGGGTGGTGGTGAAGTTCGAGGCCACCCTGGCAATAGAGTTCTTCACATATCCCACCCATCTTTCGGGAATACCGGCTGCATTCCTTTCGTAATAGGCCGGAGCAATCTCGTTCTCGATGAGGTTGTAGATGATAGAGGCATCAAGCTCATCCTGAAGACGATCGTCCGAGTAGACAATCTTGTCGCTAAGCGCCCAGCCTGCATCGGGAACATATCCTTCGTACCACCAGCCATCGAGGACGCTGAAATGCAAACCTCCATTCATCACCGCCTTCTCGCCACTGGTTCCGGATGCCTCCAAAGGCCGGGTGGGGGTATTCATCCAGACATCAACACCCTGAACCAGATGAGAGGCCAGCTCCATATCGTAGTTCTCAAGGAACAAGATTTTACCTACAAACTCCGGACGCTTCGAAATCTCGACAATCATTTTTATCAAATCCTGGCCTGCTTTGTCGGCAGGATGTGCCTTTCCGGCAAACAGGAACTGAACGGGACGCTCTTCGTTGTTCACAATTTCGGCAAGCCGGTTCAGATCTTTAAAGAGGAGATGCGCCCGCTTGTAGGTAGCAAAACGGCGGGCAAATCCAATGGTAAGGCTTTTTCCGCTCAGGCTCTCCAGCACCTCAACCAGATACTTGGGATCTTCGGTGCTCTGATTTTGGGCAAAATCAATCCTCGAGTCGATATAGCGAATCAGCTTTTCGCGCAAGGCGGTACGGATCGACCAGACCTCTTTGTCCGATACTTCATAGATCCGGTTCCAGCACTCCTTATCCATTTGCCGGTCGATAAAGTCGGCTCCAAACCGCGATTCGTACAGCTCGCGCCACTCTTTGGCTGTCCAGGTGGGATAGTGAACACCGTTGGTAACATAGCCCACATGCAGCTCGTCGGGCAGATAACCCGGCCACATCCGGGCAAAAATATCCTGGCTCACCTTTCCGTGAAGCTTGCTTACGCCGTTCATCTCCTGCGAAAGCGATGCGGCCAGATAACTCATCGAGAAACGCTCGTTGGGATCGGAAGCCACAATACGTCCCAGCCCCATAAAACGTTCCCAGGAGATTTTCAGACGGGCAGGATAATGTGAGATATAGCTCTGGATCAAGCCCTCCGGGAAAGCATCGTGACCTGCAGGAACCGGGGTATGGGTGGTGAAAAGGGTAGAAGACCTGACCAGTTCGAGCCCTTCCGAAAAGGTGAGGTTCTCCTGATTAATAAACTCCGAAAGCCGTTCGAGCCCGATAAAGGCGGCATGTCCTTCGTTGCAGTGAAAAAGGTCGGCCTTTAACCGAAGCGCCCGAAGCGCTCTGATACCGCCGATGCCGAGAAGCAACTCCTGTTTGAAGCGATTCTCCTCGCCCCCGCCGTAGAGCTGATGGGTTACTGACCGGTCTGCTTCCAGATTGTCTTCAAAGTCGGTATCGAGCAGATAGAGATCTACACGGCCCACCTGAGCCTTCCATATTTTGGCATAGAGATTCCGGCCGGGCAGTGCCACAACCACTCTGATCCAGTTGCCCTGCTCATCGCGTACGGGTTGAACCGGACGCTGGGCAAAATTTTGGGGTTCGAAGTTGTGAATTTGATCACCTCTGGCCGAGATCTGCTGTTTGAAGTAGCCGTATCTGTAAAGAAGGCCCACAGCAACCAAAGGGATATTCCTGTCGCTGGCCTCTTTTAAATAGTCGCCTGCCAGAATACCGAGCCCTCCCGAATAGATTTTGAGCGAACTGTGAAGACCGTACTCCATACTGAAATAGGCAATCCTGGGGCCTTTTGCCAGCTCTTTTTGCGACATATACTCGGTATACCGCTTGTATACGTTCAGCAGACGGGTCATAAATGCTTGATCTTTCGACAGATCGAGCAGACGGGTATAAGGAAGACGTTCAAGGAAGAAGACGGGATTTTTCTCAACACACATCCATAACTGTTCATCTATCGAAGCAAACAGATCGGCAGCATCAGGATTCCACGACCACCAAAGATTCTTTGAAAGCTCTTCGAGCGGAAAAAGATTTTGCGGCACATTTTTTTCCACAAGCACGCGCCGCCATTTGGGCTGCAACTCGGCACTGAAACTCTCAGCCGGAGGCAGGTGCTCGCTCAAATCACGCTTAACATGAGTGATAGGAAGTCGGGCGGCCTGATTAGTAAGCGCTATGCGATAGGCATCGTAATAGAATTCAACAAAATTCTTCCACAGAGCAATACGCGAGGCATTGAAAG
>CAYVJA010000001.1:104328-105163 GCA_964451605.1 uncultured Bacteroidales bacterium | reverse complement strand
GAGGCGCCTGCGAGAAAACGCCGGATAAAGCGTTATCATCGGGGAATCATCCAAGAAACTAACGGATCCCTGAATACTACCTGCTAGGGGAATGAAAGGGAGATGATGGGGAGTTTCTCCCTACAAGGTCCCCAGGAGGTCCCTGCAAAGTCGCGGTAAAATTTGATGAGCAGGTGCTCTGGTGCTTCGAAGCGCGAATGCGCTTCGAGTGCTGCGCTTCGCGCGAAACGACATATACGCGCAAGCGCGGAGGGATAATGCTCTGGTGCGCTTCGCGCAAACAAAAAGGGCTGCCCGAAACAGGCAGCCCTTTTTGCTATTTAAGGGGTGTGAATTAGTGTTTGGGGCGAAGGGCTCTTACTTGTGCGCCGGTGGCCCAGATTTCGCTTTCGCGCAGCTCTTTCAGTTCGGCTTCGAGCGAAGCTTTGTAGTTGGGGCCGCTGGTGGAATCGAGTACGCGCTTGCATTCGCGACCGTCTTTTACGCGGGCATAGAGCTCCTGGAATACAGGCAGAACGGCGTCGCGGAATTGGGGTCTCCAATCGAGGGCACCACGCTGGGCAGTGGCCGAGCAGTTGCTGTACATCCAGTCCATACCTTTTTCATCGACCAGGCGGATAAGGCTCTGGGTGAGCTCTTCGACGGTTTCGTTGAAGGCTTCGCTGGGGGTGTGACCGTGGGCGCGCAGTACATTGTACTGAGCATCCATGATACCGGCAAGTGCGCCCATCAATACACCGCGTTCGCCGGTGAGGTCGCTGTATACCTCCTGTTCGAAGGTGGTGGGGAAAAGATATCCGCTACCAATGGCGATACCGATGGCCAGGGTACGTTC
>CAYVJA010000001.1:91119-104318 GCA_964451605.1 uncultured Bacteroidales bacterium | reverse complement strand
TGAGCACGACCGGTGGCATCCTGGAATACGGCAAAGCTGGAGTTGATTCCGGCACCGGCCAGGAAGTTGCGGCGAACACTGGTACCCGAACCTTTGGGGGCAACCAGAATTACGTCAATGTCGGCGGGGGGAATTACGCCGGTTTGCTCTTTGTAGGTAATAGAGAAGCCGTGCGAGAAATAGAGGGCATCGCCTTTTTTCAGGCAGGGTTTCAGAACGGGCCAAAGGGTACGTTGGGCAGCATCGGAAACCAGGAACTGAACGATGGTAGCTTTTTTGGCAGCCTCTTCAATAGGGAAGAGGGTTTCGCCGGGAACCCATCCGTCGGCAACTGCTTTATCCCAGTCTGCTTTGAATTCGGGAGCCTGACCAATAATGACCTTAAAACCGTTGTCGCGCATGTTCAAAGATTGCGCAGGACCCTGTACGCCGTAGCCGATAATAGCTATGGTT
Source organism: uncultured Bacteroidales bacterium (assembly GCA_964451605.1). Taxonomy (GTDB): domain Bacteria; phylum Bacteroidota; class Bacteroidia; order Bacteroidales; family UBA4181; genus JAQVSH01. The sequence continues at coordinate 103,865 of CAYVJA010000001.1, read as the reverse complement.
TCGTTTTTCAAAACTTCACGTGCATGTTCCAGAGTAAACTCTTCACGGGTAACCACCTCTTCGATTACGCCTCCAAAATTAATTTTTGCCATTTTTGATTGAATTAAGAAAATAGATTACAAAGAAAAGAAAAAATAATAAACTGTGTGTTATTGTAACTAACTGTCCTGTTTGAGACGGGCATTTTCAATGGCCTCCATCTCGCGCAGGTAATCGGTGAGCCGCTCGCGGGGGTCTTTGGTCACGGCAATTCGTCCCGAACGGGTAAATTGAACCACTTTAAACCGGGCATCCATGTAGTCGAAAAGCTCTTGTGTTTCGGTGCTGTAGCCGGTTTTTTCAAAGACGATGTACTCGGTGGTAACATCCAGAACGTGTGCCCTGAAGTGCCGGACTATCTCCTCTACAGCCGATGGAATCATCAGCGAGGAGGTGTTCACTTTGTAGAGGGCAACCTCCTGGTGAATAATTTCCGAATTGGTGTGGAAATAGGCACGAAGCACTTCAACCAGTTTTTCGAGCTGTTTGGTCACTTTTTCTACCTGTTCGCGGGAGGCTTTTACCACAATGGTAAATTTGTGGATGCCCCTGATGGAGGAGGCCGATACCGTGAGGCTCTCAATATTGAGGCGTCTCCGGGTAAAGATAATGGTGATCCGGTTCAACAGCCCTACGCTGTTTTCAGAGAAGGCCGTTATGGTATATTCTTGTGTCATACTCTATCCGTTTTTAGGTGTGGCGTTCTATGCAAACCGTATATCGTCGACCGATTTTCCGGCGGGGATCATGGGAAATACGTTATCTTCCTTACCTACCATTACTTCGAGGAGGTAGGCTCCGGGGGTGCTGAACAGGGTGTCGACAGCTCCCGAAAGGTCGGTACGTTTGGATACCTTCCGGCCCGGGATTTTGTATGCAGCCGCAATGGCAACGAAATCGGGGCTCATCATGGGGGTAGAGGAGTAGCGGCCTCCGTGGAAGAGCTCTTGCCACTGTCGAACCATTCCCAGAAAACCGTTGTTGAGGACAACTATCTTTACGCCCACGTTCGATTCCATGATGGTACCCAGTTCTTGAATGGTCATCTGAATGCCTCCGTCGCCTACAAAAAGAACCACATCTTTTTCGGGAGCGCCCAGTTTGGCGCCGACAGCTGCCGGCAGTCCGTATCCCATGGTACCCAAACCGCCCGAGGTAATAAAACTGCGAGGGGTGTTCAGTTTGGCATAACGGGCTGTAATCATCTGGTGTTGACCTACATCGGTAACTACAACGGCTTCGCCTTTGGTTCGCTCATTCACTACCCTTACTGCCTCGGCCATGGTGATTTCGGGTGTAGAGGGGTAGAGAAGCGGGCGGATAACCTTCTCCTCTTCGAAGGCGTGGTAGCCGCGGTAGGTCTGCATCCATTCGGGATAGGCTTTCCCTTTACAGGCACGGGTTAACAGGGGCAGCGTCTGTTTCAGATCGCCTAAAACCGGTATGTGCGCGAGGATGTTTTTGCTTACCTCCGAAGGGTCTATCTCCATGTGAATGATCTGTGCCTGCGCTGCAAATTTCTTTACATCCTGAGCCACACGGTCGTCGAAACGCATACCCATGGCAATAATAACATCGGCCTCGGCCGTCATCTTGTTGGGGCCGTAGTTGCCATGCATTCCCAACATCCCGATATTCAGGGGATGGTCGGTGGGAAGGGCCGAAAGGCCCATCAGGGTAGAGGCAGCCGGAATGCCGGTCTTCTCTACAAAGGCTTTCAGCTCCTCTTCGGCCTGGGCCAGCAATACACCCTGTCCAACCAGGATCATGGGGCGTTTGGCACTGTTCAGCAGGTTGGCTGCCTGTTCAATTTTTTCGGGTTGAACCTTGGGAAAGGGAACGTAACTCCTGATAAAATGGCAGGGCTTATAGCTGAAATCAAGCGTGCCTAACTGAGCGTTCTTTGTGAAATCGATCAGTACCGGTCCCGGGCGGCCAGAACGGGCAATGTAGAAGGCCTTGGCAATGGCATCCGGAACCTCTTCGGGTGTGGTAATCTGGTAGTTCCACTTGGTGATAGGCATCGACATACCAATAATATCGGTCTCCTGGAAGGCATCGGTGCCGAGTAACGACGAAACCACCTGTCCCGAGATACAGACCATAGGGGTGGAGTCGATCATGGCATCGGCCAGGCTTGTGAGCAGATTGGTGGCGCCGGGACCGGAGGTAACAATGGCAACTCCGGGTTTACGCGATACTCTGGCATATCCCTGGGCCATATGGCCGGCACCCTGTTCGTGGCGGGTCAGGATAAACCGAAATCGGTCGGTATAGTCGTACAGACTGTCGAAAACCGGCATAATGGCTCCACCCGGGTAACCAAAGATGGTATCAACATCTTCGGCCAGCAATGAGAGCATGAGGGCTTCCGATCCGGATATTCGTTTTGTAGTGGGAGTATTCTTCATGAGGGTGTTGTTAAGTGAATTAGATGATTCGGATAGCCCCTTTGTCGGCCGAGGCAACCATCGAAGCGTAGGCTTTCAGCGCTTTCGAGATTTCACGACGGCGCTCTTTGGGCGTGTAGGCCTCATTACCGCGTGCCTCTTCCTCTTTCCGCCGACGGGCTATCTCATCGGCAGATGCATCAATTTGGATGGTTCTCGAGGGTATATCTATGACAATTGTATCACCGTCGCGAACCAGGGCTATGGCTCCACCCGAAGCGGCTTCGGGCGATACATGTCCGATAGAGAGTCCTGAGGTTCCTCCCGAGAAACGTCCGTCGGTAAGCAGAGCGCACGATTCACCCAGTTTCATCGATTTGATGTACGAAGTGGGATAGAGCATCTCCTGCATTCCGGGACCTCCTTTGGGCCCTTCGTATCGGATAATCACCACATCGCCGGCTTTCACCCTCCCGGCCAGGATTCCGTCGCAGGCTTCGTCCTGCGACTCGAACACCACGGCTCTTCCTTCGAAATGAAACAGGCTCTCTTTGACACCTGCTGTTTTCACAATACAACCATCGGCGGCTATGTTCCCGTAGAGTACGGCCAACCCGCCATCCCGGTTGTAGCAATTTTCTATGCTTCTGATACAACCCTCTTTACGGTCGAGATCGGGTTGTGAAAATTTATTGTTCTGCGAACCCAATACCAAATTTCTTACTCCGCAGGGGGCGGCCAAAGCACGTTCACGGGCCCCGGGAAGGGCGGTTTCGCGGGCAATGTCGTTTTGTTGAATGGCTTCAAGCAGGGTGAGTCCGTCGGCCCTGACTGCATCGGTGTGCAACAGACCGCCCTTTTCCAGTTCGCCAAGAATGGAGAGAATGCCCCCGGCCCGGTTTACATCCTGCATATGGTATTTGGCACTGTTGGGCGAAACCTTGCAGAGAACCGGAATTTTGCGCGAAAGGGCATCGATATCTTTCATGGTAAACGAAACTTCTGCTTCGTGCGCAATGGCCAACAGATGCAATACGGTGTTGGTAGAACCGCCCATGGCAATGTCGAGGGTCATGGCGTTCATAAAGGCCTCTTTGGTGGCAATGGAGCGGGGCAATACCTTGTCGTTCCCATCCTGATAGTAGCTTTTTGCCATCTCGACAATCCGTTTTGCGCCGTCGTGGTAAAGCTGCATACGCCCTTTGTGGGTGGCGAGCAGGCTGCCGTTTCCGGGAAGCGAAAGGCCAAGGGCTTCGGTCAGGCAGTTCATGGAGTTGGCTGTAAACATACCCGAACAGGAACCGCAACCGGGACAGGCACTCTGTTCAACCTTTTGGAGGTAATCGTCCGGTACCGAAGGGTCGGCTCCCATAACCATAACATCTACCAGGTCGAATTTTTTCTCTTCCACTACGCCGGCTTCCATAGGACCGCCCGAAACAAAGATGGCGGGTATGTTGAGCCGCATGGCTGCCATAATCATACCGGGGGTAATTTTGTCGCAGTTGCTGATGCAGATCATCGCATCTACGCGATGGGCGTTACACATATATTCTACGCTGTCGGCAATCAGGTCGCGCGAAGGGAGCGAGTAGAGCATCCCGTCGTGGCCCATGGCAATTCCGTCGTCGATGGCAACGGTGTCGAATTCGGCGGCAAAACAACCCTCTTCCTCGATCCAGCTCTTGATCTGCTGTCCAATCTCATGCAGGTGAACATGTCCGGGCACGAACTGCGTAAAGGAGTTCACCACGGCTATAATGGGTTTTCCAAATTGCGACTCTTTCATGCCATTGGCGCGCCAAAGGCTTCTAGCTCCGGCCATTCTGCGGCCCTGTGTGCTGAGTGTGCTGCGTAACTCGTTCATATTGTTGAATTTTAGTGTTGATGTTACTGACTAAAAAAGGTTAACCCGTTTAAACGAAAAAGCCCCCCTCTTGCGGTGTGAGGAAGGCTTTTGGTATATGTATCATACAAATAACACCCTTCACATCCGCTTTCTATTGCTGACGAGCACCACCACGAGGAGGCTGACGAGGGTGTTAATTCGACCCATGAAATCTCTTTTTATGTTATAAAACATGGCAAATATAGAGATAATCTCATATAATCAAAAAAAACCCAAAAAAAAGTTCAGCTCTCTCTATTTTCTTAGGCAATCACTCCCGATCCTATCACCTCATCATCTATATACCAGGCGGCGAATTGTCCGGGGGCAATGCTTTTTTGCGGTTTTTCGAAGGCAAGAAAGTAGTCGTCTTCAAAGGCATAGAGTGTGGCATCCTGCAGGGGTTGGCGATAGCGGATACGGGCTTTTACCTGCAGAGAGCTGCCCGGGGCAATTTTTTTGTCGGGCCGGACCCAATGGGTCTCGCCGACATGCATCCGGAGAGCCCGGTGATAGAGCCCGGGGTGCGTTTCGCCCTGTCCGGTGTATACAATATTATGGGCTATATCTATAGAGAGAACAAAAGAGGGGAGGGCTCTTCCTCCTATGCGAAGCCCTTTTCGCTGCCCAACCGTATAATAATGTGCACCGTCGTGCTGTCCCACCTGAAGTGAAGGAATGCCATCAAAGCAATAGGGCTTCGACAGAAGCAGTAATTGTTGGTATGGCACCATTTCGGGACCCATCGCGGCAACCGGAACTGACTCAGGGGCAATCTCAAGAATCGGACCCGGTTTGGGCCTCAGTTGTTGTTGCAGAAAGATGGGCAGATCTACTTTTCCCACGAAACAGATGCCCTGCGAATCTTTTTTTCGGGCCGAGGCCAGCCCATGCTCTTCGGCAATGGCTCTCACCTCGCTTTTTTGGAGGGCGCCAATCGGGAAGAGTGCCCGCGAAAGTTGTTGCTGCGACAGCTGACAAAGAAAATAGCTCTGATCTTTGTTGCGGTCGGCACCGGCCAGTAACCGATGAACCGCATTCGCACCGCTGCCCAGGGTCTCTTTGCGACAATAGTGCCCGGTGGCTACGTATTCGGCACCATATTTCAGGGCCTCCTCTATGAAGACATCGAACTTAATTTCGCGGTTGCAAAGCACGTCGGGATTGGGGGTTCGTCCTTTGCTGTATTCGCTGAACATGTAGTCGACCACCCTTTCGCGGTACTTTTCGCTTAAATCGGTAACATAGAAGGGGATATCCAGTTTTCGGGCCACCAGACGGGCAAAGATGATATCATCTTCCCAGGGACAGTCGCCCGAGAGGGTGCCTTCGGTTTCGTGCCAGTTAACCATAAAGAGCGCTGTGACGTCATGTCCTTCTTTTTTAAGCAGATAGGCGGCAACACTCGAATCTACGCCCCCCGAAAGACCTATCACAACTTTGGCCATATATACGAAATTTTGGCAAAGTTAACCATATTGAATCTTCTGCCCAAATGGAGCTGTTTTCTGATAATAACACTAACTTTGCGGGAAAATAAGAGCTGATTATGGCCAATTCGGGGAAAAAAGAGAAGGAGGGAGCGCTCGCTGCGTTTTTCAAGGATGGTCGTACCCGCCTTTTTCTGGGCCTGGCGATCATCTTTTTCGCCTCTCTGATGGTTGTGGCGTTTGTCTCTTATTTCTTTACCTGGAAATACGATCAAAGTTTTGAATGGTCTAAGCTCTTCTCTCTGGCCACCGACCGTGAGGTGCAAAACTGGGGCGGAAAGGTGGGTGCCCGCCTGGCCGAACAGTTTATGAATAAGGGTTTTGGCATCCCTGCCTTCTTTATCCCTTTCTTCCTCTATATTATAGGCTTCCGCTTTTTCCGGATCCGTTTGATGCATATCTGGAAGGCCTTCTTTTTTGCATCGGTCTCTATGCTCCTTTTTTCGGCGAGTCTCGGTTTTCTCTTTGGCGAAGCGGGCGGTTACATGGGCAGCGGAATGGGAGGAGCTCACGGATTTTATATTGCCGAATGGATTACTTCACTTTTGGGAACCATTGGTGCCGGCGGTTTTCTGGCGCTTTTGCTCTTTTTCTATCTGTTTGTGACCTTTAAAAGCTTTGCCAAGTGGTCGTCGAACCGTATGGGGGGGCTGCGGAATCAGTTACAATATGCCATTACCGATTACCGAAAAAGGGAGGCGATAAAAAAGCCCCTTGCCGATAAAGCCAAAGGCCCTGCTGTGATCACTGTCGATACACCCTCTCCGGCCGAAGCCGGGAATGAGGTAAATCCTTATCAACTTACGGTTGAGCCGGATGGCGATTCTGCTCCGGAAGAGGAGGAGGCATCCGTTGCGTCGGACGAGACTGTGGTTCCCCGCCCTGAGGAGGTGGAGCTTACAGTAACCCAAAAAAGGGAGTCGGAAAAACCGGCCGATCACATTGCTTCGCGGGTTGAGGCCTACGGGGAGTATGATCCCACCCTCGATCTTTCGCACTACAAGTTGCCTTCCATCGACCTGCTGGAGGAGCACCATTCGGGGGCACAGGAGGTTTCGAACGAGGAGCTGCTCAATAACAAGAAGAAGATTATTGAGACGCTTGCCAACTACAAGATTCAGATAGAGAAGATTAAGGCCACTATTGGTCCCACCGTTACCTTATACGAGATTGTACCTGCTCCGGGAGTCAGAATTTCTCGCATTAAGAACCTGGAAGATGATATCGCTTTGAGCCTTTCGGCGTTGGGGATTCGAATCATTGCCCCTATGCCCGGAAAGGGAACCATTGGTATAGAGGTGCCCAATCAATATCCGGAGATTGTGAGTATGCGCTCCATCATTGCTTCGAAACGGTTTCAGGAGTCGACCGGCGATCTTACCGTGGCGCTCGGCAAAACCATTTCGAACGAAACTTTTGTGTTCGATCTTACCAAAATGCCCCACTTGTTGGTGGCCGGTGCCACGGGACAGGGGAAATCGGTAGGGCTGAATGCGATTATCACCTCTATTCTTTACAAAAAGCATCCTGCGCAGGTTAAGTTTGTGCTGGTCGATCCCAAAAAGGTGGAGTTAACCCTTTACTCCAAGATTGAACGCCACTTTCTGGCCATGTTGCCCGACGGGGACGAGGCCATTATTACCGATACGCAACGGGTTATCAATACCCTGAATTCGCTCTGTATTGAGATGGATACACGGTACGATCTGCTGCGTATGGCCGAGGTGCGTAATATTAAGGAGTATAATGCCCGGTTTGTTTCGCGCAGGCTGTTGCCTACCGAAGGACACAGGTATCTGCCCTATATTGTGGTGATTGTCGATGAGTTTGCCGACCTTATTATGACTGCCGGCAGGGAGATTGAGATGCCGATATCCCGTCTGGCTCAGTTGGCGCGTGCCGTAGGTATTCATCTGGTGATTGCTACGCAGCGTCCGTCGGTCAATATCATCACCGGTACCATTAAGGCCAATTTCCCCGCCCGTATAGCCTTTAGAGTCACTTCTAAAATTGATTCCCGCACCATTCTCGATATGGGAGGAGCCGACCAGTTGGTGGGCCGTGGCGACCTGCTCCTCTCTACGGGTCAGGAGATGATTCGTTTGCAGTGTGCATTTATTGACATCCCGGAATTGGAGAGAATTACCGATTTTATCGGTTCGCAGCAGGGGTACGCTTCCGCGTTGCAGTTGCCTGAATACTATGGCGAAGAGAGTGCAGCGGATAACAAGGAGGTTGATCTTTCTAAGCGCGACGAACTCTTTTCCGATGCAGCCCGCTTGTTGGTGATGCATCAACAGGGTTCTACCTCTCTGATTCAACGCAAGTTCTCTATAGGCTATGCCCGTGCCGGAAGGATTATGGACCAACTGGAGGCCGCCAATATTGTGGGGCCTTTCGAAGGGAGTAAAGCCCGGCAGGTTTTGTTTGTAGATCAGGCCTCTTTGGAACAATATTTGAGAGATCACTTCTAAGATTTTCTCTCCTCTACTCTTCTCTTTCTCATGAACCGACTGCTTCTTCTCCCCATTTCTCTCTTTTTGCTTTTTTTCGTGGCGCAACAACCGCTTCCGGCTCAGTCGGATGCAAAGGCACAAACCTATATCAACCGGTTAAAGAAAGCCACGGCTTCGCCCGACGGGTGGAAGGCCCGTTTTGTTTTTTTTGCATCCGAGACAGCAGTTTCGGCCGATCTTTCGTCCGGCAGAGAGGGCTTTCTGTTTGTGTTGGGAGGTCGTTATAAGATTCAACTCAGCGATATGGAGCTCTTTTTCGATGGCAGGGTGGTTGCGCAATACCTGGCCGATGCCAATGAGCTCACCTTGTCGAATGCCGAAGATTTCTTCGATCCTGAAGATTTAACGCTCTTTAATCCCTTGAAGCTTTTCGATGTGCAGAGTAAGGATTTTGCCATGCAGTTTTTGGGAGCTACTACTGTAAACGGGTCGGCCGCTGCGGGGGTATTGCTTAAGCCCCGGAAGGAGACCAATCGTTATGAGTCGGTTCTGCTCACCATCGACGAGAAGAGCGCTTTGCCTCTTCGTCTTAAGATTACCCGTAAGGGCGGGGGAGAGCAGTTGTTACATTTAACTTTGCCCGCTACACCTGAGAAGATAACCGGGCAGATGGTTACTTTTCAGCCGTCGGCTCACCCCGGGGTAGAGACAATCGATATGAGGTAACCTCACAAAAAAACGCCCCGCAATCGGGGCGTTTTTTTTGTAATATGCTGTGGATATATGGTTTTAGGCCAGGGTGTCGTCTACGAAAATACGACCGCAGTATTCACAGACAATGATTTTCTTTCTTGAGCGGATGTCGAGTTGGCGTTGAGGAGGAATGTTATTGAAGCAGCCTCCGCAAGCATCTCTTTGTACGGTTACTACAGCCAGCCGATTGTACACACTGTTACGAATCCGGGAATAGGCAAAGAGCAGACGGGGTTCGATCTTCTCTTCAATCAGTTTTGCCTTGGCTACAAGCTGCTCTTCGTCTTTGTTGGTATCGGCAGAGATATCTTCAAGCTCTTTCTTTTTGTCGATAAGGTCGGCATTCTTCGATTCCAGTTGCTCTGCCGAGCGCCCTATGGCCTGGTTCCGTTCGTCGATCTGGGCCATAAATTCGCGGATTCTCTTTTCGGAGAGTTCAATTTCGAGGGTCTGGTATTCAATCTCTTTCGAAAGAGAGTCGTACTCGCGGTTGTTGCGGACATTGTCTTGTTGCTCTTTGTACTTCTTAATCAAGTTCTGGGAGTTGACAATTTCTGTTTTTTTGGTGTTCAAAGCGGCTTCAAGGGCTTTGATCTCTTCGCGGTAGTTCTGAATCCGGGTCTCTAATCCGGCAATTTCATCTTCCAAATCGCGTACCTCCAAGGGTAGTTCACCCCGTAATATATTGATTTTGTCGAGTTCACTGTGCACTTTTTGCAGTTGGTACAGCGCACGCAATTTTTCCTCAACTGAAATTTCCGCTACTTCAGACGGTTTGTTCTTCTCATTCACCATACTAGAGATAATTTATCGGATTGGTTTTGACCTTAGAAATGTGAACCGCAAAATTATTGAATTTTTTGGTTAGAACATCATAAAAGAGCTCTTTTGTAAACTGTTCTGTTTCGTAGTGTCCTGCATCTACCAATAGCAGGGCTCCTTCGGCCGCCTGAAAAGCATGATATTTCAGATCGGCAGTGACAAAGGCGTCGGCTCCCGCAGCGATAGCCAATCCGAGCAGGTCGGACCCCGATCCGCCGCAAATTGCCACCTTCTGAATAGGGCGGGAGGGGGGTGTGCTATAGCGAAGGGCTCCGCAAGCCAGTTTCTCTTTCAGTTGTTCTAAAAAGTGCCCGGCCGAAAGAGGTTCCGGCAGGTTTCCCACCCAGCCGAATCCTGCATCGTTCGAGGAGTTGAGCAAGGGAAAGAGATCGAAAGCCGGCTCTTCGTAAGGATGGCTCGCCAGCAGCGCCTCTACTACCCGTTTTTTCAGGCGCGACGGGAAAAGGGTTTCGAACCGTACTTCCGGCTCTTCATGGAACTGTTCGGGGGTGCCCACGTAGGGATGTGTCTCTTTCCCGGGAAGGAACGATCCCAGACCGTGTGCCGAGAAGCCGCATTGTTCGTAGTCGCCCATGGTTCCCGCTCCGGCCTGAAAGAGCGCTTCGCGCACTTTGGGAAAGGCATGAGCAGGGATGTATACCACCAGCTTGGTAAAGAGTCCCTGACGAGGTTCCAGAAGGGTGCCGTTGGTGATACCCAGTTTACGGGCCAGGTAGTGGCTTACCCCTTGTGGAGAGGCATCGAGGTTAGTGTGGCAGGCGTAGACGGCAATGTCGTGTCTGAGACAGCCAATCACCATCCGTTCGGTGGGAGTGGCCCCGGAAATCTGTTTAAGGGGCTTGAAAATCAGGGGATGGTGAGTCACAATCAAATCTACACCCAGCCTTATGGCCTCTTCTGCCACCTGCTCGTTCAGATCGAGGGTAACCAGCGCAGAATCAATCTGCTTATCCGGTTCGCCCAGTTGAATCCCGCTGTTGTCGTACGACTCCTGATGCGAAAGTGGGGCCATCGCTTCGAAGCAGTTGGCTATCTCTTTGAGTAATGGCATAGGGTTGTTGTTATTCCAGATGTTCGCGGAGGGTGAGCAAAGCCGACCGAATCTCCTGAAGCCGTTTTACAATCTCGAAGTTTTGTACCGCCTCTTCCCGATTTTCAGCCAGTTTTTGTTGTGCCCCTTTCAGGGTCATCCCCCGCTCTTTTACGTAGTGATAGATCAGGTGAAAATTATCGATATCGGATTGGGTAAACAGGCGGTTTCCTTTTTTGTTCTTTCGGGGCTTAATGATGTCGAACTGCTGCTCCCAATATCTGATCAGCGAGCTGTTTACATCGAACATTGCGGCAACTTCGCCAATGGAGTAGTAGAGTTTTTCTACCCGTTTTGCTTTGTAGGGCATAGTGTAATGGCCTTTAATCGAATGCCTGACCGGCATTGTCTGAAATATTCACAAGTTGGGCATATTCATCGGCCGTAAGGTCGTTGAAATAGAAGTTAACCGGATTAAGTGCCCTGCCGCCTTTGCGTACTTCGTAATGGACGTGCGGACCTGTCGATTTTCCTGTGTTACCCGCCTTTCCAATCACTTCGCCCCGTTTCACCTTCTCTCCTTTTTGCACATTGAAGGCCGAAAGGTGAGCATAGCGGGTGGTATAACCAAAGCCGTGGTCTATTACAATAGCATTTCCATATTCACCATCGCGGCCGCGATCTACCACTACGCCGTCGCCCGTGGCATACACCTCCGTACCCACGGGAACCGAGAAATCCATACCTTCATGCATCCGGGGTACCTTATAAATAGGGTCTATCCGCATTCCGTAGCCTCCTGCAGCCCGCTTCAGGTCTTTATTGGCAACCGGTTGAATGGAAGGAATGGCGGCAATCATAGCCGATTTGTTGTTTGAAAGCTGAATGAGCTCATCGTACGATTTCGACTGTATGTAGAGTTGTTTTTGCAGCGTGTTAATTTTGGTGGCCGTCTCTACAACCAGCTTTTCGTTACTCAGGGTGGTGAAGTTGTCAATTCGGTTCATTCCTCCGGTTCCGGCCTTTCGGATGGTAGAGGGTATGGGTTCCGATTCGAAGATGACGCGGTAGAGGTTGTCGTCGCGATCCTGCAGATCGTTCAGTACCAGTTCTATCTGACTGAGTTTGCGCTGCATCACCTCGTATTGCAACTGAAGCTCTCTGTTTTCGCGGCTGAGCACCCGTTCGCGGGGCGACTCAAAAAAGCGGGCAAACAGGAGATAGTACCCAATGGCCACGAAGATACTGGCGGTAAAAAAGGTAAATGCCTTTACAATCAACCCTTTGATGCTGATGGTTATTTTTTCGAACCGCAGCGACTCTGGATTAAACCTGTAGGTTGGCTTTAACATATTGCGGAATTGAGCGGAATTAAGCGATTAATGCGTAAGGAATGTGGCCAAAATTAAATCAATTAATTACTTTTGCCAAATTCAAAAAGTATTATTCGTTTTTTTTAACGATTTAGTTTTCAGATTATCAGCGGCATGATGACCACAAAAGAGATCCGATTATCCTTCCTTGACTTCTTTGCTTCGAAACAGCACCAAATTGTTCCTTCGGCCCCGATGGTGGTGAAGAACGATCCTACGCTTATGTTCACCAATGCCGGGATGAACCCCTTTAAGGAGATTTTTTTAGGCAATTCGCCTGCCAAGGCACTTCGCGTGGCTGATAGCCAGAAGTGTTTGCGCGTTAGCGGAAAGCATAACGATTTGGAGGAGGTGGGTCACGATACCTATCACCACACCATGTTCGAAATGTTGGGTAACTGGTCTTTTGGCGACTATTTCAAAGAGGAGGCTATCGACTGGGCCTGGGAATATCTTACCGAGGTGGTAAAAATCGATAAGGATC
>CAYVJA010000001.1:53044-91076 GCA_964451605.1 uncultured Bacteroidales bacterium | reverse complement strand
ATGTAACGGTTTTTGAAGGGAGTTCGGACGATCACCTCGAGATGGACAAAGAGGCTTTCGGCTTTTGGAAGAAGCATCTGCCCGAATCGCGTATTTTGCTTGGAAACAAAAAAGACAATTTCTGGGAGATGGGCGATACAGGACCTTGCGGCCCCTGCTCGGAAATTCACTACGACTCGCGCCCCGAAGCCGAGCGTCTGGCTGTTCCCGGACGGGAATTGGTTAACCAGAGTGATCCTCAGGTAATTGAGATATGGAACCTGGTCTTTATGCAATTTAACCGGAAAGCCTCCGGGCAGCTGGAGCGTCTTCCTGCCTGTCATGTCGATACAGGAATGGGTTTTGAACGGTTGTGCCGTGTTTTGCAGAATAAGAGTTCGAATTATGATATCGATCTCTTTACCGATCTCATTCGGGCGATTGGCCTGTTGGTCGGCAGAAAATATGGTGAAGAAGAGAGCGTCGATGTGGCCATGCGAGTGGTTGCCGACCATCTGCGGGCTATTGCTTTTTCGATTGCCGACGGGCAGATTCCTTCCAACAATAAGGCCGGTTATGTGATTCGGCGTCTTTTACGGCGTGCGGTTCGCTACGGATATACCTTCCTTGGCCAAAAGGAACCTTTTATCTACGCGTTGGTACCTACGCTGATTGAGGTGATGGGCGACGCCTATCCTGAACTAAAGGCGCAAAAAGAGTTGATTGTCAAGGTAATAAAGGAAGAAGAGAACTCTTTCCTGCGTACCCTTGAAACGGGTCTCCGGCTTATCGATTCATTGTTGTCGAAATGCCGTACTGAGCACAAAAATGAGGTGCCGGGCGAGGTGGTTTTCGAACTTTACGATACCTTCGGTTTTCCCCTCGATCTCACCGAGTTGATCTTGCGGGAAAACGGGCTTACCTACAACCAGGAGGAGTATGCAAAGCATCTTGAGGCGCAGAAGCAACGCTCACGTGCCGATGCCAGTGTTGATACGGGCGACTGGACCGAAATCCATGCCTGTGAGGAGCCTCGATTTGTGGGGTACGATATGCTGCAGTGTGATGCACAGATAGCCCGTTACCGGAAGGTGAAAACCAAAGGCAAAGAGCTTTTTCAGCTGGTACTCGATAAGACCCCGTTTTACGCCGAAAGCGGCGGACAGATGGGTGACAAGGGGGTTATCCGGGGCATGGGCTTCGAACTGCCTGTGATCGACACCAAGAAGGAGAACAATCTGCATATCCATTTGGTTGAGTGGTTGCCTGCTCAGCTGAATCTGCCGGTTGTTGCGGAGGTTGACGCAACAAACCGCAGGCAGATTCAGGCCAATCATACGGCTACTCATCTCTTGCAGAGGGCTTTGCGGGAGATATTAGGATCGCATGTCGAACAGAAGGGTTCTTTTGTTTCGGCCGATTATCTCCGTTTCGACTTTGCCCATTTTCAAAAGATGACCGACCAAGAGTTACAGGATGCCGAGGCGCTCGTCAACAAATACATTCGTGAAAACAGCCTTCTCGATGAGCAACGTGAAATGCCTATGGAAGAGGCCAGAGCATTGGGTGCTATGGCGCTCTTTGGCGAGAAATACGGCGACAAGGTTCGGGTTATCCGTTTCGACCGTTCGGTAGAGTTGTGTGGTGGAACCCACGTTTCGGCCACGGGTGAGATCGGCTTTTTTAAGATTGCTTCCGAATCGGCTGTGGCTGCCGGTATTCGCCGTATTGAGGCCGCCACGGGCCCGGGTGCAGAGGCATTGCTGGCTCGGAGTGCCGATCTGTTAAAGGAGATCCGTATGTTATTTCCCGGTTCGCCCAATGTATTGTCGGCCATTCAAAAGCTTCTGGCCGATAATCAGGAGATGAAACAGCAGGCCGAATCTTTCCTGCAAATGCAGGCCGAAATGGTTAAGCGCCGTCTATTGGAGTCGGCTGTTGAGAATGCTTCGGGTTTGCGCCTTCTGGAGTGGAAGTCGGATCAGGCTACCCCGGAGATGGTGAAGAATATTGCCTTTATGTTGCGATCCGAGAAGGGGCGTCTGGCATTTGTTGCCGGAAGGGTTTCGAATGGTAAACCCGAGCTTGCCGTGATGCTGTCGGACGATCTGATTGCTGAGGGCAAAAGTGCCGCTCAGATGATACGGGAAGCAGCCAAAGCCATTCAGGGCGGAGGGGGCGGTCAGCCTTTCTTTGCCACTGCTGGCGGAAAGTTGCCCGATGGATTGTCTGCCGCTATAGAAAGTCTTAAAAATCAATTGCAATAAATTGTCTCTTATGCTCCCTTTCACCGAACTGACCCGAACCTATGGAAGTCCTCTTTACGTGTACGATGGCGATAGGATGGAGGTACAGTATAATCGTTTGCTTTCAGCTTTTTCGGTCCCTTCAATCCGTCTGAATTTTGCATGTAAGGCACTTACCAACCTCAATATCCTCAAGCTCTTTGCCCAATTGGGCTCAGGGCTCGATGCAGTTTCGCCGGGAGAGGTGAAGATGGGACTTGCCGCCGGTTTTGCACCCGAAAAGATTTTGTTTACCCCCAGTGGTGTCTCTTTTTCCGAATTGGAAGAGGTGATTCAACTGGGTGTCAGGATTACACTCGATAACTTTTCGGTTTTAGAGAAGTTCGGAGAAAAATTCGGTGGATCGGTACCTGCCTGCATCCGGATTAATCCCCATGTAATGGGAGGAGGGCATGTTAAAATTTCTACAGGTCACAAGGGGTCAAAGTTTGGCATTTCTATAGCGTATCTCGACCAATTGGTTGAGCATACCGAAAGGTTGGGCATGAACATTACCGGGCTTCACTTGCACACCGGTTCGGATATTCTGGATCCGGAAGCTTTCCGGAAGAGTGCCGATGCCCTTTTTACGGTGGCTATGCGCTTCCCTTCGCTGGAGTATCTCGATTTTGGCAGCGGTTTTAAGGTGGCTTACAAACCCGGCGATTACGCCACGGATATCGAAAGATTGGGTGAGGTTATCTCGGCCGACTTTAACGATTTTTGCACCCGTTATGGTAAGCCGCTTACGCTGATATTCGAACCGGGTAAGTTTCTGGTCAGCGAGGCCGGCTATTTCTGTGTAACGGTTAATGCGGTAAAGCAGACTCCTGTCGTCACATTTGCAGCGGTCGACAGTGGATTAAATCACCTGATCAGGCCGATGTTTTACGATGCCTATCATCATATTTTGAATGTATCGAACCCCGACGGGCCGTTGAAAAAGTACTCGGTGGTGGGCTATATCTGCGAAACCGACACCTTTGCCTCAGATCGTGAATTGCCCGAGGTGCGTGAAGGCGATTGCCTGGTGTTCCGGAATGCCGGCGCGTACTGTTTTTCTATGTCGTCGAACTACAATTCAAGGCTTCGTCCTGCCGAGGTGTTGCTCTACAAAGGGAAAACACATCTGATACGCCGGCGTGAAACCTTCGAAGATCTACTGGGAACGCAGATTGCATGCGATCTGTAACCGGCTATTCGCGCAAAAAATTCAGGATTTTATCGTAAGCCATCCCGGTGGCAATGTCGAGTTGGTCGTTTACTATAATAGTATCGAACCGGTTTGCAAAACTCATCTCGTATTCGGCTCTTTCTATCCGTTTTTCGATCACTTCCGGACTATCTGTCGATCGGAACTGAAGTCGTTTTCTTAGCTCTTCAATCGAGGGGGGCATAATAAAGAGCGAGAGGGCCTGATACCCGAACAACTCCTTTAGTCGCAGGCCGCCTTTCACATCTACATCGAAGAGTACATGCTTTTGGCTTGCCCATATTCGTTCGGGTTCGGAGGAGGGGGTTCCATAAAGGTTTCCTTTGTATACCTCTTCCCACTCCAGAAACTCGCCCTTCTCAATCTTTGCCCGAAACTCATCCTCACTGAGGAAATAGTAGTCTTTCCCGTTTACCTCGCCGTTTCGGGGCAACCGGGTACAGGCAGATACCGAAAAGGAGAGGGGAAGTCCGGCGGCCAGCAATCGCTTGATTATGGTGGTTTTCCCCGAACCCGAAGGAGCCGAGAAGATGATAACCTTACCTCTCTCTTTATCCATACTTATTACTATAAGATGTTCAAAATCTGTTCTTTAATCTTTTCCAGCTCGTCTTTCATCCCAACCACAATCTGTTGAATCCGGGCATCGTTGGCTTTCGAACCTAAGGTGTTAATTTCCCGGCCCATTTCCTGTGAAATGAAGCCCAGTTTGCGTCCAACCGCATCGTCATTGGCCGCAGTTTCGCGAAAATAGGCGCAATGGTTTCGCAGACGGACCTTCTCTTCTGTAATGTCTATCTTTTCCAGGAAGTAGATGAGTTCCTGTTCCAGCCGGTTCTTGTCGAGATGGGCCTCTTCTGCCACCTCCAGAAGATTTTTTCTGATACGGTCTCTGATTTGTTCTATACGAGCCGATTCGAAAGGTTCTACCCGAAGAATGGCCTCTTCTATGAAATCTACCCTATGCAGAATGTCAAGCAGCAATGCATCGCCCTCCTGCTCTCTGAAGGTATCCATGGCATCGAGTGCCTGGTTTACTCCCTGCATAAATATCTCTTTTTCAGTTTCTTCAATCCCCTTCTGTTCGTTTTTCAAGACATCGGGAAGACGAAGCAGGGTGTTCAGGATATCGTCGGGTACTGCCAGGCCGAGCTCCTGTGCCATATTAATAACCTCGGTATGGTATTCGCGAATCAGGGCTTTGTTGAAGAATTCGGTACTCTTTGACGAAAGCTCGTCGTACGAGGCAGAAAAATCGATTTTTCCCCGTACCAGCCTTTTGGTCAGAAGCGCCCTGATTTCGGGTTCAAGTTCACGGTAGATTCCGGGAAGGCGAAGACTGATGTCGGCCTGTTTGCTATTGAGCGAACGAATTTCGATGTGAATTTTGCGAGCCGGCGTTTCTACTTCTACTTTTCCGAAGCCTGTCATTGATTTACTCATAGTCGATGCAATTTCCATCTGCCAACCTGGCGAAAATGGTGTGATGCAAAGATAGAATTAAATCATAATGCAGGCCTAGAGTGGGCCAATTCAATAAAATCAGTTAAATTTACAGGTTTATTATGCGTTACGATTACTAGAAATTCTAACAACTTATTATGCAAGCTGAAGGCGAAAGAATTCTGACCATCAACATTGAGGAGGAGATGAAATCGGCCTATATCGATTATTCGATGTCGGTCATTGTTTCCAGAGCGCTTCCCGATGTTCGTGATGGTCTGAAACCGGTACACCGCAGAGTCCTGTTCGGGATGTCGGAGCTGGGTAATGTGGCCGGGAAACCTTTTAAAAAGTCGGCCCGTATTGTGGGTGAGGTTTTGGGTAAGTATCACCCGCACGGCGATTCATCTGTATACGATGCCATGGTTCGTATGGCACAACCCTGGTCGCTTCGTTATGCCCTGGTTGAGGGGCAGGGTAACTTCGGATCGGTCGATGGTGACTCTCCTGCTGCCATGCGTTATACCGAAGCAAGAATGCAAAAGATTGCCGAGGAGATGCTGGCCGATCTGGACAAGAATACGGTCGATTTTGTTCCTAACTTCGATGACTCGTTGCAGGAGCCGGCCGTTTTACCTTCGGGGATACCTAATCTGATAGTGAATGGCGCATCGGGTATTGCAGTGGGTATGGCCACCAATATGGCACCCCATAATCTGCGTAATACGGTCGATGCCATTGTGGCCTATATAGATAATCCTGAAATCGGGACCGATAAACTGGCCGTTCTGATGGTTGCGCCTGACTTCCCGACCGGTGGTATTATCCAGGGTTATCAGGGGGTTAGAGAAGCCTTCGAAACGGGGCGGGGCCGGATAGTAGTCCGCGCCAAAACCGAAATCGAAGTGCAGAGCAGCGGTCGCGAGATAATCGTTGTATCTGAGATTCCCTATCAGGTAAATAAGGCCGATCTGATAAAAAAGATTGCCGATCTGGTGAATGACAAGAAGCTGGAAGGCATTTCATTTGTTAATGATGAGAGCGACCGCGAGGGTATGCGAATTGTCATTAAACTGAAGAAAGATGCCTCTGCCAATGTGGTTCTCAACAACCTCTTTAAGTATACAGCACTTCAATCGGCCTTCAATGTGAACAACATTGCTTTGGTCGAAGGTCGTCCTAAAATGTTGAATATTAAGGATCTGATCTTCTATTATGTAAAACACCGTCAGGAGGTGGTGGTTCGTCGTTCCGAGTTCGATCTGAAAAAGGCGCAGGAACGGCTTCACATCCTGGAGGGTTTGCTGATTGCTGTCGACAACATCGACGAAGTAATCCGGATTATCAGGGCATCGGCCAATCCCGATGATGCGCGCGAAGCTTTGATGGCTCGTTTTCAGCTCTCTGATTTGCAGTCGCGTGCCATTGTCGATATGCGTCTGCGTCAGCTCACCGGCCTGGAGCGGGATAAGCTTAAGCTGGAGTATGAGGAGTTGCTGAAATTGGTGGCCTATTTGCAGCAGATTCTGGTTGACGAAGGGCTTCGCATGAAAATTATTAAAGAGGAGTTGATTGCCGTTAGGGAGAAATACGGTGAAGAGCGTCGTACCCAAATTGTAATGAGTGCCGATGAATTCAATCCCGAAGATTTCTACGCCGACGACGATATGGTAATCACCATTTCGCATATGGGCTATATCAAAAGAACCCCGCTTACCGAATTTAAGGCCCAGAGCCGGGGAGGGGTAGGTTCGAAAGGGAGTACCACGCGCGATGACGATTTCCTGGAACACCTTTTCCACGCATCTATGCATAATACTCTGCTCTTCTTTACCGAAAAAGGGAGATGTTTTTGGCTGAAGGTGTATGACATCCCCGAGGGGAACAAGACTTCGAAGGGGCGTGCCATTCAGAATCTGATCAATCTGGAGCCCGACGATAAGGTTAAGGCCTATATCAATGTCCTGACCCTGCAGAACGAAGAGTATGTGAATAATCATTACATTGTTCTCTGCACACAGAGGGGAACTATCAAAAAGACTTCGCTCGAAGCCTATTCAAGACCCCGTGTGAATGGTATTAATGCCATAACTGTCAGGGAGAACGATATGCTGCTGGAAGCAAAACTAACAACGGGAACTTCCGAGATTCTTCTGGCTGTTCGCTCCGGAAGGGCTATCCGCTTTAACGAGGATACCGTTCGTCCGGTTGGTCGTACGGCCTCAGGGGTTCGGGGTATCTATGTGGGCCAGAATGAGGAGCCGGATAGTGAACTCGTCGAATCGGACGAGCCGGTTGTTGAAGGCGACGAGGTGATTGGAATGATCTGCATCGATTCGGCCGATAAGGATATTCTGGTGGTTTCGGAGAATGGATTTGGTAAGCGTTCGCCCTTACAGGATTACCGGATAACCAATCGTGGCGGAAAGGGTGTGAAAACCTTGAATGTCACCGAGAAGACCGGTTCGCTGATTGCCATCAAGGCGGTTGGAAACGACGAAGACCTAATGATTATCAATAAATCGGGAGTGGCCATTCGGATGCACGTCGATAGTATTCGGGTTGCAGGCAGGGCTACTCAGGGTGTCAGATTAATTAATCTGCGCGGCGACGATTCTATAGCTTCTGTTACTCAGGTTCCCCGTTCGGACGAAGAGGAAGAGATGGCCGCACCGCAAGGTTCGCCCGATGATATTGCCGAACTGCTCGACCGGGCTATGCAGCAACAACAGGAAGAAGAGAATTCTCAGAATTAATATAGAAACCCCACAAAAAACTGAATACGTATGAAAAAGATCATCTCTCTGGCACTTGTCACTCTGTTCGGGTGCGGTGCCCTCTTTTCCCAGAACGCTGACGGCATAGCCGCCATCGAGAAGAAACTGGTAAAGATTAATGCAGGTATTGAGAATCCGAAGAAAGCTATGTTCTCCAAAACCTGGCTCGAAAGAGCAAGGGCGTATAGCGACCTCTACAATGTAAACATGAAGTATGTGCGGATGGGTGCTTCGCCTGCCGAAATCAAGATGTTTTTTAAAATGGATCCGTCCGAGACTTTGGCCGACAAGCAGGGAAAAGAAAAACATGTCTATCCCTATCTCAATCTCTACTACACCGAAGGTCAACTCTCAGGTTGGGAAGATACTAAGAATACCACAGAAAAACCGCTCGATATTTCGGTAGAAAGCTATAAAAAAGCACTGGAGTTGACACCCGATTTGGCTGAGGCAAAGACCGAACTCCAAAACCTGAAGGTTTCGTACGAGCAGGAGGGGATGAACGCATACGGCCAGAATAAGTACAGTGAGGCTTTGGCCAATTTCGAGAAGATTCTGGCTATCAACACCGCTGTCGGAATTCCTGCCGAAACCGATACCTCTATCATCTTTTATTGTGGCTTCATGGCTATGCTCGACAAGAAATCCGAAAAGGCCATTGAGTATCTCGACAAGGCAGTTGCGTTACAGGTTAGCGATCCCGCAGTCTATGAATTTCTCTATACACTCAATATGGAGAAACAGGATACGCTAAAGGCGATCAATTATCTGCGGGCAGGTTATGAAAAATTTCCTACCGACAAAAACATTCTGCTTCAACTGATTCAGGGGCTGATTGATACAAATAATGCCAATGAGGCCATCGAGAAGATTCAGTCGGCCAAAACGTTAGATCCCACCAATAAACTGTTCCCTTTTGTTGAGGGTACGCTGTATGAAAAATTGGGTGATATAGAAAAGGCTGTTGCCGGCTATTCGAAGGCAGTTGAACTGGATCCCAACTTTTACGATGCGCTTTATAATGTGGCGGTTTTCTACTACAACAATGGTGTGAAGTTGGTAGAAGCGGCTAACGACGAGAAGGATGAAGCTGAATTCCAGAAAAAACTGGCCGAAGGCAATGAGTTCTTCAAGAAGGCGATGGAGCCGCTCGAAAAGTGTCGCGCAATCAACCCCAAAGGAGAGGGCGTGCTTTCTACTTTGAAGAGTCTCTATTACCGCTTCAAGATGGAGGACAAACTGAAAGAGGTGCAGGCAGCTCTTGATGCATTGTAGCAAATTTTTACAGCTTTCTGCATCCTGATAGATGCAGCTTTAACGCCTCCTGCTGTTTCTATATATTGATATACAGGCAATTAGATACATTTTCTGCTAATTGGTTTGATTTCTGATATATTTAATGCAAATAGCAGGAGGCGTTTTATTTTTTTTCAGAAGAAGGGGAGGAGAGGAGTGATTAACAGACGTAGTTTTCTCAGACAATCGATGGGTGGCTTGGTTTTGGTGGCCGGTCAGGGGTTACTGCCCATTTTTGGGAGTAAAAAGGTTCGGTTTGGGGTTGTTGCCGATCTTCATTATGCCGATGTTCCGACAGGGGGCTCACGACATTACCGGTTATCGGAACAGAAACTCTCTATGGCAATGGATACTTTTCGGCGTGAAGGAGTAGATTTTCTGATTGAACTGGGCGATTTTAAAGATCAGGCTTCGCCGCCCGATGCCTCGGGAACCTTGTCGTATCTGCGTACCATCGAATCGCTGTTCGAAAGTTTTCCTAAACCGGTTTACCACGTGTTAGGGAATCACGACATGGACAGCATTACAAAAGTGGAGTTTCTGGCCAATACCCGTAACAGTGGTCCGGCTAACGGTAAAAGTTATTTTGCCTTCCGCGAAGGGCCTTGTCGGTTTCTTGTACTTGACGCCAATTTCACAGAAGAGGGTTTAGATTATAGCAGAGGCAATTTCGACTGGACTTACGCCAGGGTCCCTGAAGCGCAGTGTTCCTGGCTACAATCAGAATTGGAGAAGAGCGAACGACCGGTTGTTCTCTTTATTCATCAGCTTCTGGATGGATTTTCTACGGTGCCCAAGTCGGTGTGCGTAAAAAATTGGCCCCAAATTGTTAAAATTTTAGAAGAGAGCAAAAAGGTGATAGCCGTATTCCAGGGCCATCATCATGAGGGTCACCATAGTTACAGGAATGGAATTCACTATTTCACGCACGGGGCCATGGTAGAAGGCGACATCTCTTCCAACTGCTTTTCGATAGTAGAGATTACGCATCAGGCAGGGAAGTCGAAAATTTCGGTAGAAGGTTTTGGGAGAACCGGGCCATGGGTCATCCAGGAGTAGTAGTAAAAAATACTACTTAACATAATATATATTATATAACAAACCGAACAGGCCAAAAAAAAAGGGAGTTGCCTCGATTTTGGCAACCCCCCCGTAAAATTGAGCAGGCCTGTAAGCCGGGTTCTGTCCTCCCGAAGAAGGCTCCCATCATTTATCTAGCCCGATTGTCACCAACCGGATCGTCAGCGGCCTACCCCCCGGCATCGGGCGAGCAGCCCTTAATTGCCGGTATACATGGCCTTACAACCCATGGTGTGTGCGGCTTCTGCTGTTACCAACAGAACCGGTGGGCTCTTACCCCGCCTTTTCACCCTTACACCCTCTACACACGGTAAAAGGAGCGGTAATTTTCTGTCACACGAACATACCCTCACGAATATCTTCCCGTTAGGAAGCATGGTGCTCTGTGTTGCCCGGACTTTCCTCCCTTTCCTTACGGAAACAGCGATGGAACGGCCTGCTCAAAAAGAACGAATTGTAATTATTTCAAAAACAGCATGGTAGCCCCATAACCATACTCCTTGAAAGAGGCATCCTGAAAGCGAATCTTCGGATATTCTCTCTCTAAGGTTTTGCGAAGCGTGTAACGAAGCTTCCCATTTCCCACTCCGTGAATATAGATCAGTTTGGGTGTTTTTCGAACAATGGCCGATTCGAGTGAAATTTTAAACCGGGCCATCTGGATATCCAGTATCTCTCCGGGTGTTAAATTTTCGCTATTTTCTACCAATAGCTCAATATGCAGGTCTATTACGTTCTCATCGTCCGAAAGGGTGTTTCGTTGAATTTTCGGCCCCTCTGCCTGCGCAGGGGTTTGATGTGGAATATTTTTCACCCCATTCGCAGGCTTAATTTGCTCTGCTGTGGTAATAAACGTGTTGGCATCTGAGAGAATTTCTTTCGATATTCGTAAAGGCTCGTCTACCTGATAGATGGAAATTAACAGCGCTTTTTCGTCGAAATAATCGTTCGCTACATGGCTCTTTGGGTCGAAAAGCGTTTTTGTATCTACAAAAAATTCGAAAAGAACCGGCGCATGTGCCTCATAGCGACCCGGCTTAAAGAGGATACCCTCACAACGAAGAATCGGGTTTCGAAGCAACATTTCGTGTGAAAAGCTTCCCATAAGTTCCTTGAATCCGTCTTCCAGACGCCCGGCTTTACTATATTGATAAGGCGCTCCCTTTTCTCCGGTCGATACAGTGTAAAGCAACTGGTAACTACTGTCGTTGATCAGGTAGAGATCGGCACACTTCGCCGCTCTCTGCAGAACCCAGGAGAACCACAACGAACAGTTGGTATCTCCGGCTTGCGCTGAAGGATTATGCTCAGCCTCCGGGAAGTTTTCGGTTTCGGAGGGCTCAGCGACGTAAAATTCATCAGGCAATGATTTCTGAACCAACGATTTAGATTCTGATCCAAACGCATTATCCAAATCTAACAAAATCTCCTGTTCCGACACAGGAATTTCGAAACCATCCTGATTTTCGACATAGAGAGTTTTATGGGTAATCCGCACTACCACTCCCCCGCCAATATCATTCAGGAATTTTACCCGGTCGCCAACTTTGAAACGCATGCTATCTCCTTTTAAAGAGGCAAAATTAACTAAATTTGCCGCACCATCACCTTTTCTCCACTCTAGGCCCACTTTTTATGGATTTTTTGAACCGGCTGCATATTGGCTCCTATCAATATGATCTTCCCGACGAACGCATAGCCAAATATCCGCTAGCCCAACGAGACCAGTCGAAATTGCTGGTCTCTGCCCATGGAACCCTTGAAACCCGCCTCTTTTCCGATCTGCCTCAGCTGCTCTCTCCGGCCGATTTACTGGTGTTTAATAATACCAAGGTAGTAAGAGCCAGGCTGGTATTTCGTAAGCCCACCGGTGCCCGGATTGAAATCTTCTGCCTGGAACCGCTCGATCCTGCCGATTATGCCCTTGCCTTTCAGCAAACCGGACAATCGGTCTGGAAGTGCATTGTCGGGAATCTGAAGAAGTGGAAAGGAGATAAATTATCTCTTAATTTTCAAGGGATTACACTAAATGCTCGTATGGTTGGAGGGGATGCACAGTCGCAAAAGATTGCCTTTACCTGGAATCCGTCGGTTCGATTTGGAGAGTTGCTTGATTTGCTGGGCAATGTCCCCATTCCTCCCTATTTACACCGCGACAGCGAACCGCTCGACATTGAAAGATACCAAACGGTCTATTCTAAGTTCGAGGGTTCGGTAGCCGCACCCACTGCCGGGCTCCATTTTACGCCTGCGCTCTTTTCGGCACTCCGAAACAAGGGGGTTATGCTTGATGAAGTGACGCTGCATGTAGGCGCAGGAACCTTTAAACCGGTGCAGGAAGAGGCGGTGGTTCGTCACGAAATGCATGAGGAGCACTTCTCTGTGTCGCTGGCCACCCTAAGGCGGATTCATGCCCATCCGGAGGCTGTGGTGGCTGTCGGCACCACAAGTGTGAGAACGTTAGAAAGTTTGTATTGCATAGGTTGTCAGGTTATTGAGCATGGTTCGCTCCCTTCCGGTCCGATTAAGGTTCAGCAGTGGGAGCCCTACCAAAGAGCGGGTTCGCTTCCGGTGGCAGAGGTGCTTTCCAGGTTAATTGAGGCGCTGGAATCGGAAGGGAAAGATCACCTTGACGCGTCTACGCAAATTATGATTGTACCGGGTTATCGCTTTCGATTGGTTCGAAAGTTGATTACCAATTTTCATCAGCCTCAAAGTACTCTTCTTTTGCTTATTGGCGCTTTTATCGGCGACAGATGGAAGGAGGCCTACCGGTATGCGCTCGAGAACGACTACCGTTTTTTGAGTTATGGCGACAGCTGTTTCTTTGAGCCAAACCCTTCGGTATTGCAGAATTAACGGGCTATTGGGTATCTTTGGTGCACTTCTGTGCAGATTCCCTGCCAAACTTGAACCATTTATTTTGTGCTATGACAGATAATCCCTTTTTTGAATCCTGGACCACTCCCCACGATACCCCTCCCTTTCCCCACATTGCTCTTTCGCACTATAAGCCCGCCTTCGAGGCCGGGATTCAGGCACAAAAAGAGGCGGTTGAACAAATAGTCGGTTCGTCGTTGCCGGCAACCTTTCAGAATACCATAGAGGCGCTCGAAAATAGCGGAGCCTTGCTCGATAAGGTGAGCAATATCTTTTTTAATCTGAATGAGGCAGATACCAGCGATGAGATGCAGAATCTGGCGCAGGATCTGATGCCGTTGCTAACCGATCACGGCAACGACATTATGCTGAACGAGAAGTTGTTCGAACGGGTCTCTTCGGTGTATGCCGCCTTACAAGAGCGGGATTTGCCGGCTGAGGAGCGGATGCTGCTGGAAAATACCTATAAGCAGTTTCGTCGGAATGGCGCAAATTTGCAGGGTTCCGATCGCGAACGGTATCGGGAAATTTCGCGCGAACTCTCTTCGCTGAGTTTGCAGTTTGGACAAAACGTGCTGGCCGAGACCAACGATTTTACCCTGCATATTACCCAAAGAGACCAACTGGACGGTCTTCCGGAAACAGCCCTTCAGGCAGCACGGATGGCTGCGCAGGAGAAGGGTCTGGAGGGGTGGATCTTTACACTCCAGCAACCCAGCAGGGTTCCTTTCCTTCAATATGCGCATAACCGGGAGCTCCGTGAGAAGATATGGCGAGCCTACGCTGTGCGCGGATGTCGTGATAACGAACAAAATAATACCGAGATTATTCGCCGGATTGTGAATCTCCGTCTGGAGAAGGCCCGCTTGCTGGGGTATAAGGCGCACGCCCATTTTGTGCTGGAAGAGCGGATGGCCGAGAATCCCGATACGGTACATCGCTTTCTCGAACAGATCCGCGTGGCGGCTCGTCCGGTGGCTGAGAAAGAGTATCGCCGGGTTTCGGATTTTGCCCGGGAAAAGGGTGCTGATTTTGCTTTGCAGTCCTGGGACTGGCTCTACTATTCGGAACAGTTGAAGGATAGTCTGTACAAGCTTAATGATGAGCAGCTTCGACCCTATTTCTCTCTTCCGCGGGTGATTGACGGAGTGTTTGGTCTGGCCGGAAAACTCTTTGGACTCACCTTTCGCGAAAATCGTGAGATTCCCGTTTATCACAAAGATGTACAGGTATTTGAGGTGTACTTCGGAGAAGAATTTATGGCGGTTCTCTATCTCGATTTCTATCCACGCGAAAGCAAACGGGGCGGTGCCTGGATGACCTCTTTCCGCGAGACTCGTCAGGATGGAAACCGGTCGGTTCGTCCGTTGGTTTCGTTGGTTTGTAATTTTACCAAACCTACCCCCAATACCCCCTCTCTGTTAACCTACGACGAGGTGGATACCTTCTTGCATGAGTTTGGCCACGCACTGCACGGAATGTTGGCCAGGGGAAAGTATCAGAGTTTAACCGGTACCAGTGTGTACCGCGATTTCGTGGAGCTACCGTCACAGATCATGGAGAATTGGCTGCCAGAAGAGGCTTTTTTGAAAACCTTTGCCCTGCATTATCAAACCGGCGAGGTGATTCCGAACGAGTTGGTTGCAAAAATCCGGGAGAGCGAGAAGTTTCTCTCCGGGTATCTCACCTTGCGCCAGTTGGGTTTTGGAATGACCGATATGGCCTGGCATTCGCTCGAAGAGCCCTTTATTGGCAATCTGAGCCGTTTCGAAGAGCAGATCCTTTCGGCTACCGATGTGTTGCCCAAAGTGGCCGGAACCCTCTTCTCTCCCTCTTTCAGTCACATTTTTCAGGGTGGGTATGCAGCAGGCTATTATGGGTACAAATGGGCAGAAGTGCTTGATGCCGATGCTTTTTCGCTTTTCCAGGAAAAAGGTTTGTTCAATAAAGAGGTGGCCGATTCGTTCCGAACCCATATTCTGGAGAAGGGCGGCAGCGAACACCCGCTGGTGCCCTATAAACGGTTCCGGGGTCAGGAGCCCTCGATTGATCCTTTCTTAAAACGATCGGGACTGCTCTGACTGGCTTCGTCCAGGAATTGGCATTCCCAGAGGGCGGCAGCGAGAAATGCCTCTATGGCACACTCTGTTATCTTCCGATGACTGTACAGATTAATGGATTCCTCCAGTATTCCGATACATTTTTCTGTGAAGGCCAGATAGAGCTCTCCGCTGTATGTAGTAAGCCAGGGCTGATACGGGTTTGGCTTTACCCATGGCTCCAGTGACGCCTCCTGAAAGAGCCAGAAACAGGGTAAGAGGGCTGCCAGGGCTACAGGAATAGGCGCATTTTCGGCATGTTGCAGAAGAAATCGGGAGTATGCCCCACACACTTCGGAGGGCTCAGATGCCGGGGAGAGTTGATACAACCGGAAGAAGTGATTCTGCATGGCCTGTTCTAAGGCATAGCTGTCGGATGCCATCGCCCGAAAAAAGAGAGCCGCATCTGAATGAAATGCCAACCATTCGGTACTCAGGCCGGGATTTGCGTCAAGCGATTCTTCTTCGCAACGTTCTGCAACCCGGGTAAAAGCACGGGCATCTTCAAGCAGATAGAGTGCATCCTGCGTAAGATACCGGCCAAATGGTTCC
Source organism: uncultured Bacteroidales bacterium (assembly GCA_964451605.1). Lineage (GTDB taxonomy): Bacteria > Bacteroidota > Bacteroidia > Bacteroidales > UBA4181 > JAQVSH01. The sequence goes on along the minus strand of CAYVJA010000001.1, from coordinate 75,472 downwards.
GGTGAGAGGGTGCCCTCACGAAGCGCTTTTTGAAAGGGGTGATGAACAAACCTTTCAAAATACGATTCCGCTTTGCTTCGCAATTGTCGCGTAAAATCGCCTGAGCCGGGTATCATAGGGTTTATTGCCAGAAAGCGTAAAAATGGTGCACGGGTCCGTGTCCCTTTCCTATTTGGTACTCTGCCCCGGCCGCCAGAGCGTTATGCAGATAGCGCTTCCCTTCAGTAACGGCATCTTTCAGGCTGAAGCCTTTGGCAAGAAAGGCTGCAATTGCCGATGAGAGAGAACATCCAGTACCATGGGTATTATTTGAATCGATTCGCTGAACAGGAAATGAGAGAGTCCGTTCCGATTCTGCATCCCAAAAGATATCAACCAACTCCCGGTTTGAGAAATGGCCTGCCTTTAGCAATACCGACACCTTTTTGCTTCCGTTTGATGCCAACCGGGAAAGCTCTCTGGCTGCGCCTTCCATCTCCTCCTGAGCCGCAATTTTTTTCTGCAGAAGCACCTCGGCTTCAGGTATGTTGGGGGTGATAAGCCGGGCTATCGGCAGTAATTTGGTAATAAGCGCGTCAATGGCATCATCCCGGAGCAGCCGGTCGCCCGAAGTGGCTACCATCACAGGGTCGAGCACGATGTCCGTAACAGAAAAGCGGTGTAAGGTCTGTTGTACCACCTCGATGATTTCAGGCGAGTGCAACATGCCTATTTTTACGGCATCTACCCCCAGATCATCGAGTACCGCCTCGATTTGGTGCCTGAGCATTTCGGGTGGAATGCCATGAATGGCCCTGACCCCTACACTGTTCTGGGCTGTGATGGCCGTAATGGCCGACATCCCGAAACAGCCGCAGGCTGAAAAGGCTTTCAGATCGGCCTGAATACCGGCGCCCCCGCCTGAGTCGCTTCCGGCAATGGTTAACGCCCTTTTGTAGTGCCGTTGGGTAGTTTGCATCTCAATGGGTTTTTATGGATGTGCGAAAGATTATCGGGTAAAATGGGTAAATCCTCCCGGAATGGTGGTAACGGGTATACCTTTCTCTTTCCAGGTTAATAGCGGTTGGCTAATGTCGGGATGGCCCGAAGCGCCTATCCTGCCAATAGCATACAAATCGGTGGAAAACTCTTTTCGAAACGCCTCAGAAATGGCCGGGTAATCAGCAGGATCGACGGTACAGAGCAACACATAATCCTCACCTCCCGAGGTGGCCAGCGTGTTGTGGTTCCAACCGTTCAGCAAAGCTGCATTGCGAAGTCTCTCCGAGATGGGGAGCGAAGAGAGTTCTATTTCGGCAGTAACCAGCGATGCCTTCAGAATATGCAGCAGATCGGAAGCTATACCGTCCGAAATATCCATCATGGCGTGTATACCCTTTAGAGCCCCTAAAAATCGCCCCTCTTTGAGATGAGGCCGGGGATTATGGTGGCAGGATACCAGCGCGTTGTGGTTGTCCGATGGGGTGAGTTGGTCGAGCAATACGCGCAGTCCGCCTGCCGAGTCGCCCAGGAATCCTGTAACACAGACGATGTCGTCCGGGAGGGCAGCTGAGCGGAGTTTGGCGGCACCCTTTTCGCATTGCCCGATTACCATCACATTGATCACTATGCCATCGGGCGAAGAGGTGGTGTCACCCCCCAAAAGCGGGGTTGCAGTTTGGGTCGAAAGGTTTTTATAACCTTCCATAATTCCTTCTGCTACAGATAACTCAGTAGAAGCGGGAAACCCGACCGAAAGAAACGAACCGATCGGTTTGGCCCCCATTGCGGCAATATCGCTAAGATTCACGGCCAGAGATTTATGCCCTAACTCGCGGGGAGAGATACGGTTCAGCAGAAAATGCACATTTTCTACCAGCAAATCGGTGGTTACTACCCAGTCGAATTGATTTCCGGCCGGAATAATGGCACAGTCATCACCAATACCCGTGTATCCTTCAGGCACCAACGATGCGAACTGTCCGGCCAATCCGGAAATGAAGCCAAATTCTCCTAATTCCTTGATCTTCATTTTATTTATCCGTTTTACGGTTTAGTAAAGCACAATCTACGTTCATGCGAAGCGCTTTAGCAGCCGCACAGGGATCGGGTGCCGACATAATTGCCGATACAACCGCTATCCCTCCGGCTCCGGCCTCAATCACCCGGGCTGCGTTATCTGCGTGAATACCACCAATAGCCACCGAGGGATGGCGGGTAATGGCCGAAATTTTTCGGACTCCCTCCAGGCCTAAAGCCTGGTTTGTGTCGGTCTTTGTAGGGGTATCGAAAACCGGTGAATAGGCAATATAATTGATATCCATATCGTTGGCTTTCAATGCATCCGCATACGACTCAACGGATATTCCAATCCATTTGGCCGGTCCCAACATCTTACGGGCTTCCATCCAGGGCATATCCGATTGACCCAAATGTACGCCATCAGCATCAATAGCCATAGCTATATCGAGCCGGTCGTTGATGATTAAGGGGATTCCCAAAGGATGAAGCAGCGATTTGAGTAAGAGAGCCTGTTGCAGGAAGTCGTGGGTAGAGGCCTCCTTCTCGCGCAGTTGGACAAAGGTAACACCTCCCTTAATCGCCTCCGAGACAACCCAATCGAGCGATCGTTCCAGAGATAATGATCTATCTGTGACCAAATAGAGACGTAAATCGGGCTTTGTAGTACTATGACGCATAATCACTCACTTTACTGTGTGAAGCCACTGTATCGGCATCCAATTGGTAAAGGGCATCCAAAAATTCCAGCTGGAGCGAACCGGGTCCCTTTGCCCGGGCTGCTGCCTTTTCTCCGGCAATTCCCATGGTAATCATGGCATGCACCGCTGCAGAAAAATAGTCGGGTTGTATGGCGGCAAAGGCCCCGGTTAATGAAGAGGCCGTGCATCCCAGTCCGGTAACTTTAGCCATTAACGGATGGCCGTTCTTTACTTCTATTACCTGTTTCCCGTCGGTAATAAAGTCCGAAGAGCCACTGACCGAAACAACCACCCCATATTCGCAGGCCAATTCGCGCGCCACATCAATAACAGAAGCCGACGAAAGTGTGCTGTCGACCCCATTGGTTTTGGCCGATGCATTCAGAAGCGAGGCAATCTCTGAGCCGTTTCCCCGAATGATGGAGGGTTTCACCTCTTTTAAGGGGGAGAGGGCTACACCGGTTCGATAGCTTGTTGCACCTGCCCCAACCGGATCGAGAATGATGGGGATGCTTCGCCGGGCGGCCACTTTTCCGGCAGCTGCCATGGCCTCAACCCACGAGGGGCTCAATGTGCCAATATTGAGAACCAATGCCGAAGCAATAGAAGTCATCTCCTCCATCTCCTCCAGGGCGTGAGCCATAACGGGTGATGCACCGATTGCCAGTAAGGCATTGGCGGTGTTGTTCATCACAACATAGTTGGTGATGTTGTGGATTAAAGGATGCTTTTCTCTGATGATTTGCAGCTCCTTCCAGAGCGCCTGATGGCTGTAATCCATGGGTATCTTTTTAGACTGTTCGGCATGTGCGGAACGGTCTGGACAATTTGTCAACCTGCGACATAAGATACCAGGCACCGTTTCCCTCCGCTGTTATTATACATATCAGGTTCCGGGGTATGTTCTCAGCCTGTTAACAGGCACCCCCAACAGTTTTGCAGAGCAAAGATAATGCTTCTTTCTATAAAATAGAAACTCTGTGACAGAATGCACTTTTTCTTTGTACCTTTGCCGTGCAATACACTCACCGGGGATGTCTGGTTTTGACAGCAAGGTAAATGGGTGTGTAAGCATGCCGAGCCAGGTGACAAGTCTCGTAAATCCGGGTTACAAACAACAAAAGGCGAAGAAAACTACGCTCTTGCTGCTTAATCGAAGTTTAGTAGATTAGCTTTATCCCTTCACCAGGTGTTGGGACAAGACGTCTCTCAGAAACTCCTCCCGGCAGTTTTCGATTCAGAGGCGCTCGTGAGTTCGGGATGGTTACCATGGGGTTCCGGAGTGGTAACGAGACTTAAGGAGCTAAGGTAAAGATGGGGTGTCGGCTTCCGGTCTTTATTCGAAAACCAACAACCGAATAAGCATGTAGAAAGCAGATTTGTTTCTTGTTTGGACACGGGTTCGACTCCCGTCATCTCCACTAAAAATGCAATTGTTCCTTCAGGGCAGTTGCATTTTTTTTGTTCACTTTTCTTATCGGTTAATCTCTTACATTTGTAGGAAGACAGGAGTGGATATTCTGTTCCGGAATGGTCTAATTTGGGTTGTATGCAATCAATCTCTTTTCTGGTTCGTTTAGGCTTGCTATTTTTCCCATGTTTTCTGCTACTCTCGTGCGAATCGACGTACGAAGCCGGAGGCGTGGTAACCGATTCCGAAACCGGCAGGGCGATTTCGGGTGCTATGGTGAATTATAAGAATGTCGATACGGCCTATACCGATGCCGCAGGCCGTTTCCGGCTCAAGAAGTCGGCCATAGGTGCTGCCGTCACCGGCGATGTTGAGCTGGTTATTGAAAAGGAGGGATACCGGCCCGGCTATTTCCGAATGGCCAGGGGAACCGCCGAAGGAGCTGATTTACTGGTCCGTCTGAATGCCGTGGCTAACGGGAAAAGCGAGCCTCGTTTGTCACAAAAATGGGTTAAACGAATGTTCAGTATCAACCTTTACGGAATATCGCTTTTGAACCTTTGTACGCTGTTGTGTATCTGGCTAAGGCCCATCCGTTGGAGGTGGTTTTGGATTCTTTTACTCCTTACTGTCAACCCGGTTATCAGTACCTGTTATGTCGACGGGGTTACCTCATTCTCGCTCTTTCATCTGCCCTTATTCCTTTCGCACTACGCCGGCCATCCCTTTACCATTCAGTGGGCTATTCCATTCGCTATGCTGCTCTTCTGGATGCTGTTTTTCAGAAAACCGGAGTGGGTTAGAAGGAATATTCCGGATGGTAAAAACAATTCGTCCGAAAAAGAGACGACTAACCCCTCCTCAGGGCGTTCAGAATTCGTTTGACAAAGGTGGGGCCTTCATAGATAAAACCGGTATAAATCTGGATGAGCCAGGCTCCGGCCTTAATCCGTTCTAGCGCGTCGTTGGGCGTCATGATGCCGCCGACGGCAATAATCGGGAGTTTTCCCTCTGTTTGCAGGGCAATGTGTTTTACCATGGCCAGCGCTCTTTCGGTAAGCGGTTTTCCGCTTAATCCGCCATTTCCTATATTCGATACCTTTTCCGATGAAGTAGAGAGCCCCTCTCTGGAGGTAGTAGTATTTACTGCCACAATGCCGTCAATTCCCTTTTGCCGAATTACTTCGAGTGCGGCATCAACCTGAGCATAAGAGTTATCGGGCGAAATCTTCAGAAAAATGGGCCGATAAATTTCCCTTTCGGAGCGCTCTTTGCATAGAGGTTCCAGAATAGCAGACAAGCTCTCTTCGGATTGCAGTTGGCACAGATTTCCCACATTGGGGCAACTCACATTGATGGTAAAATAGTCTACCACATTGTATAGAGCCCGGAAGCAGTAGAGGTAGTCGGCAGGTGCATCGGCATTAGGCGTTGCACTGTTTTTCCCAATATTTCCTCCGATAATCAGCCTGCTTTTGGGCCTCTTTGCCAGGCGAGCGGCCGCGGCATCGGCTCCCATATTGTTGAACCCCATGCGGTTAATCAAAGCCTGATCGGCCGGAAGCCGGAAACTCCGCGGTTTGTGATTCCCCGGCTGGGGTTTGGGGGTAACGGTTCCAATTTCGATAAAAGAGAAACCCAGATTTGCGAAGTCCGAAAAGAAGGTGGCGTCCTTGTCGAATCCGGCTGCAAGGCCCACTGGATGACGGAATTTCAGACCACAGATTTCACGTTCTAATCCCCCCTTATTGTCATCGAAAAGGGTGCGAATCAGCCCGGAGAAACCGGGAATCCGGCAAATAATCCTGATTTTGGCAACAATCAGATGATGAATCCGCTCGGGCGGAAACATAAACATGAAGGGCCTTATAACCTGCTTATACATAGCGATTTTAATTGGGGCGGTGAGCAGCCCGGATTTTGTGCAAAAGTAGAACTTTTCTACGGATTGCAAGATGCAATCGAGTTAGCGGGGACGATACTCTGAAAATGTGTTGTCGGAATAGAACAGCAGAACCCGTTCAATCTGCTTTTCTCCCTTGATTTGCGATTGCACCGGGAGTTGGGAGAGCGAAGAATCAGGATTTTCTGCGGGAACAGGAGGCTGTGATGCCGCTTGTGCAGGGGGAGAATCCTCTCCGAATAGCAACTCTTCGGGTTGTTGGGCAACCCATTCGCTTTTCGATTTTCGAAATTCCCCACGACCTGTGAGAAGCCAATCTGCACTGATCTTTTCGAAATGAAGCAGAATCTTTTGCAGAAAATCTATACTGGGATTGTTTCTTCCGGATAATACGTGCGAAACACTCGACCGCTGCACACCGATCTTATCGGCGAATTGTGCCGCAGTAAGCTGCTCTTTGCGCAAAATCTCCTGAATCCGCTCTTTCATACCCCGAAATTTGAACGTACAAATGTAATTAATAGAATTCACAAATCTACCTGTAAATAATTCACAAAAGTAAACGAATGTGTTTACATACGGCAATTCCATGAAAATTCTCGAAAACAGGCCAGATGATGTCAAGATTCACAATTATAGCCGTTAGCCAAAAGAGAATATATATAAAGTGATTTCCATGGTAACTTGATCTATATATCTGGTTATTAAGTTAATACATTGTAAGCGTACGGAAAATACAATCAGTTACACCGTTTTGTATACATTTGTGAAATATTGTTTCAATCGTTTGAATAGATAAATCGATTATTCTGCTGATAAATAGTCTATTAAACGAAAAATTAACCAATCGGGAAATCTCTGTCGATTGCTGATAATACGGGCAGAATATTGATGATATATGTCACTTAGTTCCCTACTTTTTGGCACAAAAAAAATCGGCAGAGGAGGATTCTGCCCCTCCCCTGCCGATAATGGGTAACAATTGTAATAAGAACTATCTTCCTGTTTTTCCCTTTCTGTTCTTTTTCTTACCACCAAAAGAGAAAGCCATATCCTCCTCTCCTTCCGGCTTCGGGCTGGCAACATCAACTACAACCCGCCGGTTATGGTACGTGCAATTTTTGAGCGCGTTTATGACGGCCTTTTTGTCGCCCTTTTCTACCTCGAAAAAGGAGAAGGTCTTCATCAATGCTATTTTACCCAACCGGATTCTTCTTCCCGGAATAAAATCGTTCAATAATCCTATCAGATGGTTGGGATAGAGGCCATCTTCCTTACCAATGTTGATGAACAGGCGCTCAAATCCCTCTTCGGGCCCACCTGAACGGTCGGAATATTCCGGAGCAAGTTCGCGCTTACGTCCCTTATTTCTCCCCTCGTAGAGCTCTTCCTCAGGATTTAGATCGGTAGCATCTTTGTAGTAGTTGAGCAGGGTGGTAAATTCAAGAGCAATAAACCGCTTGATAATCTCCTCTTTGTCGAGCCACTCCAGTTTTCTATAGATAGAGGGCATGAACGGTTCGATGGGAGTGGTATCGAGGGAGATTTTCTCCATTTGATCCAGTTTGTGAAAGAGTTGTCGTTCGCAAATCTTCTCTCCGGAAGGAATCTTCTCGGCAGAGAAACTTTTGCCGATGATTTTTTCTATCGACCGGATCAGATGTCTCTCCTTCAGATTTACTATAGCCACTGAGATACCGGTTTTCCCCGCTCTACCGGTGCGTCCGCTGCGGTGGGTATAGGCTTCAATATCGTCGGGCAACTGGTAATGAATTACATGGGTCAGGTCGTCAACATCCAGTCCCCTGGCGGCAACATCGGTAGCCACCAACAACTGAATATGCCGGATCCGGAATTTTTGCATTACCATATCGCGTTGAGCCTGCGAAAGGTCACCGTGCAGTGAGTCGGCATTGTATCCGTCCTGAATCAATTGATCGGCAATCTCCTGGGTCTCTTTACGCGTACGACAGAAGACAATGCCGTAAATATCGGGATTGAAGTCGGCAATTCGCTTCAGTGCTTTGTATTTGTCGCGGGCATGCACCATATAGTAGAGGTGCTTTACATTCTCGGCCCCGGAGTTTTTGTTTCCTATGGTAATCTCCACAGGGCTCTGCATATATTTTTTGGTAATCGAGGCAATTTGTGCAGGCATTGTGGCCGAGAAGAGAAGCGTTTGACGCCCGGCGGGAATAGAGGCCAGAATTTCATCGATGCTCTCGGAGAAGCCCATGTTGAGCATTTCGTCGGCTTCGTCGAGTACAACGCTCTTCACCTTGTCGAGTACAACCGCACGCCGCTGAATCAGATCAATCAATCGGCCCGGGGTGGCCACTACAATCTGCACTCCCCTGCGCAACATCTGAATTTGGTGATCAATGCTGGCTCCCCCGTAAACCGGCAGAATCCGGATATCCGGGCTGTACTCGGCATAATCGGTAAGATCGCCCGAGATTTGCACGCATAGTTCGCGTGTGGGGCACAGAACCACCGCTTGCGGTGTCTTAACCGAGATATCGGCTTTTTGAATCAATGGCAGCCCGAAAGCTGCCGTTTTTCCTGTACCTGTCTGAGCCAGAGCAATAACATCGTTGTTTTGCTGTAACAACAGGGGTATTACCTGTTCCTGAACGGGCATAGGATGCTCATAACCGAGAGCCACTACAGCCTTCAGGATTTCGGGGGAAACCCCCAATTCTTGAAATGTTTTCATGAAAAGACCATTTTCCGCCACCCAAGCCATTGCCCCATGCAATCTCCCGGAATTATGCGGGTCGATAAACGAATAAGATTAGGGCGGCGAAAAACTTTGAAACGAAGGCGAATGCACGCATACAATTATCGGCTCTCACAAGACGCAAACCCGGAATTTTAAAAATTCCCGGCGCAAAGGTAATCATTTTAAGCAGTTTTCAATTTTATTCTGAGTTTTGCAATCATATCGGCCGTCATCTGTTCCAGACCGAACTCCGGTTTCCATCCCCACTCCTCTCTGGCACAAGTATCGTCGAGACTGTCGGGCCAGCTTTCGGCAATGGACTGACGAACCGGATCTATCCGAAAAGCTGTTTCAAAGGCAGGAATGTGTTTTCTGACTTCCGAGAACAGCAGTTCGGGTGCTAAACTCATCGCGGTAATATTAAAGGCATTTCTGTGTTTCAACCGGCCCGGATCGGCCTCCATTAATTCGATGCAGGCACGAAGCGCGTCGGGCATATACATCATATCCATATAGGTGCCTTCTCCAATGGGACAATAGAACTTTTCCCCCTTTACAGCCGCATAAAAGAGCTCTACGGCATAATCGGTTGTGCCGCCTCCGGGAAGGGCTACGTTCGAAATCAGTCCGGGAAACCGAACCGAGCGGGTATCGACTCCATATTTCAGATGGTAGTAGTCGCAAAGCAGTTCGCCTGTCACCTTGGTTATACCATAGAGAGATGACGGCCTTTGAAGGGCATCCTGAGGGGTATTACGGGGTGGCGTGCCCTTCCCGAATGCTCCGATTGAGCTGGGCGAAAAGAGGGCACAATGCTCCAGCCGTGCAATTTCCAGTACATTAAACAATCCGTCAACTCCGATATTCCAGGCCAGACGGGGTTTCTCTTCGGCAACTGCCGAGAGAATGGCGGCCAGATTGAAAATGGCATCAATGTTATATCGCTTTACTACGGAATGGAGCGTATCCGGATCTAAAACATCGACAACTGCAACAGGACCTCCCGATCTGATTTCGTACGAAGGTTGTTCGTGTTGCAGGTGGCCTGCAATGACATGTTCATTTCCATAACATGCCCTGAGGACTCCGGTTAATTCAGTACCGATTTGTCCGGTACATCCAATAATCAGGATACGCTTCATCTGTGATTTTGCCTATTTTCGAAGCAAACATACGGAAGAATATTGCTCGAAACACCCTGTTTTTTGTCGTAGTTTTTTTCCGCAACATTTTGTTTCTAAAAAATGTTTTACGGCATAAAATGCTGAAAATTAACGCATATATGTTATATAACATAATTGTAAATCTCAATGTACTGAGATTGAAAACATAACCGTTTTCTGATTCCTTCCGGGTGGATTGTCTGGGTAAAGATGCTTCCCGAAAGGGTTGGTTATCCGAAAAAAAAGGTGATTTTTGCGGTAGTAAACCTCCTTACCGGTTTGATTATGTACACCCAGATTGCCCCTTTTTTAGCGGAAGAGCTTCATGCCATCGAAGCGGCCGGCCTGTTTAAACAGGAACGCATTATTGCCACTCCTCAGAGTAGCGAAATCTCACTGCAGTCGGGCCGGAAGGTACTTAACTTCTGCGCCAATAATTATTTGGGCCTCTCTAACCATCCCCGTGTAATTGAGGCGGCCAAGAAGGCGATGGATACCTTTGGATACGGCATGTCGTCGGTTCGCTTTATCTGTGGAACCCAATCGATTCACAAGGAACTTGAGGCGGAGATTTCCCGGTTTTTTAAAACCGAAGATACCATTCTCTATGCTGCCTGTTTCGATGCCAACGGTGGGCTTTTCGAGCCGCTTTTTTCGGAACAGGATGCCATTATCTCCGATTCGTTAAACCATGCTTCCATTATCGACGGCGTCAGATTGTGCAAGGCTAAGCGTTTCCGTTATGCCAATGCCGATATGACTTCGCTGGAAGAGGTTCTGCAGGAGGCTGCATCATCGCGCTTTCGGATTATTGTTACCGACGGGGTTTTCTCTATGGATGGGAATGTGGCACCCATGGACCGGATTTGTGAACTGGCTCAGAAGTATGAGGCGCTGGTTATGGTAGATGAGTGCCACTCTGCGGGTGTGGTCGGCCCCACCGGAAAGGGAGTCAGCGAACAGTTTGGTACGTACGGTAAAGTTGATATTTACACCGGTACCCTGGGAAAAGCCTTTGGTGGTGCCATAGGTGGATTTACCACCGGACCCAAAGAGCTGATCAGTCTGTTGCGTCAACGTTCCAGACCCTATCTCTTTTCCAATTCTATTCCTCCCGCAGTAGTGGGCGCTTCGCTGGAGGTTTTTCGGATGCTCGGAGAAGATAACTCCCTGCATACCCGGTTGGTTTCGAACATTACCCGTTTCCGTGATCAGATGATTGCAGCGGGTTTCGATATGAAGCCTACACAATCGGCTATTTGTGCTGTAATGTTGTACGACGCGCCTCTCTCACAGGCATTTGCTTCAGCTATGCTTGAAGAGGGAATCTATGTAACCGGTTTTTACTATCCGGTTGTTCCGTCGGGTCAGGCTCGAATAAGGGTTCAACTATCTGCAGGTCATTCGTTTGCCGATATTGATCGTTGTGTAGAGGCATTTTGTAAAGTGGGCAAAAGATTTAAAGTGATATCCTAATGAAAGAGACAATATTTGCGTCGATGCACCGTGAAATGGGAGCCAAAATGGTTCCTTTTGCCGGTTATAATATGCCTGTAGAGTTCTCAGGCCTGGTTAAAGAACATCTGGCAGTCCGGAATAGTGTGGGTGTCTTTGATGTATCGCATATGGGCGAAATTTGGGTTAAAGGGCCCAATGCACTTCCCCTGTTACAATACATCACCACCAACGATGTAAAACTTCTGGTTCCCGGAAAAGCACAATACTCCTGTTTTCCCAACGGAAAGGGGGGAATTGTGGATGATCTGCTGGTCTATTACTACGAAGAGGAGAAGTACCTCCTGGTGGTGAATGCCTCAAATATCGAAAAGGATTATCGTTGGATTCTACTCCAGAACGAATCCTTTGGGGCTGAGATTGAGAATGCCTCCGATACTATTTCTCAGCTGGCGGTTCAGGGGCCCAATGCACTCGACACTCTGCAAAAACTAACCGATGTTTCTCTGAGTTCGATTCCTTATTACCACTTTATCACCGGCTCATTGGCCGGGGCTAAAAATGTAATTATTTCGAATACAGGTTATACCGGGGCCGGCGGGTTCGAACTCTACTTTTATAACAGCGATGCCATCCGTATCTACCAGGCCGTTCTGGAGGCCGGAAAAGAGTTTAGTATTATACCTGTAGGATTAGGTGCCCGCGATACGCTCCGTCTCGAAAAAGGGTTTTCGTTGTACGGAAACGATATCGACGATACCACCTCTCCCATTGAGGCCGGCTTGGGCTGGATTACCAAGTTTACCAAATCCTTTATCGATTCTGCGCTGTTCGAAAAACAGATAGCAGAGGGGGTTCTGCGCAAACTGGTGGGTTTCGAAATGATAGACCGCGGCATTCCCCGTCACGGTTATCCTGTTTGCACCGGCAATGGCGAAGAGGTGGGTCAGGTTACCTCCGGTACCCAGTCGCCCTCTCTGAATAAGGGTATAGGTATGGGATTTGTGCCGGCAGCGATGGCTCTTCCCGGAACCGAAATTTTCATCTCTGTCAGAAACAAATTATTGAAAGCCAAAGTGGTAAAAACACCTTTTGTGGTCTAGTCATGCAGAAACGATTGGAAGTCTGTTTTTCGCCCGCTCTCTTCGATATACATCTGAATCGCGAGGCTAACTGTGTGATTATAGATGTGTTGAGGGCAACTTCCTCTATCTGTACCGCGTTGATGAATGGTGCAACATCGCTGATTCCGGTATCTAATACAGAAACGCTTCGTCAATACAAGTCGGAAGGGTATGTTGTAGCCGGCGAAAGGGATGGAATAACGCTCGACTTTGCCGATTTTGGCAACTCACCCACCAATTTTTCCAGAGAGAATATCGAAGGGAAAACGGTGATTTATACCACCACCAACGGCACGAAATCGATTATGATGGCATCCGAGTGTCACTCCGTAACGATTGGTTCCTATCTGAATTTTTCGGCTCTATGCAGTTGGCTCGAAGAGGAACAACGGGATGTGCTGCTGTTTTGTGCCGGATGGAAAAATCGTTTTAATCTGGAAGATACCCTGCTTGCCGGTGCCATGTGCAAGAGATTATTAGAGGGAGGGCGTTTTATTTCGGAATGTGACAGTGTTGCCGCTTCGCTCGATTTATGGCAACTGGCCGAGCCGGATCTTTTGTCGTATGTAGAGAAAGCCGCGCAGCGAGGCAGACTCAGGCAAAAACGGCTTGATGATATCCTGGCCTATTGTCACACTTTCGATCTGACCCGGGTGATTCCTGTTCTACGGGGAAATGCCCTGGTGGCTTTGGATAGAAGTTTGTAATTGTCAGATAGATAATTTATTATCTGTAAATTAGCAGTTTCTCGGAATCTGCCTGTTTCATTTACGTCTCTTTTCCTTTTTTTTTCGCAAAAAACACTACTTTTGTTTCCGTTTTTTAGTGAAAAAAAATCACAACCCCGGTTCGTACTGATCGCATCCGCGTAAGTATGCACAACTTATTTCTATGTACATGAAATATAATTTTAATGCAGGTCCCTCTGTTTTACCCAGAGTTGCCATCGAAGAGACAGCAAAGGCTGTTTTAGAGCTTCCCGGAGTCGGATTGTCTATTTTGGAAATTTCGCATCGGAGCAAAGAGTTTGAAGCGGTAATCAATGAGGCCGTTCAGCTATTTCGTGATTTATTGGATATCCCCCAGGGTTATTCCGTGCTCTTTTTGGGAGGTGGCGCCAGTTTGCAGTTCTGTATGATTCCCTTCAACCTGTTGGAATCGAAAGCTGCCTATCTGAACACCGGTACCTGGGCAAGCAAAGCACTAAAAGAGGCTAAAGGTTTCGGCCAGGCCATAGAGGTGGCCTCGTCGAAAGACAAAAATTTCTGCTATATCCCCAAAGGATACTCCATTCCTGCTGATGCCGACTATTTCCATATCACCACTAACAATACCATTTTTGGTACTGAGATTCGTACCGATATGGACAGTCCGGTACCTTTGGTTGCTGATATGTCGTCCGATATTTTCAGCCGTCCGGTTGATGTTTCAAAATACAGTCTTATTTACGGAGGTGCACAAAAAAATCTTGCTCCGGCTGGTTTAACCTTCGTCATTATTAAAAACGATATCCTGGGAAAGGTGACCCGCTACATTCCCACCATGCTCGATTATCGTACCCATATCGAAAACGATTCCCTCTACAACACCCCTCCCGTTCTCCCCATCTATACCGCTCTGCAAACGCTCCGGTGGTTGAAGACTATGGGAGGACTTACCCAAATGGAGAAGGTAAATCTGCAGAAAGCCGATATGCTCTATTCGGAGATCGAAAGAAACCGGCTTTTCAAAGGAACCGCCAATGTAGAAGATCGCTCCATCATGAATATCTGTTTTGTAATGAACGATGCCTATACCGAACTGGAAGGTGAATTCATGGATTTGGCCAAAGCCAGAGGCATGGTAGGTATCAAAGGACATCGTTCTGTGGGCGGTTTCCGTGCCTCTGTCTACAATGCTATGTCTGTTGATGGGGTTCAGGCGCTGATTGATTGTATGAAAGAGTTCGAGAAGAAGCATTGATTGAATATCCTGAAACCCTAATAGTCTTTATCCAATGAGAAAGGTATTGATTGCCACAGAAAAACCGTTTGCCGACGTGGCTGTAAACGGAATCCGGTCTATCCTTGAAAGCTCGGGATACCAGCTGCTCCTTCTGGAGAAATATAAGGATACTCCCGAATTGATTTCGGCGGTAAAGGAGGCTGATGCATTAATTGTTCGCAGCGACAAAGTAACTGCGCAAGTGATTGAGGCTGCTTCCGCTTTAAAAATTGTGGTAAGGGCGGGTGCCGGCTACGATAATCTCGATCTGGAAGCCTGTTCGGCCCGAAAGATTGTTGCAATGAATACACCCGGACAAAATTCGAATGCTGTGGCCGAACTGGCCATCGGTTTGATGATCTATATGGCCCGCAACAACTTCAATGCCGGAACCGGTACGGAGTTGAAAGGCAAACGGTTGGGTATTCATGCCTTTGGGAACGTGGGCAAACTGGTTGCTGCGCTGGGAAAAGGCTTTGGGATGGAGGTGATGGCATTCGATCCTTTTGTTTCGGCTAAGGACATGGAAGCCAATGGAATTATTCCGGTTACCGATATGAAGGAGTTGTATGCCAATTGTGAATATGTGTCGTTGCATATTCCCGCAACACCAACAACCAAAGGGTCTATAGGATATGAATTGGTCTCGACTATGCCCAAAGGGGGAACTCTGGTGAATACTGCCCGAAAGGAGGTAATTGACGAAGCGGGTCTTTACAAGGCACTTCTCGAACGTTCCGATTTAAAGTATGCCTCTGATATTGCTCCCGACAGCTACCCCAAATTCCGCGATTCTTTTGGCATCAGAGCCTTTGCTACCCCTAAAAAAGTAGGAGCAGAAACAGCCGAAGCCAATATTAATGCGGGTCTTGCGGCAGCCCGGCAGATAGTGGATTTCTTCGAAAACGGTAACTGTAAGTTCCAGGTTAATAAATTTTAACCTCATTTTATGTACACCTCCGAAGCCATCCCAAAAGGATGGCTTCGCTGTTTTATACGCCTGCATTGTATCGCTATTTACTGTGAGACCATCGATATTACCGCAGATTGTTTATTTTTGCCCACCAGTAGGGCAATTTAAGTGCCTTATATAAAAATCAGACTCTATGGCAAAAGTGAAAGGAACCATCCTGGTCGACATTGAGCGCTGCAAAGGATGCGAAGTCTGCAAAGTTTCCTGCCCGCATCAGGTGATCGATATGAATCCCAATGTTAACAGGAAAGGATACCACTATTCCTACATGGCAAATCCCGATGTATGTACAGGTTGTACAAATTGCGGTGTGGTTTGTCCCGACGGCGTGATCACCGTTTTCCGGATCAAACCGGAATAACGGGCTATAACACGTTCCACTATTATCATCAATCGCATGGAAAAAATTCAATTTCTGAAGGGCAATGAGGCCATTGCCGAAGCGGCTATCCTGGCAGGTGTTGATGCCTACTTCGGGTATCCGATTACCCCGCAGACCGAGATCATGGAATATATGATAGACCAAAATGATTCCAGGGGGTGCGGCGTAGAAATTTTGCAGGCCGAAAGTGAGGTGGCTGCAATCAATATGGTGTATGGTGCTGCTTCGGCAGGTCGACGGGTCATGACCTCGACATCCAGTCCCGGTTTGAGTCTTATGATGGAGGGAATCTCCTATATTGCAGGTGCTGAGCTCCCCTGTGTAATTGTGAATGTAGCCCGCGGCGGCCCCGGACTGGGCACCATTCAGCCGGCTCAATCCGATTATTTCCAGGTGGTAAAGGGAGGAGGTCACGGCGACTACAAGATGTTGGTAATGGCTCCTGCCAGTGTGCAGGAGATGGCCGACTTTGTTGCCCCTGCCTTCGACATCGCCTTTAAATACCGTAATCCGGTTATGATTCTGTCCGACGGGGTAATTGGTCAGATGATGGAACGGGTGGTTCTCCCCGACCCTACAGAGAGAATAACCACCTATCCTGATTGGGCCACTACCGGTAAGAAGCCCGGACAGATTCGTCACCATATCACCTCATTAAACCTTGAGCCGCTTAAGCAGGAGGCACACAATCTGCATCTTCAAAGCAAATATCGTCGTATGCAGGAGGTGGAGGTTCGGTTTGAGATGATGCAGTGCGAAGATGCCGACTATGTGCTTGTGGCCTACGGCGCAAGCGCCCGAATAGCGCATAAAACCTTGCAATTGCTGCGTCAGCGCGGTGTTAAGGCAGGTATTTTCCGTCCTATTACCCTCTTCCCTTTCCCGTCGGAGCCCATCTTTCAGCTGGCTTCAAAGGTAAAAGGGTTCCTGGCGGTAGAGATGAGCTGTGGCCAGATGGTCGAAGATGTACAGTTGGCCGTAAAAGGAAGAGCCAGAGTAGAGCATTACGGCCGGATGGGTGGATTGGTTCATGCTCCCGAAGATATTCTGCATGGTTTTGAATCCCTTTTTCTGAACGCTTAACCGGAATAGTATGGATAAACAACAAATATTGATCCCTGCGGGCGATCAGGTATATAAGAAAAGCCGATTACTCACCGACACCACCTTTAATTTTTGTCCGGGCTGTAGTCACGGTACCATAGTACGAATTATTGCCGAGGTGGTTGAAGAGATGAATGCCGAAGAACAGACCATTGGCATTTCTCCTGTAGGTTGTGCGGTACTTCTGTACGATTTTTACACCTTCGATGTAATTCAGGCGGCCCACGGACGTGCCACTGCAGTGGCAACCGGACTCAAACGAGTACAGCCGGATCATCTGGTTTTTACCTATCAGGGCGATGGCGACCTTGCTGCTATCGGGACCGGAGAGACCATTCATGCATGCAACCGCGGAGATAATTATACCATCATTTATGTGAACAATGGTATTTACGGAATGACCGGCGGTCAGATGGCTCCTACCACCCTAAAAGGAATGGTTACTGCCACCAGCCCGGCGGGACGCTCCACTAAATCGGCCGGATTCCCCTTAAAACTCACCGATCTGCTAGCCGAATTGGAGGGTACTTACTACGTTACCCGTCAGTCGGTTCATAACCCGGCTGCAGTGCGCAAAGCCAAAAGAGCCATCAGAGCTGCCTTTGAATCGCAAAAAGAGAAAAAGGGCACCTCGGTTGTTGAGATTGTAGCCACCTGCAGTTCGGGATGGAAAATGTCACCTACCCAGGCCAACACCTGGATGGAGGAGAATATGTTTCCTGAATATCCTCTGGGCGACTTAAAAGTGAATGGTGAACGCATAAAACGTTAAAGGAATGAACGAAGAGATAATCATTGCCGGTTTTGGTGGACAAGGTGTCCTTTCGATGGGCAAAATTCTGGCTTATTCCGGAATGTTACAAAATATGGAGGTAAGCTGGATGCCCTCGTACGGGCCCGAAATGCGCGGAGGTACCGCCAATGTTACCGTTATTCTGAGTCGTGAAAAGATAAGTTCTCCGGTATTAACGGTTTTCGATACAGCGATAATCCTCAATCAGCAGTCGATGGATAAGTTTGAGTCGAAAGTGAAGCCCGGTGGCGTGTTGTTATACGATCCCAATGGCATTGTGCGAAAACCCGAAAGAAAGGATATTGCAATCTACGAAGTAGAAGCAACGGCCGAAGCGCTGGCTATGGATGCCGGAAAAATCTTCAATATGATTCTGTTGGGCGGCTATTTGCGAATTAAACCGGTGCTGAAGGTAGAGGATCTGATAGACGGATTGAAACACACCCTTCCCGAAAGGCATCACAAATTGATCCCTTTAAATGCAAAAGCCTTACAGAGGGGCCTGGAGTGTGTCAAGAAGGTCTGATCGGCCTGAATAAACCGTATCGACAGCCATGTCAAGCGGCCCGACGGGTAAAGAGGGAATCAGCTGGAAATCGAAACAGACACCTATGCGGAAAGCTTTCGAAAGGTAGGGAAGCAGCCGGTCGTAATAGCCTTTTCCCCTCCCCAGCCGGTGCATTTGGCTATCGAATGCAACAGCGGGAAGAATGACAAGTTCTATCGAATTGAAGTCGGTACATAAAGGGCCAAGGGGTTGTCGAATGCCAAAGCGCGGCTCTATCTGAATTTTCTCCCATCCTATAAAATAGCGAAGTACAGGTTCGTCCGAAGTGCCTACACAAGGCATAACGATGCGTTTCGACTCCGACCACGTGGTAATCCAGGCATCGGTGTCGACTTCATCGGGAAGGGAAGCAAACAACAAAATAGTGGACGCTTTCGAGAATACTGGACTCCGCTCTATGGCTTCTTGAATGCGATTTGATTGCAAACTTCTCTCTTTCTGATAGTTGCCAGATAAGAACAGCGCTTTTTTACGCGCCATTTCCCTTCTGAGTGCACTTTTTGCCTCTTGAATCTTTTTGTTCTCTTCCATACGGAACGCTTATACGTTGACTAAAGTTACAAAAAATCCTCTACAATCCCTTTGGCTAAGGTGGGTTTTCTCTATCTTTGGAATACAACCTCCTACCTCAAATTACTCAGTATGAAAAAACTGTTATTCTTCCTTCTGATGCTTGGGCTGTCGCCTCAGATGAGCGGACAGTACAACCCCGAAATCAATACCCTGACCTGGTCGGACGAATTCGATAAAAATGGTTTGCCTGATCCTGCCAAATGGGGCTATGAGGAGGGGTATGTCAGAAATAAAGAACTGCAATATTACACAAAAGAGAACAAGAAAAATGTAGTACAGGAAAAAGGATGCCTGGTTATTACTGCAAGAAAAGAAAATAAGGGCGATTATCCCATAACCTCCGGTAGTATCAATACCTTAGGGAAGTACGCCTTCTTCTATGGCCGGGTAGAGGTATGTGCAAAACTTCCCCTGGGATTGGGCTCCTGGCCCGCCATTTGGATGATGGGCACCGATATTCGCGATAAGGGATGGCCTGAGTGCGGAGAAATTGATATTATGGAGAATGTGGGTTTCGAACCGAACCGGATTTATGCCACCGTTCATACACCCGGTACCCGTAAAGATGCATCGAAGGTAAAACAGGGAAACAGTCTGATGCTCGAAGATGCACATACCGCCTTTCATGTCTATGCGGTGGAGTGGTACCCCGACCGGCTCGATTTTTTTCTGGATGGCCGTAAATACCATACCTATGCTAAAGAGAGTACACTTCCTGATTATTGGCGATTCGACAAACCCCAATATTTGCTCTTAAACCTTGCCTTTGGTGGAGCATGGGGCGGAACAAAAGGGGTCGATGAGAGTGTGCTTCCCCTGCAGTACAGTATAGATTGGGTACGTTATTACCAATAGCCGGATATGTCGAAAGATGCTATAAAAGAGCGCATTATCTCTCTACGGGAGAAAATAGAAGCCCTCAATTATGCCTATTATGTACTGGCGGCTCCTACCCTGCCCGATCAGGTTTATGATGAATTGGTCAAGGAACTGGAACAACTCGAAAAGAGCTATCCCGAATTTTACGATTCTCACTCTCCTACCCAGCGTGTCGGCAGTGACCTGACGCTCGATTTTTCGCAGGCAGCGCACAGGGAACCGATGTTATCGTTGGGAAATACCTATAACGAGGCGGAGTTACGGGAATTCGACAACCGCGTTGCCAGAGCTCTGAACGGCGAACCTTACTCTTACGTCTGCGAACTCAAGTATGACGGAAGCTCTATCAGTTTACTCTATATGAATGGCCGTTTCGAGCGGGCTCTGACACGTGGCGACGGCACGATGGGCGATGATGTCACCGCTAATGTACGAACCATTAAAAGCCTGCCTCTCACACTTCGTGGAGAGGATTATCCTTCCGAACTGGAAATTCGGGGAGAGGTGGTTATGCCGTATGCTGTGTTTGAATCGCTGAACCGGCAGCGCCTGGAGATGGACGAGCCGCCCTTTGCCAATCCCCGTAATGCGGCTGCCGGAACCCTTAAGTTGCAGAATCCTGCCACAGTGGCTGCACGAAATCTGGATTGTCTTATCTACGGGGTAATTGCAGATATTCCCCCTACCCTTTCGCATCTGAGTAATCTGAAAAAGGCCAAAGAATGGGGTTTTAAAGCAGCCGAATATGCCGAGGCATGCAAAGATATCGACGAGGTACTTGCCTATACACACAAATGGGATAATGCCCGTCATTCGCTTCCCTATGGGATTGACGGGATTGTTGTGAAGGTCGACAATCTTCTGCAGCAAAAACAGCTGGGATTTACCGCCAAAACACCCCGATGGGCCATCTCCTATAAGTTCCGGGCCGAACAGGCCGAAACCCGGCTTCTCTCTATCGATTATCAGGTGGGACGAACCGGAGCGGTAACTCCGGTGGCCAATCTGAAACCTGTGCTTTTGGCGGGAACTACAGTGAAACGGGCCACGCTGCACAATGCAGTCCAGATGGAGATGCTCGATATTCGTATCAACGATACGGTATATGTGGAAAAGGGAGGTGAAATCATTCCCAAAATCACGGGTGTGAATTTCGAAAAACGATCGGCCCACTCCATACCGGTTGCTTTCCCTACGCACTGTCCTGAATGCGGAACCCCTTTGGTGAATGAAGAGGGCGAAGCCGCATGGTACTGCCCCAATGGCAGCTCTTGTCCGCCACAACAAAAAGCCCGGATAGAACACTTTATCGGCAGAAAAGCTATGAACATAGATAGTCTGGGGCAGGGAAAGGTAGATCTGCTCTTCAATCATGGCTTGGTTTCGAACTACGTCGATCTCTTTTCGTTACGTTATGAACAGTTGTTAGGTCTTGAAAAGCAGCTTATTGATGAAAGTGGAAAGGCTGGCCGCACCATCAGTTTCAGGGAAAAGAGTGTAGAAAACATACTGAACGGTATTGCCAGTGCCAGAGAGGTTCCCTTCGAGCGGGTATTGTTTGCTCTCGGCATCCGCTTTGTGGGCGAAACCGTTGCCAAAAAGCTGGCTCGTCATTTCGGCAACATAGAGGCCTTAATTGCAGCCGGGCGCGAAGAGTTGCTCGCAGTTGGGGAGATAGGCGATAAGATAGCCACCTCTCTGCTGAGTTATTTTTCCGATCCGGAAAATGTAGCACAAATAGAACGCCTGAAAGAGTACGGGTTGCGGTTTGCTCTCGGCGAAACAGTTGTACAGTCGGCAGGCAGTGCATTGGCGGGGAAAAGTATTGTGGTGAGTGGAGTTTTCTCTGTATCGCGCGATGAGATAAAACAACTTATCGAACTGCATGGGGGGCGAAATACCGGTTCGGTATCGGCAAAAACCGATTATTTGCTGGCCGGCGACAATATGGGCCCCGAAAAACGCAAAAAAGCCGAAAGCCTTGGAGTTCCTATTCTGGATGAGGAGGCATTCCGAAAAATGATAGAATAACTGGTCGTTATGTTTGGTTCCATACCTCAATGGCAGGAAAGAACGCTTCTGATGGCGGGCAAAGAGGCCGTGCAACGTTTGCATAATGCGCATGTTCTGGTGGTTGGCCTGGGAGGCGTAGGAGCCTATGCCGCCGAAATGATTTGTCGGGCCGGTGTGGGTGAAATGACCATTGTCGACGGAGATGTGGTACAACCCGGAAACAGAAACAGACAACTGGCCGCCCTGGTTAGCACTACGGGTATGAAAAAGGCCGAGGTAATGGCTTCCCGACTCCTCGACATCAATCCTGCACTAAAACTGACGGTCTGTTCCGAATATCTGCGTGATGAGCCGCTGCAGCAAATTGCCGGCAGGAAATACGATTATGTGGTTGATGCCATCGATACCCTTTCGCCCAAGAGCTTTTTGATTTTCTATGCGTTACAGGCAGGAAACCGGGTGGTCAGTTCGATGGGTGCCGGGGGTAAAAGCGACCCCTCGCAGATTCGGTGTGCCGATATTTCGAAGTCGTTCCAATGCCGGTTGGCCAGTGCACTTCGTAAGCGATTACGGAGAATGGGGGTAGAAACCGGTTTTGATGTAATTTTCTCTGCCGAACCGGTTAATCCTGAGAGTGTTGTTTCAGCTGAGGGTGAGCAGAACAAGCTTACCACTACCGGCAC
>CAYVJA010000001.1:40101-52997 GCA_964451605.1 uncultured Bacteroidales bacterium | reverse complement strand
TCTCCTACCTGCCTCCTTTGTTTGGTTGCTGGTGTGCTTCGGTGGTTATACGCAACCTGATGGCATCCTCAGACGCCAATGGTTAAACCGTCGTAGGCGACAAACACATCCTTTGGCAGTTCTCTTTGCAAATCGGCATGTAACCCTATCTGATGGCTCAAATGGGTAAGGTAGGCCCGTTTCGGCTTTACCCGATGAATCACTTCAAGGCTTTGAGCCAGTGAAAAGTGAGAGATATGCTCCTTCTTTCGCAGCGCATTTATCACTAACACATCCAAACCGTTCAGTTTTTCCATTTCTGCATCCGAAATGGCGCTGGCATCCGTGACATAAGCCAGACCGTTCAGTCGGAATCCCAGAATCGGCAGGTTCATGTGCATCACGCGAATGGGCTGGAATTGAAGGGCTCCAACGTGAAAGGGGTGTGCAGGATCAATATCGTGCAGTTGCATTTCCGGGATACCGGGATATTTTGTCTCTTTAAAAACGTAAGAATAATCGTTTCGAAGTGCCTCCTGCACAAAAGGCTCGGCATAGATATCCATGGGTTTTCCCTGCACGTAGTTATAGGCTCTGATATCGTCGAGTCCGGAAATATGATCGCGATGAGCGTGCGTTACCAGGATGGCATCTAAGGTGGAAACCCTGGCCCGCAGCATTTGATAGCGAAAGTCGGGACCTGCATCGATAACTACCGACACTCCTTTCGATCGGATCCATACCGAAGTCCGTAAACGCCGATCGCGGACATCTCCCGAGGCACAAACCTTGCAGGGACAAGCAATTACCGGAGCTCCCTGAGAGGTTCCGGTGCCCAGAAAAGTCAGTTCAGTTTCCAATACTATATGACTATTATATCCGACATCTTAATCCATCCTTTGTTCCCGTCAGGTAACCGAATTTCACGCCAATCGCCTACCTGGTCTAGAATTTTTACGCGAATGCCTTCGGAAACCAGGAATAACTGTGTGCTATTCTGGTCAGGGGCGCTATAGACAGTGAGTTTTTCAGTTTTAACCACAGCCTCCGAACGATTGGTTATCCAGGCTTTTCGCGATGATCCGGAAACAATCGAAAGAGAAAGCAGGCAGGCAAAGAGTATGGATAGAGAGAGTGAGGCTTTTTTTAAAAATCGTTGTTTGGCAAAGAGGTAACCCCAGATAGAGGCCAGAAGCAACAGCAGGCTGGTAATTAACATTACTGCCCAACCTCGCTCCGAAAGCATGTCGCGCAGGGCGTGAGCCCATCGTACCAGAAATAGCTCAGGAATGATCTCGGTAGGCTCTTTTATCTGCGAAGAGGCCCATTCCAGATTGTAGCGGACATCTTCGTCGTTGGGGCGAAGCCTCAGCGCTCTTTCATAGTACACAATTGCCTCTGCATTTCGATGCAGCTTCTGGCAGGCGTTTCCCATATTAAAGAAGAGATCGGCCGATGCCCAACCGGCATCAATGATACGCTGATACTCGCCTGCCGCCTTTGCATAGTCCCCGTTTCGGTATGCCTCGTTTGCTACCGAATAGGAAAAGTCCGGCTCCTCCTGGAGGGGCAAAGATGCCGATACTTCAGCCCATGCGAGAGAGAGAAGAAGTAACAGAATCGGGAATAGAGGTTTCATTATGATTTGCGTTTCATGATTTCACGGATGGCTATTTGCATTTTTCCGATTAATTGTACCGCTGCGTTGTATAAGTCGTGCATCTCCATGCGGGTGGCAGAGGGGGCGTATCGGGCATACTCACAAGCATCGAGCCATTGAACCACCTCTTGGGTCAGCGATTCGTCGACACCCAATTTCCGGAGTGATTCAACCGCATTTTCGCGCGAGAGCTGAGAAGTGGGAATCGATAATTTATCGGAAAGATAGCCCCACATAGCTCTGGATACCTCTTCGTAAAAGGGTTCCGGAAGCCCTTTATGCATAAGCGACGCCGCTAACTTCAGCCGTTTTGCTGCAAATTTATTGGCTTTATGATGCTTCATCACTACGGTATCGGAATATTTGAGAATCCGTTTCCTTCTGAGCACCACACCTGTTACGAATAGTATGACAGGAATTACTATCCAGAGCCAGAAAGCAAACGATCCGAAAAAGAAACTGTCGGCTTTGAAAAAATCGGGTCGGCCGGTTTTGATAAAACGGATATCTTTTCCCAACGATTGAACGCTTTGCCCCGGCAGGCCGTTTCCGGAGACGACTTGCGATCCCTCCTCTCCCGGCATGACCTCAATCTGCAGAGGTTGAGAATATACCGTTGCATACTGTTTGGTTTGGGGATTAAAATAGGAGAATTGTACAGGCGGTATAGAAAAAGTTCCGGTTTGCCGGGGAATGATCAAATACTCAAATTTTTTTAACCCGCTCACTCCTGAAGCGCCTACCGAAGCCGTAATCTTGGGGTCGTACCGCTCGAATTCGGATGGGAGTGAAACAACCGGAGCGTCTAGAAGTTTGATATTCCCCTCTCCCCTGATCTCCACCGTCAGGGTAAATGCCTCATGCGCCTTTAGTTGCAATTTATCGGCCTGCACCGAGAGTTGATAGTTGCCTACAGCCCCCGAAAAACCCTCCGGAGCCCCCGATGGCAACGGTATCACGGTGAGATTGGCAGGAGTACTGGCAATGGTGCGTTGAATGGTTCGCTGCGAACCGAAGAAATCGTCGAACAGACTGCCAGTATAGCCCTGCCCGGCTTCCTGAATACCACAATCGACGGTGAAAGTGCCTATCTGCAACTCTCCGCTTTTTTGCGGAAACAACACCAGGCTGGCTAAGACGCCTGTATTGTAAACGATTCCTCCCACATTCTCACGTTCCAGACTTTCGAGCGGAGGAATTGCAATATCCTGCCGGTAGAAACCTGCCAAATCGGGAAAGAGGAGATTACCCAGAGAGACCAATCGTTCGCGCGTGAAAATTTTAAGCGATACGGGCAGGGCCTCTCCCTGATAAAGGGTCTGTTTGGCAGGTAGAATTTTGAGATAGAGTGTACTCCCACCCTGCGTGGCAGAGGCAGAGTTTGCAGTTGCAGAAGGGTTGCCATTTGCCCCTGTGGCTCCTGTAGCTCCTGCATTGCTACCTCTCGAACCTGCCACAACCTCTATCGTATGGGTGGCCGAATAATACTCCTTACCATCAACAACAGCCTTTGCAGGTTGCAGGGTAAAGCTTCCGGTTTGTGTAGCCTCAACATAATAGCTATAGGAGGTTTCTACCGATTGAGTGGTTTTGCCGTTTACCAT
The DNA here is from genome assembly GCA_964451605.1 of uncultured Bacteroidales bacterium. Classification (GTDB taxonomy): domain Bacteria; phylum Bacteroidota; class Bacteroidia; order Bacteroidales; family UBA4181; genus JAQVSH01. The sequence goes on along the minus strand of CAYVJA010000001.1, from coordinate 49,754 downwards.
CGAAAACGACGATGATTGAGAAGTAGAGGGGCCTCCCAGAAGCCGGAATCCATTCAGTGGCGGGGGTGTCACGTTCGAAGCCCGGGCATTAATAACAATAGCCAACTCGAAACGCTCGCCCACCTCCACAACCTGCGGTGCACGCAGGGTAACCGAAGGATCGGCTGCCCACAGCGAACCCATCGATAGAAACGAGAGAATACCGAGGGTCCAAATGAGGAATGTATTTCTCAACCTGCTGTTTGTTATCATACTTTCTTACCAGTTTTTCTCTATCTGTACCTTTTCGGCTGTCCGATTCTGTTTCTGCAACTTATCGAGCGTCTCCTTCTCGTCTTGCCGGAGCGCCTCTAGAAGACGTCTGGCGTCTTCGGGCGAGATTTGCTGCGGGCTTTGTTGACCACCCTGCTGTTTCTCTTCCTGTTTATCTTTATTATCCTGATTGTTCTGATCCTGATTTTGCTTCCTATCCTGGTCTTGCTGATCCTGTTTATTCTGTTGATCCTGATTTTGATCTTGTTGTTGTTGTTGGTCCTGATTTTGCTGTTGATCTTGTTTTTGATCCTGTTTTTGCTGTTCCTGTTGTGCTTTTAATTGTCGGAGCACCTCAGAAAGGTTGTGCTGTGCATCCTTGTCGCCCGGAGCATCGCGAAGTGCCTTTCGAAAGGCGTCGGCGCTTTCCTGCAATTTATTGTTCTTAAACAGAGAGTTACCTAGGTTGAAATTCAGACGGGCTCTTTTCGCAGCATCCTGTTCTCCTTCGGCAAGGGTTTCGAAATGGTCTTGCGCCTCTTGAAAACGCTCTTGCTTATAGAGGGCATTTCCCAGATTGTAGGCTCCCTCGAACGAAAGACTCTCTTGTTCGAGCCCCTTGCGATAAGAGACTTCGGCTTCGGCAAATTTACCTTTTTCGTACAAACGATTCCCTTCCCGAAGCTGTTGTTTTACATTTTGTGCATCGATCGATGGCGAAAAAAGAAGCAGAATCAGGGTTGCCGGCCAGAACTTACCCCATAAGGAGAGTTTGCTTCCGGCTCTTTTTCGCGAAGAGATGAGTAGCTCAATCAGGAGAAGTAGCAGGGCAATACCCGCCGGCCAACGATAGACCGGTTCGTAGTCGGCATACACAATCGATTGAAATGTACCCTTTTCCATGTTTTCTATTTCTGAGAAGAGGGTGTTTAAACCCACCTGCGCCTGATTCGATCGCACGAAGATACCTTTTCCTGCAGTAGCAATCTGCCTCAATAGTTGTTCGTTCAATTTGCTGATCACTACATTTCCCTCTCTATCGCGCATAAATTCCTGCGAACCGCTGTTATTCGCTTGTCCGGAAAGGGGAACCGGAGCTCCTTCAGGAAGCCCTACACCGATCACGTGAACGGTGATACCCGCCTCCGAAGCCGCTGTTGCAGCCGCGACCGCATCATCCTCATGATTTTCTCCATCGGTAAGAATAATGATGGCTTTCCCGGCTTCGGTTTCAGGCGAAAAAGAGCGCGTTGCCAGGCGAATGGCGGCTCCAATCGCAGTTCCCTGCACAGGAACCCAATCGGGACGAAGAGACGACAGAAACATGCGTGCCGACACGTAGTCGGTGGTAATGGGCAGTTGAATGTACGCCTCTCCGGCAAAGACAATCAGCCCCAGCTTGTCATCGACCAACCGTTCGGTCATCTTTGAGAGTGCCTGCCGAGAGCGCTCCAGTCTGCTGGGCTGAATATCCTGAGCCATCATGCTGTTCGAAACATCGAGAAGTGCCATGATCTCTACCCCTTTTCGCTTTACCTCCTGGAGCCTTGAACCTATCATCGGGCCGGCAAGGGCGATAATCATGCAGGCAAATGCAAGTACAATAAGAAGGAATTTCACCACAGCTCTTCCGTTCGAGACTTCCGGAGCCAGAATTGCCATCAATTCCGGATCGGCATATTGTTGCATACGAGCGCGACGCATCCGCATCATCAAAATGAAGAAGAGCAGAAATAGGGGCAGTAAGGCCAATGCCCATAAATAGTCAATATGTTCGAAGCGAAACATAATCGGTTATTTTATCTATTTAAGGAATGGTTCTTAACCAGGTATATCGAAATCCGATTTCGCACATCAGCAAAACCACGAGAGCCATAGCAAAGGGAAAATAGAGTTCCTCCTTTTTTTTGTGCTCACGTACGCTCACAATCGATTTTTCCATTTTATCGATTTCCGCGTAAATCTCCTGCAATTTTTCGTTATCGGTAGCTCTGAAATAGCTTCCGCCGGTAAGCGAAGCTACTTGTTGCAGTACAGCCTCATCAATCTGAACCTCCATAGGTTGCATCTGAATACCAAACGGAGTCTGTACGGGATAGGGAGCCGTACCCTCCGTTCCCACTCCAATGGTATATACTCTGATATTAAAGGTTTTTGCAATTTCGGCAGCCGTTACGGGATCGATCGATCCGGCATTGTTTACGCCATCGGTGAGAAGAATAATCACTTTGCTTTTGGCGCTGCTCTCACGGATTCTGTCCACCGCGTTGGCAAGTCCGAGACCGATAGCTGTGCCGTCGTTGATCATACCGCTTTTTATCCCTTGCATCAGGTTAATCAGAACCGCATGGTCGGAGGTTAAAGGACATTGCGTAAAACTCTCGCCGCTGAAAACCACCATTCCTATCCTGTCGTTTTCGCGGCCGGCAATAAATTGCGTAGCCACCTCCTTAGCTGCTTCCAGACGGTCGGGCTGAAAGTCGCGTGCCAGCATACTGCCCGAAATGTCGAGTGTCAGCATAATGTCTATACCTTCCGTATCGATACTCTGCCACTGATTGGCTTTCTGAGGTCTGGCCAGAAGCACAATGCCTGCAGCCATGGCCATCATCCTGCATATAAAGAGAATATGTCGCATCCGGGTTCGGAGGGTAGTTCCTGCAGCCTGAAAACTTTCGAGCGAAGAGACACGAACATACGGGGTTAGTGAGCGATGCCTGAACAGATACCAGACAATCAGGAGAAACCACCCAATGAAGAGCCAGAACCAGGAAGGATTTGCAAATACCAACTGATCCATATTATTCTGTTTTTGTATTTTCCAAACCGGTTACTTCGTCGGTTACCCCCTCTCGTTGGGGTTGAGTATTGTTCACAAAGAAATAGGCATTCAGCAGTGCCGTATCGTTCTCATCGGCTAAAGGAATGGCTTTGGCAAATTTTACCATATCGGCAATGGAAAAGATATACTCTAATCGATTGATCAGTAAGTTGTTCTCGAATCCCGTAGCCCGCAACGAAGCGAGAATTTCGCGGGTAACCTGCTCTCTGGAGGAGAGTCCGAAACGGTTATCAAGATACTCTCTGATAATATCGGTGAGGCGGGTATAGAAGGCTTTTGTTTGCCCCTCCTGCCAGAGCTTCTCCTGTCGGAGTAGGTCCAGTTTCCGCAATGCCTCCAGGTGAGGCGGCAGAATGGGTTTCGCGTTTCCGAAAATCGGCTCACGGCGCCGGGCTCTGCGGATCCATCGGATTACTAACCAAACCAGCCCGGAAATAAGAAGAAGCAACAGCAGCCAGGGCAACACCTCGTTCACGGTGAGGGGTATTCTATAGATAGGTTTGATGTCGCGAAGGGTTCCTGTAGAATCGGCGGGAGCCAGAGAGACGCGAACCGCGGCAGGGTTAGCATACAGTGTATCGAAAACAGTACCATTTCGAAACAATACCCGGGGCGAAAGGACAAAATCTCCGCTATCCAGAGCAATCAGTGAGTAGTGCATTCTGAGATGCTCTCTTCCATCGGCCTGTTGCGCCGAATCGGCAAGTTCGGCCTGCAATATTTCTATATGTTGCCGCAACGAATCGCCCGGTGCCGGCAGAGTGGCCACCACACCTTCGGGAAATTGCACATCAAGCCACATAGAAAAAGTCTCTCCAATCGTTGCACTATCGGCAGGGAGCGAAACAGAGGCAGAATAAGCGGGCGCTGAAGGTTTGGACAATCCGGAGGTCTGTGCAGAAACTCCCATTACCGTAAAAAATAGAACCCCAGGAAGAAGTATATGGTTGATATACTGTTTCATAGAGAACGTTTTTTAAAGAGAGAAATCAGGGTTTTTACATAATCCTCGTCGGTTCGTAACATACAGTAATCGGTGCCGCAACGGGTGAACAGATCGTTCAACTCTTGTTGTCTGTTGTGCCACCAGGAGGTGTAGGCACGACGAACCTGTGCACTCGAAGTATCTACCCAGCGCGTGTCGCCACTTTCTGCATCACGTACCTTCATTAATCCCAACGAGGGCAACTCCGATTCGCGGGTGTCGAACACTCTGAGTGCTGCGATGTCATGCTTTCTGCCTGCTATGCGGAGCGCCTGTTCGAATGGCGGAGTGAGAAAGTCGGACAGAATAAACGCAGTACTCCTTTTTTTGATGGCATTGGTCAGATACTGAAGCGCAACCGACAGGTCGGTACGGCTATGCTGCGGTTCGATATGGATAACTTCACTGATTACCCGCAGGATGTGTTGGCGCCCTTTTTTTGGCGGGATAAATTTCTCAATCTGGTCGCTGAAAAAAATGACGCCCACTTTGTCGTTGTTCTGAATGGCAGAGAAGGAGAGCACTGCAGCGATTTCGGCCATTAACGATCTTTTCAACCTGAGACGCGATCCGGTCTGCCCCGAACCACTGACATCAATCAGCAACATAACTGTTAACTCCCTCTCCTCTTCGAACACCTTAATATACGGGCTGCGGAACCGGGCAGTTACATTCCAGTCGATATTCCTGATGTCATCGCCATACTGGTAAGCTCGCACCTCGCTGAACGCCATACCACGCCCCTTGTAGGCAGAGTGATACTCGCCCGCGAAAATCTGGTTGGTAAGTCCGCGTGTTTTTATCTCGATTTTGCGAACTTTTGATAGTAACTCGTTCGAATCCATAGTAACACAAATGGGTGATGACTAAGGAACCTCGACAGCATTCACAATTTCGGTAATGACCTGCTCGGTGGTAATTCCTTCGGCTTCGGCTTCGTAGGTAAGCCCGATACGGTGGCGAAGCACATCAAAACATACGGCTCGCACATCCTCCGGAATCACATATCCCCGACGTCTGATAAAAGCATAGGCTTTGCTGGCTTTTGCCAGACTAATGCTGGCTCTGGGCGATGCACCGTAACCAATCATGGGCAGAAATTTTTCGAGCTTATATTCGCCCGGGAAACGGGTAGCGAAGACCAGGTCGAGAATGTATTTTTCAATTTTTTCGTCCATATAGACCTCCTTAACCACTTCACGGGCTTTAAGGATATCGGCAGGCGAAAGGATGGCATTGGGCGCAGGAAACGTAGCTGCCAGATTCTGCCGGAGGATAAGCCGTTCTTCCTCTTTTTGCGGATAGGTAATCACCACTTTCAGCATAAAGCGGTCGACCTGTGCTTCCGGCAAGGGATAGGTTCCCTCCTGTTCGATGGGATTTTGAGTGGCCAGCACCAGAAAAGGGCTTTCGAGCGGATAGGTCTGGGTTCCGATGGTTACCTGCTTCTCTTGCATAGCCTCTAAAAGCGCACTCTGGACTTTGGCTGGCGAACGGTTGATCTCGTCGGCCAGGATAAAGTTGGCAAAAACAGGGCCCTTCTTCACCTGGAACTCCTCGTTTTTCTGGCTGTAAATCATGGTACCCAGCAGATCGGCCGGAAGGAGATCGGGGGTAAACTGTATTCTGCTGAAACGGGCTTTGATCGTGTCGGCCAGGGTTTTAATGGCCAAAGTTTTGGCCAGTCCGGGGACGCCTTCCAGTAGCACATGTCCGTCCGAAAGCAATCCGATGAGCAGACTCTCCACCAGATGCTTCTGGCCCACAATCACCTTCTTGATCTCCATTGAGATGAGATCGACAAAGGCACTCTCCAATTGAATCCTTTCATTCAATTCTTTGATATTCACAGCTTCATTCATCTATAGAAAAGTTTTGAACAGTAATTAGTATTGTCAAACCGGGCTTCAGACCCGATTTTGGTCAAAGCGTTGCAAAGATAATAAGATTGGAATGTTAACAAATGTTAATATTCGTTTAATCACGTTAAAGAAAGGCCCCCTTCCGGCCCTTCCCCAAAGGATACAAATCACATTTTTTACCTATCTTTGGGCCGTTCAGAATCGGGCCTTCTACCTTGGTTCGCTTTCCAAAATGATAATCTAACCTACTATGATACAAATTACCTTTCCCGACGGCAATAGTAAAGCATTCGAAAAGGGCGTTTCGCCACTTGATATCGCCAAAAGTATCTCCAGAAAACTGGCCGAAGAGGTTCTGGCCGCTACAGTAAATGGCGTTGTTACCGATTTGAAAACCCCGATTCTCGAAGATGCTACGCTTGTTTTGCACAAGTGGGAAGATGCTGAGGGAAAGCATGCCTTTTGGCACTCCTCTTCACACCTCCTGGCAGGAGCCATCGAACAGCTCTTTCCCGGTACCCGTTTTGGTATTGGACCGGCCATTGAAAACGGATTCTATTATGATATAGATCTGGGTGAAGGCAAAACCCTTACGGAAGCCGATTTGCCTCTGATTGAGAAGACTATGCTCGAGATGGCCCGTCAGAAGCAAGAGTTTTCGCGCGAAGAGGTTTCGAAGGAGGAGGCATTGCGCTTCTTCACAGAGAAGGGCGATCCTTACAAAGTGGAACTGATTCAGGATCTCACCGATGGAACCATCTCTTTTTACAGGCAGGGAAATTTTACCGACCTTTGCCGCGGGCCGCATCTGCCAAACAGTGAACAGATTAAAGCCGTAAAAATCACAGCTATTGCCGGTGCCTACTGGAGGGGCGATGAGAAACGGAAACAGTTGACGCGGGTTTATGGTATCTCTTTCCCTAAACAGAAGTTGCTCGATGAGTATCTGGAATTGTTAGAACAGGCCAAACAGCGCGATCACAGGAAATTGGGCAAGGAATTAGAGCTCTTTGCTTTTTCTTCGGCTGTAGGTGCAGGCCTCCCCTTGTGGTTACCCCGTGGCGCAAAACTTCGCGAACGTCTAGAAAATTTTCTGAAGAGAGTTCAGCGTGAGTACGGTTACGAACAGGTGATTACCCCTCATATTGGTCAGAAGGAGTTATGGGTAACTTCGGGGCACTATGCCAAATACGGAAAAGATTCATTTCAGCCCATCCACACGCCTCAGGAGGGAGAAGAGTATCTGCTTAAACCCATGAACTGCCCTCACCATTGTGAGATTTACAAATTTAAACCCCGCTCTTACAAAGATTTGCCCTTACGACTTGCCGAGTTCGGTACTGTATATCGCTACGAGCAGAGTGGCGAACTTCACGGACTGACTCGTGTGCGTTCCTTTACACAAGACGATGCGCACATTTTTTGCCGTCCCGATCAATTGAAGGAGGAGTTCTGTAAGGTAATGGATATTATCTTCCGAATCTTTAAGGCTCTGGATTTCAAGGATTTTGTAGCGCAGATTTCGCTTCGTGATCCCAATAATAAGGAAAAATATATTGGCAGCGACGAAAATTGGGAGAAGGCCGAACGAGCCATTATTGAGGCTGCTGCCGAGAAGGGGCTGCAGACTACTGTCGAATTGGGTGAAGCCGCGTTTTATGGACCGAAACTCGATTTTATGGTTCGTGATGCCATTGGCCGGAAGTGGCAGCTTGGTACCATTCAGGTGGATTATAATCTGCCGGAACGGTTCGATCTGGAGTATGCCGGTGCCGATAACCAAAAACATCGTCCCATTATGATTCATCGGGCTCCTTTCGGTTCGATGGAACGTTTTGTTGCAGTTTTACTGGAACACACCGCAGGTAAATTTCCTCTTTGGCTGGCTCCCGATCAGGCTGTTGTGATGCCTATCAGCGAAAAATATAACGACTACGCAAAAAAAGTTGTGAGTTTTTTAAATAATGCCGATATTCGCACCCTGCTCGACGACCGTAACGAAAAGATTGGGAAGAAAATTCGTGATAATGAGCTGAAAAGAATTCCCTATCTATTGATTGCCGGCGAGCAAGAAGAGGCAGGCGGGACCATTTCTGTCAGAAAACAAGGAGAAGGAGATCAGGGAGTTATGAAGCTGGACGAATTTTCCAAATTTATTCTCCGCGAAGTTAATTCACAGTTAGAAGCATTATAAACGTAAAAAAAGTACCCACGCAACAGAGATTCAATGGCAAATCCGAACCAAAAAACGCAAGACTTAAGAATCAATCAGGAAATCAGACAGAAGTTTGTCCGTTTGGTTGGCGACAATATCGAGACACAGGGGATAGTCCCCATCGCTGATGCATTGCGCATGGCTCAGTCGTTAGAGTTGGATTTGGTAGAGATCTCTCCGAATGCCGATCCTCCCGTTTGTAAGATCATTGATTATCAAAAATATCTGTATCAGCTTAAAAAGAAGCAGAAAGAGCTGAAGGCCAAGACGGTTAAAGTGGTAGTAAAAGAGATTCGCTTTGGTCCTCAAACCGATGAGCACGATTACAACTTTAAGTTAAAGCATGCCATCAACTTTCTGGAAGAGGGTTCGAAAGTAAAGGCTTTTGTCTTTTTCAAGGGTCGCTCCATTTTATATAAAGAGCAGGGTGAGATTCTTCTTCTGCGCTTCGCAAATGAGTTGGAAGAGTATGGAAAAGTTGATCAGTTGCCCAAACTTGAGGGGAAAAGGATGATTATGTTCATCTCACCCAAGCCCCGCAAAAAACCGTAAGATTTTATTAACCCCAATAAATTTTATCAGAGAGATGCCAAAAATGAAGACAACATCGGGAGCAAAGAAGAGATTCGTGCTCACCGGGACAGGAAAAGTGAAACGCAAGCACGCTTTTCACAGTCATATCCTGACCAAAAAATCGATCAAAAGAAAAAGGATTCTTGCCTCCTCCGGTCTGGTGAAAGATACCGACCTTAAGAGCGTAAGACACATGCTGGCAATGAAATAGTTGTTAGCCGTTATTTAAGTATTCACAGAATGCCTTAGCCAAAAGAGCCTGACGGGCCGCTAATCATTCAAAAATCAAATCATTATGCCAAGATCAGTAAATTCAGTAGCATCAAGAGCACGTCGCAAAAAACTGCTCCGTTTAACAAAAGGGAACTTCCTCTCCCGCCGCAATGTCTGGACAGTTGCAAAAAACACCCTCGAAAAGGGTTTGCAATACGCTTATCGCGACCGTCGCGTTAAAAAGAGAACCTTCCGGGCCTTGTGGATTCAGCGTATTAACGCTGCTGTCCGTCCCTACGACATCTCCTATTCCGAATTCATGGGAAAACTCAATAAAAAAGGGATTGCACTTAATCGTAAAGCCCTTGCCGATTTAGCTTTTAATCATCCTCAGGCTTTCGAAGCCGTGGTAAAAGCGGTTAAATCGTAACATCTCTCTATGTAATGCTTTATTTCAAGGGTGCGCCGCAAGGTCACCCTTTTTTTTTCTCTATTCCCGGGTTCGAACCCCGGGATCGGTAAGAGATGCGACTGGGAAAAAGGAAGATGGCAGGATAAGGCGATAGTAGTATTGTTGATGAACCCTGCTCTTGGCCAGCCATCGCATTTCCACCATTTGTTCGAGATTTCGCCGAATGGCAGGCAAAGAACATCGTTTCCGCCCATATCGCCGGTGAATTTCTATGGCCGATCCCATTCCGGTTTCGAGAA
>CAYVJA010000001.1:35628-40091 GCA_964451605.1 uncultured Bacteroidales bacterium | reverse complement strand
CCAATTCGTGCATGGATACTTTTCGCAATCCGGATTGTTTCTCACGCCAAATTTGCTCTCCCCCTTTGAACATCCTGCAATAATTCGTAGCTTAATGCAACAAAGCTAAATATCCATTTCGTTTATCGCAAGAGAAATGATGAAATTATTTCGTTATTGAGGCCAAAAGGTATGAATTACGGGAAAATCAAATTAGAATTGACTCAACGGGGCATAGAGATTAAAGAGTTCTGCAAAGACCTGGGCATTAGCGAGCAAGGATTTCATCAGATGATCCGAAACCGCTCTATGCGAGTGGAGGTGTTGGAGTCTATTTCGCGGATTCTGCAGCTCCCTATCACATTTTGGTTTGACGACAACGAAACAAATGTAAAAGATTCGCTTTCTTCCAACCCTGCCGGCTATTCCGATAGTAACAGTAATCTGCATAAACAGATCGACAGCCTGACCAAAGAGTTAAACGGCTTGTTAAAGGCGATGGCTCCCCCGAAAGAGCGTAAAGGCTAACCCTGCTTCAATGCATGTTTTGTAGATAACATACCGCAGGCAGCCATAATATCGAGTCCTCTCGATGAGCGGATAGTGGCTATAATCCTGTTATCAGTAAGCGTTTTTTGAAATGCCAGCATCTCTTTCTCCTGTGCCGGCACCAGTGTCGAATCGGGGATAGGATGAAAATGGATCAGATTCACCCGGGCGTTCATTCCTTTGAGCAGCGATGCAACCGCTTTTGCATGCCTGGGCGTATCGTTAACGCCACCGAAGAGTATGTATTCGAAAGAGATCCTTCTTTGTAGCCCAAAATCGAACGACCGCAACAAAGGCATCAGCTCCTCTAAAGGATAGGCTTTCTGCATAGGCATCAGCGCGCGTCGCTCCTCGCTAAAAGGCGAATGAAGACTGATGGCCAGGTGGCATCGGCTTTCTCGTAAAAATCGGGTAAGGGCGGGAATCACTCCGATGGTCGATACGGTTATCCGGGAGGGCGACCAACCAAATCCCCAGTCGGCTGTGAGTATCTCCAGGCTTTTCATAACGGCATCCGGGTTATCGAGTGGTTCGCCCATGCCCATATAGACCACATTGGTCAATCCATCCCGTTCGGGCAGACTGGAAATTTGGTTGATAATCTCACCTGCCGGAAGGTGTTTCTGGAATCCCTGACGGGCTGTCATGCAAAAGCTGCAACCCATGCGACATCCCACCTGTGATGAAACGCAAAGAGTATTTCGGTTGGCAGAGGGAATCCATGCACTCTCGACACAATGGGTGGTTCCGGCAGGGAAAAGATATTTTTTGGTTCCATCGGACGAAATCATCACGTTTTCCGGTGCGTTTCTGCCTACATGGTATGTCGAAGACAACTCTTTCCGGACTGTCGTCGAAAGATTGGTCATGGCATCGATTTCTGTTACCTGCTTTTTATAAAGCCAATCAGCCAACTGACGGGCGGTGTATCCGGGATAATTCCGTTCTCTGCAAAGTGCCTGAAGATCGGCTAATGTGAGCCCGAGAAGTGCCTCCATGATGATCTGTTTTTGCAAAAGTACGTATATTTATTTGCCTATCTTTGCAGAAAGAACGGTTTCTTCCGACCTATGGACAGGACAACTACTCAACAGGAAAGCAGTTGGAAAGCGATGCTTGCTTTACTCGACGATCCCGATCCTCGTGTGGGCAAAGTGGTGTTCGATAAGTTGTTACTGGAAGGTAAACCTATTCTTGGGTTTCTTGAGTTACAGCAAAACATGGCCGAATCGATTGAACAGCATGAAAAGATTGGCCAAATCATCTCGTCTATCCGGATTGATCTCATTGCAGAAGAGCTGCTGGCATGGAAAAAAAGCGTTCCGCCCGATGCACTGACCGGTGCCTGGCTGGTGAGCAAAGTGGTTTTTCCCGAAATCTCGTTTCAATCTATTGCCGAACGAATAGAACGAATCATGTCCGATTTATGGATTGAGACCCATTCGGGACAGACCGCTATCGAAAAAACGTTAATTCTGAATCGCATCTTTTTTGGCAAATACTTGATGCAGGGGAATCTGACGCCCACAGACATCCTGATGATTTTTTTCTGCACAGGGTGCTGGAGCGAAAAAAAGGAGACGAACTGCTTATCGGGATTATTTATCAAACTCTGGCTCATCGGCTCAATATTCCTCTGAAATCGGTCGTCTTGCCGGGTGGTGCTTTTCTTCTGGCCTATATCGATACCGAAGAGTTGGTTGCTCCCACTGCCGCTCCCAATGTGCTCTTCTACATCTACCCTCTCCGTAGAGGTATTGTATTAGAGAAATCTGAAATTCAGCGTTTTATGGAGAGCCATCGAATTGAGCCCCGTCCTCTCCTTTTTGAACCTACCCCCTTTCCGGTTATGATTGAACTTCTGATCCGACAACTGGAAAGGCTCTACAAGTTGCGTCGAATGCCGAACAGAGAAAGGGAATTTCAGCAATTGCTCGCGCTATATACGCGGGATGAACAGCATCCGGATTCGATGAACTAAATCACGCCGTGATCGACCATGGCTCCCGCAATTTTCAGAAATCCGGAAACGTTTGCACCTCGCAGGTAATCTACCGACCCATCGGTACGAAGTCCGAATTTCACGCAGGCATCGTGAATCTCTTTCATGATTCGGCTTAAATGGGCATCAATTTCGGAGTGCGACCAGCTCAACTTCATTGCGTTCTGGGTCATTTCCAGACCGGAAACGGCAACACCGCCGGCATTGGCTGCCTTCCCCGGCACAAAGATTACGCCATTTCGCTGAAACAGAGAGATGGCTTCGGAGGTGCAGGGCATATTGGCAAGTTCGCAAATAAATCCACATCCGTTAGCCAGCAATCTGGCAGCATCCTCTTCGTTGAGTTCGTTTTGCGTGGCGCAGGGCATGGCAATATCGCAGGGTACGTCCCAGGGTTTTTTATCCGGATGATATTCGGCAGTGGGAAATTCGTACGAAAAGGGTTTCACGATATCTTCGTTACTGGCACGAAGCTCGAGCATATAGTCTATCTTTTCGCCTGTAATACCCTCCGGATCATATATATAACCATCAGGACCGGAAATAGTAACTACTTTGGCACCCAGTTCGGCAGCCTTCTTGGCTACTCCCCAGGCAACGGTTCCAAAACCCGACATCGCAATGGTTTTCCCTTCGAGTGTATCGTTTTGTCGGCGCAACACCTCCCGGACAAAATAGACACCTCCGAAACCGGGCGCTTCCTGACGAATCAGACTTCCTCCCCACGAGAGCCCTTTCCCTGTAAGAACCCCGTTGTGCTCGCCCGACAACTTTTTGTACATTCCGTAGAGGTATCCGATTTCGCGAGTACCCACACCGATATCACCACCGGGAACATCGGTTTGCGGACCAATCAATTTCCATAATTCCAGCATATACCCCTGACAGAAACGCATAATCTCATTCGGTGATTTTCCTTTGGGATCAAAATCGGCTCCTCCCATAGCTCCCCCAAGAGGAAGACTGGTAAGGCTGTTTTTTAGTATCTGTACAAATGCAAGAAATTTGAGTACGCTTAAATTGACATTCGGGTGAAAACGCAATCCCCCTTTATAGGGCCCGATGGCATTGTTAAACTGAATTCTGTAGCCGCGATTTACATGCACTACTCCATCATCGTCAATCCAGGGTATCTTGAAAAGAAAGACCCTGTCCGGTTCGATCAGCCGTTCGATTACATTTGCCGATTCGAATTGCGGATTTTCATTATACACATCCTCAATCGACTCCAGCACCTCACGAACGGCCTGAAAGAACTCAATCTCACCCGGATTCCTGCGCTCCAGGCCCAACATAATCTTATCTACATTCATAGCAGAATCCAATGGTTACCCTATCACAAACCTACATAAAAAATGGTTGAGATTCGCCCTGTGAGTGAATAAATGCCGACCTTTGCAATAGAGAATCATTTCAAACGCTATGTCACTATCTCAACTCCAACCGAAAGCTGTCTGGCAATATTTTGGCGAAATCTGCGCCACTCCCCGACCTTCGAAACATGAAGATGCCATTGTGCAATGGCTCACGGAATTTGCCGGAAAACAGGGTCTCTCCTGCCAGAGAGATGCTGCCGGAAATCTGCGTATTAATAAACCGGTAACTCCCGGATACGAAAATTCGCCTGTGGTTGCGTTGCAGGCACATGTGGATATGGTGTGTGAAAAGCACAGTTATGTAGATCATGACTTTTTTTCTCAGCCTATTGTTCCCCGGATCGAAGGTGATTGGGTAAAAGCGCATGGAACCACGCTGGGTGCCGACGATGGAATCGGAATGGCTGCAATTTTGGCTGTTCTCGCTGATAAAGAGGCAATCCACGGTGCCCTGGAGGCGCTGTTTACCGTAGATGAAGAGTCGGGCCTTACCGGTGCATTTGCGCTGTCCGGCAATTTCTTATCGGCGTCAATGCTCATTAATCTGGATTCGGAAG
>CAYVJA010000001.1:6775-35618 GCA_964451605.1 uncultured Bacteroidales bacterium | reverse complement strand
GAGGATCCTATTATACCGGTTATTGACGGAAAGTGGGTAACCGCCAGCGGCACAACACTTGGCGCTGATGATGGTATAGGCATCGCGGCACAGATGGCTGTGCTGACAGATCCAAACCTTCAATGCGGACGGATCGAGTGCCTCTTTACCGTTGATGAGGAATCAGGAATGACCGGAGCAATCAACCTCAAGCCCGATTTTTTCACAGGACGCATATTATTGAACCTCGACTCGGAAGATGAAGGAGAACTCTTTATCGGTTGCGCCGGTGGTGTAGATACCACAGCCGCCTTTACGGCTTTGCCTGTTGTGGTTAACCCCTCGTATAAGGCTGTCCGGATTGCCCTTTCCGGGCTGAAGGGAGGCCATTCGGGCGATGATATCCACAGGGGGCGGGGTAACGCTGTCCGGATTCTCAGTTCGGCTCTTTTGGCCCTTTTTTCGCGGACTCCTTTTGCTTTGGCACGCTTTGAGGGCGGTAATCTTCGAAATGCCATTCCCCGCGAGGCGGGTGCGGTTATTGTCACTGACCAGGGGAAAGCGGGCGTTGCAGAATCGTTTCTTACCGATTATTTTGCACGTGAGGCCTCTTTGTTGCCGGACGATCCGGGCCTGACATGGCAAATCACCGATGAACCCACCCCTTCGGTGGTAGCTGATCCCGATACAGCCAGGGGATTATTGGAGTCGTTGGCCGGATGCCCGAATGGCGTAATCGCCTGGAGTCAGACTATGGAAAATACGGTTGAGACCTCAACCAATCTGGCCTCTGTAAAAATGGAGGAGCCTCTCCGTTTTCTGGTAGCCACAAGCCAGCGCAGTTTTATTGAGAAGGACAAGAGAGAGATGGCAGCCCGCATCCGGAGTCTCTTTGAAATGGGGGGAGCGGTGGCTTCTTCCGGCGAAGGGTATCCCGGATGGGAGCCCAACCCCTCTTCGCAGCTGTTAACCCTGACCCAATCGAGTTACCGGACACTGTTCGGACAAGATCCAAAAGTCAGGGCGATTCATGCCGGGCTGGAATGCGGGCTGTTTCTGGAGAAGTATCCAACCCTCGATATGATCTCTTTTGGCCCGACCCTACGTGATGTCCACTCGCCCGATGAGCGGTTGCATATTGCCAGTGTGGAGAAGTTTTACCGCTTACTGGTAACGCTACTTCAACAGATAGCCCAAAGTTAAAAGGCCTGCATCTCCCACAGCTTCTTGTAAATGCCGTTTCGTGCCAGCAGCTCTTCGTGACCTCCCCGCTCTACGATTTCGCCTTCATGCAGTACGCAAATCAGATCGGCTTTCCGAATGGTGCTCAATCTGTGGGCTATTGCAATCGTGGTGCGGTTTTGCATCAGATTGTCGAGTGCATCCTGAACCAGGCGTTCCGATTCGGTATCGAGCGCCGAAGTGGCCTCGTCGAGGATCAGAATAGGCGGATTTTTTAAGACAGCACGGGCAATACTGATTCTCTGTCTTTGTCCTCCGGATAGTTTTCCTCCCCTGTCGCCAACCAGCGATTCATAGCCTAATTCGGTTGCAGCAATGAATTCATGGGCATTCGCAATGCGTGCAGCCTCTTCTACCTGAGTAAGCGTAGTCTTATCCACTCCGAAAGCAATGTTATTATAGAAGGTGTCATTGAACAGAATGGCCTCTTGATTCACATTACCCATAATGGCTCGCAAATCGGACGAAACAATTTGCCTGACATCAGTGCCGTCAATCAGGATTGCCCCCTCGGTGGTGTCGTAATAGCGGGACAGGAGGTCGACAAGCGTAGATTTACCCGAACCCGATTGCCCCACCAGCGCCACTGTTTTTCCTTTGGGAATGGTCAGATTAATGTTCTTTAAAACCCAATCGTTCTGATATTTAAACCATACATTCCTAAACTCGATCTGACCATTGAATTGTTCCAGACGAATCGGATTCTCCGGTTCGGGAAGCGTGTTTTCGGCCAACAAAACTTTATCGATTCGTTCCATCGAAGCCAATCCTTTTTGAATGGCGTAGGTGGCTTTCGAGAACTCCTTGGCGGGATTCAGGATGCTGTAAAATACCACCAGGTAATAGATAAAGAGCGAAGCAGAAATCGTGGCATTATCGCCTAAAATCAACGAGCCGCCATACCAGAGCACAACGGCAATGGTGGCTGTCCCCAAAAACTCGCTCATGGGGTGAGCCAAATGTTGACGTCGATTAATACGGTTGGTGGTCCGGCGAAACTTCTCGTTGGTTTGGCGAAATCGGGCCATCATTTTGCTTTGGGCATTGAAAGCCTTTACAATACGCAATCCCCCCAAAGTCTCTTCGGTCTGCGACATAAGATTCGACCACTGTTGTTGTCCGACTAACGACTTCTTCTTGAGTTTTTTACCCACCGTACCCATCAGATATCCGCTGATTGGCAAAAGGAGCAGAACAAAGATTGTGAGTTGCCAACTGATCAGCAACATGGTGATGAGATAGATCAGAATCAATACGGGATTTTTGAAGAGCATATCGAGCGAACTCATCACAGAAGTTTCCACTTCGTTCACATCGCCCGACATTCTTGCAATAATATCGCCCTTACGTTCTTCTGAGAAGAAACTGAGAGGGAGTGATAAGATTTTGTGGTAAAGCCGGTTACGAATGTCGCGAACAACCCCTGTACGGATGGGAATCACAAAAAACGACCCCAGGTAGTAGGTTCCGGTTTTTAGGAGGGTCATGAATACCAAAACGATCCCCAGCAGCAGAAGGGTATATTCTTCGCCCCTCTTATCAATCAATTGCGTGAAATACCAATAAAAGTTATTCTTGAGGACCTCGGCCATACCCTGTAAAGTAGCCGGGGCGTCGGAAAAGGAGATATAAGCATAGCTCTTGGTCTCGAGTTTAAAGAGAATCTCCAGAATGGGCATAATAAAGGCAAACTGGAAGACATTCAAAACAGCCGAAAGCAGGTTGAACCCTACGCTCAGAAACAGATAGCGCTTGTAGGGGGGTAAAAATCGTTGTAATATTTTGATAAACTGTTTCATGCAATGCTGTTATTCATGTAATAAGGGTCTGGCATAGAGCTCGAATTCGCCGCTCTTTTCAATGCGAACCTGTTCGAAATTTCCTATAGAAAAGTGAGGCGCATCTTCTTTTGCTATGAATACCTCCTGATCTACTTCAGGCGAATCGGCCTCAGTTCGGCCATACCAGAATTGGTCGTCACACCTGTCGATAATTACCTTAACCGTGCTTCCCACCTGTTCCGCGTTGAGCGATGCGGCGATAGTCTGTTGCAACTGCATAATTGCCTCTACTCTGGCCTGTTTTACAGAATCAGGCACATCGTCGGTGTAATGGTCGGCAGCCCAGGTATTCTCTTCGTGTGAATAAGCGAATACCCCCAAACGATTAAACCGGACGGTTTGTACGAAGTGCATCAGTTCCTGAAAATCCTCCTCGGTTTCGCCGGGGAATCCCACTAACAGCGTAGTCCGCAGGCAGATACCGGGAACTTCCTTTCGAATTCGATCAATGAGTGCCAGGGTCTTTTCGGCCGATATGCCCCGGCGCATCCTTTTTAACATCCGGTTGCTGATATGCTGAAAGGGGATGTCGAGATAGTTGCATATTCGTGGGTTTTCACGCATCAGCCTGAGAATTTCGAAAGGGAATCCCAACGGGTAGGTATAATGAAGCCGGATCCATTCGAACGATTCTATCTGCAAAAGCCGTTTTAGTAACTGAGGTAGTTTCGCCTCCTTTTTGAGGTCGGTTCCATAATGGGTAAGATCTTGTGCTATAAGCAGGATCTCTTTCACGCCCATAGCAGCAAGGCCTTCAGCTTCACAAGCCAGCTTGTCGATAGAGTCGGAGCGATAACCGCCCCGTATGGCCGGAATGGCGCAAAAGGCACAGCCTCTGTTACACCCTTCGGCAATTTTTAAAAACGCGTAGTGCGAAGGGGTGGTTAGAAATCTGGATACCGAAAGGTCGGGATTGTAAGTAACGCCCAGATAAAGAAGAATCTGATCGATATCCGTCACCCCAAAGAACGCATCGGCTTCCGGAATCTCCTGCATTAGTTCGTCGCGATACCTCTCGGAAAGGCATCCCATAACCAATACCTTTTTTACCCGGCCCGACTCTTTAGCCTCAATGCAGCGAAGTATCATATCGATAGACTCCTCTTTTGCGTCGCCGATAAAACCACAGGTATTAATCAGGACAATGGGAGCCGCATCGATGCGGTCGGCATCATGACACACCCGGAGTCCGGCATGTGACAATTGAGCCAATAAATGCTCCGAATCGACAAGATTCTTGGAGCAACCCATAGTGATTACCTGAATGTCGTGTCGGTTCATCAATTAGGAATAAAGTCTATCTGGACGATTCGGAAAAGAGTGAGTCAACAAATTCATATCGATTGAACACCTGTAAATCTGCAGGCTTCTCTCCTACTCCGATGTATTTTACAGGGATCTTAAACTGATCTGAAATGCCAATTACCACCCCTCCTTTGGCCGTTCCGTCGAGTTTGGTTAAGGCTAAAGCGGTTACTTGTGTTGCTTTGGTAAACTGTTTGGCCTGTTCAAAAGCATTCTGCCCGGTACTTCCGTCAAGAACCAAAAGCACTTCGTGCGGCGCATCAGGAATTACCTTTTGCATAACGCTTTTGATCTTGGTGAGTTCGTTCATCAGGTTGATTTTGTTATGCAGCCGGCCGGCGGTATCAATCAGCACCACATCGGCTCCCGACGCCTTGGCCGAACTGACCGTATCGAAGGCGACAGAGGCCGGATCGGAGCCCATTTGCTGCTTAATAATATCGGCGCCGCTCCGTTCCGACCAGATGACCAGTTGATCGATAGCTGCAGCACGAAAGGTATCAGCGGCTCCCAATACCACTTTCAATCCGGCTTTCCGGAAGTTGTAGGCCAGTTTTCCGATGGTAGTGGTTTTTCCTACTCCATTGACGCCCACAACCATAATAACATAAGGCTTTTGTGTGGGGATAGAGGAAAATCCTTCGGCATCGGTGGTGTGATTCTCCTCCAGAAGTGCAGCAATCTCTTCTTTCAGCATACGGTGTAACTCGTCGGTTCCCAAGTACTTATCTCTGGCCACCCGTTGTTCGATCCGCTCAATAATGCGAAGAGTGGTTTCAACGCCAACATCCGAGGCAATAAGGGTCTCTTCGAGATTATCCAGGACTTCATCATCCACCTTCGACTTTCCCGCAATGGCTTTCGAAATACGCGAGAAGAGTGTCTCCTTGCTCTTTTCCAAGCCTTTGTTCAGAACCTCTTTATTTTCTTTCGAGAAAAACCCAAATAACGACATACAACCAATTTTATTGGCTTCAAAGATAGAATTTATTCTGCAAGATAGGGTATAGAGAAATAAAAGGCACTGCCATGGCCCACTTTCGACTCAACCCTGATGGTGCCTCCCAGCGAATTGATGTAGCCTTTGACTATGGCTAATCCGAGGCCCGAACCTTCGTAAGGTCTCGAAATTTGGGTGTCTGCCTGCACAAAACGCTCGAAGATGGCCTGCAGTTTTTCTTCCGAAATACCCCTCCCGGTGTCTTTTACATAAAAGTTGAGCCACTCCCCTTCGAGCGAACAGCCCACATCGATAGAACCCTTTGCAGTAAATTTTATGGCATTCTTAATCAGGTTGATTAAGATGCCCTCCAGCTTGGTTTTGTCGGTATAGACAGTTTCGGGAGCCTGAATAGGATGAATGGTGTAATCAAGCCCTTTTTCGGAGGTCTGCAGCTTGAAAAGGTCTTGAAAATACTGCATTACATCATGCAACTTAACTGCTTCCAGATGAAGATCCAGCTGACGCGACTCAATCTTCGAGATCTCAATAATGTCGTTAATGGTATCGAGAAGCCGTTTACCGCTTTTGTTCACAATTTCGATATACTCTTTGCGATTGGCTTCGTCTAAATCGGGTTCTTCAAGCAGGCTCAGAAAACCCAGGATGGCGTTCATCGGGGTTCGGATTTCGTGGCTCATATTGGCCAGGAAAGCCGACTTTAGATGATCGCTCTCTTCGGCCTTCTCTTTGGCCTTAATCAAATCTTGTATGATGGCTGTACGGTGGAATACGATGGCAAGTTCGTGCGCTATCGTCTCAAGCAGCAAAAGATGCTGTTCGTTATAGGCATTCGGATTCGTATAGCTCTGCACTACCAGAGCTCCAAAAGGCTGCCCTTCTACCAAAATGGGTACGCCCAGCCAGCAGGAGGCTGGCGTAACGGGCAGGGTAACTCCGTACATTTGCTCAAACCGGATCCGCTCTTCCTCTCCTCTGAGAAGAATGGAACACTTTTGTAAAATAATCTGGCCGGAAAGGGAGGTGTTGACATCCCACTGCTCCAGATCGATTTTTTCGTTGGTAAAAAACACCCTGCGCAGTTGTTGTTTATCGGGGGTAAGAACGGCCACATAAAAATTGGTAGTATCGAGCACTCGGCTTAACTCCTCCCGAACCACTACTAACAGATCTTCCAAATCCTTTGTATCAGAAGAGGTTCTGGCAATTTTGTAGAGAATCTGTTTTGCATTTTCGTCATGCTTTCTTTGGGTGACATCGATAAAAGTAATCACCGATCCAATTACCTGATTGTCACGAAAGATAGGGTGCGACCACAACTCAACGGGAAAGGGTTCGCCACTCTTCTTCCATAGCCACTCTTCAGTAAGATGAATCCCTTTTCCAGATAGAAAAGCATTTCGAACAGCACAGGACTCCTGAGGCGCATTCGATCCATCGATATGTGTGTGATGCATCAACGCGTGAAGATTATTCCCAATAATATCTGAACGGTCGGTATGTGCGAGCAACGAAAGAGCAGCGTTGTTGCAGAAGGTGCAGTTGCCGTCAACATCGATACCCATTATCCCCTCGGCAGTGGAGTCAAACAGCAATCGAATGGTCTCGCCCTGTTCCCGCAATTCGTGCTCCATCTGTTTGCGAATGGTGATATCACGCGCAATACTCAGGATAGCCTGATGACCCTTGTAGTTAATCAGGCTGGAGTATACCTCTACCGGAAATACCCTCCCCGATTTGGTCATGTGGGTGGTTTCGAAAATCTGCAATTGATCGGTCTCCATGGTTTTCGCAAGCCAAAGGATATCCTCTTTTTTGAGCGAGTGGTCGACGCCGGACAGTCCGATTGAGAGTAGTTCTTCCTGAGTATAGCCCAGAGTGGAGACGGCCATTTTGTTCACCTCAATCAGATTCCCATCGAATCCTATCACCCAAACCGTCTCGTTCATACCATCAATCAGCTCTTTATACTGCTGTTCACTGGTTCGAAGAGCCTCTATTGCAGCCTTCTCCTGGGTCAGGTCGCGGATAGTCATAGTAGCAAAGAGCTCTCGTTTGCTATTCAGAAAAAGCGAAGCAGAAATTTCACCGGGAAAGAACTCACCGCCTTTGCGTACAAAGTTGAGCTCGGTCTGCATCTGCCCGGCGTTTTTATAGGTTTGCATCATCTTGTGCAGACGGGGATCTTCCATATCAACAATATTCCTCATATCGGCCGAACAGATCTCCTCCTCACTCATCCGAAACATTTGGCATGCAGCCTTATTGGCCGCGAGAATGGAACCTGCGGGCCTGGCCAGCATAATGGCATCCAGGCTGTTATCCATAATAAGCCGATATTGCTCCTCGCTCTCTCTGAGGGTGCTCTCCATCTGCTTTCTTTGGGTAATATCCTCTACAATCACGGCAAACTCTTTGGGCCGGTATTTATAGGCAATCACATTGTAATACCGATTCAGTGAGGCGGCATAATCTTCGAAAGAGACAGGATTTCCAGTCTGTACCACACTGCCGTAACGTTCTATCCAACTCTTCTCGGTTTGTGGAAGCACCTCCAGAACCGTTTTTCCCACAATATCTTCTCGTCTGAGAGAGGTGATTTTTTCGAAACTATGGTTTACATCGAGAAAGCGATAATCTGCCGGTTGGCCCGCATCATCGAAAATCATCTCATGCAGAGCTAATCCCAACTGCATCTGCTCAATCAGTTTCCTATGCTTTGTCTCGCTATCACGCAATGCCTCCTCTTGGTACATTCTTTCGGCTGTCTCGAAGAGGGTGTCGGACAAAAAGGAGACCAACGATGTTTCGAACGCGGTATAGTTATCGCTTTTGTTACACAACAACAGTAGCCCCACGGTAATCTGTTTTCGGATTACCGGAATGGCCAGAATACGGGTAATCTGCGGGGTTTCCTGCGACCGGGAAGGATTCGGATAGTTGTTTTCTATAATCGGCTTCCCACATTTTATTGCCTCCGCAAACGGTTCCCGTGAGAACAGTTCCTGAAAGAGCCAGTCGCAGTCCGTTTCGGGAACTTCACTTTTGCACCCATCGGAATGAAAGCGCTCCAGGGGCTCACCCGAAAGAGAATTGAGCTGAAAACAGGCAATCGGGCTGTGTGATAATGCAGCAATATCCTGTAGTGCCTTACAAAAAAGTTCCTTCAAAGTATGAGTAGTGGCTCCTTCGAAAAGCTGAATCCGGATCTCCAGAACTTTTTGTCTCGCACGCTCTTCCGAACGGTCTCTGAAAATCAGAACTACCCCCTGTGTTTTCCCCTCCTGGTCGCGTATCGGTGCTCCACTGTCGTCGATAGGAATCTCTCTTCCGTTTCGTGACACAAGAAGTGTATGGTTTGCAAAACCCACTATCTTTCCCTCAGCCAGAACCCGTGTGGCAGGGCTATCCACTTTTTCACGGGTTGTTTCTTTAATAATGGAAAAAACCTCCTCCAGCGCCCTTCCTTTGGCTTCCGGCTCCGACCAACCGGTGAGCGACTCCGCGATGGGATTCACCTGCTCTATCCTGCCCTCCAGGTTTGTAGTAATTACTCCGTCGCCCATACTATAGAGGGTAGCACGAAATGCCTCCTGTGCCTGAAATAGTTCGGACTTGTTAATTAAGAGCTCTTTATAGAGGTTTCTCTCGCGGTTTGACAAGAGCCAGGCTACAAATAGCCCCAGGAAAAAGAGGGTAAGAATAGAAATGATAAGGAGTAACAATGCCTGACGTCGCGCCGGTGCGTACACCTCCTTAGCGTCCTTTTTAACCACCAAAAACCAAGAGGTTCCGGGAATCCGACTTACATCGGCCAATACAGCCCTGCCGCTATAGTCGACGGATTCTATGGAACCTGTTATGCCCAAAATGGCTTGAACAGAAGGCAGATACGTTTTATCTAAAGGGATTGCAATGGGAGGGCTTTTATCGGGCAGATGCCGAAGATGGTTCATATAGATTACCGAATCGCCACTCTGTTTTACGACCAGATTTTCACCGCTCTCACTTTGTCCGGGCCAGTTTTCAATCAGAGGATAGAGATAATCGAAGGGGTTAATCCGAAAAACCAGAGTAGCAATAACCTGTTTATTTGGATCGAAAACCGGGGCGAGAATCTCGAAATGGAGGGTGCGATGAAGCGCACAAAAGTAGAGATCACTAATGACGATTTGTTGTGTCCGGAAAACCTGCACAGCATTACGGGCAGTTACCGAATCGATGGCTGTATACTCCGGGTTTGCGCTAAAGAGCAGATGGGCAGAATCGTCAATTAGAATAATCTCTTCGTACCTGTCTTTACTCATGATTTTATGGAGGGACTCCCGAAGCATAGCCTCTTTTCCCGAAGCCCCCTTAATCATCTCATAATAGGCCGTTTTATAAGGTTCGGTATCAGAAAAGAAGAGCACCTCCGAATTTCGTTCCTTCAGCCATTGAGCCAACTGTAACGTTTTTACAGATGAAACAGCCCTAAGCTCAGTAAAAGCCTTTTTTTGCGCAGCCTGGTTTGCGGAGCGGAACAGAAAGTGCGCGGCAGTAAGGAAAATAACGATAATCGTTACAACCGCCACAACTCTCATTCCTATCCCCTTCTTCTCAAAAAAAAGTTTCATAAAGGCCCGTTTATCTCTTTTAAAGATATGCAATTATACGCCAAAACGACAAACCTGACGCAGCTAATATTCGGGCATGAGCAGAGGAATGGTGATATGCGAAGGATACGCCTCTGAAAGATAGATCTTCTGTCGGGCAACCTTCATTTCGGTTGTAGTCTGGTTATTGGCACCGGTGTTTAAGTTCCTTGAGAAGTAAGGAAAACAGAAGGAAGAGGTTATGATCAGCCCCAGCTTCTCCCCTTTTTGCAGGGCTGTGCCATAGTGATTAAGATCTATCTCGAACGGGTAGATTTCGCCGGGATGCATTAGTTCGGGCACAGTAAATCCGTTACGAAATTTTGCCCGAAGAAGTCCGAAACTAATCGGTTTGGCAGATTGCCCGTCTGGTTGCATAGAAAATAGTAGTACAAACCAGTCGGTATCTACAGAAGAGCTTGATGCATACAGTGTTGCAGAGAGAGGCCCCATCAAGATAGTACGGTTATCCAAGGGATCGCTTTGATAAAACAGGTAGTCGGTTCTGCCCTTCAGACGGGAAAGAAAACCCGCGATATCTCTTCCCTGCTCCTTCCCAAAGGCTACAATATCAGCCGGATTATAGGTATAGCTGCCTGCATTCTCTTTCGTATCGGAAGACCGGGTAATACCCGGGGTTTCCGGCGACAAGTTGCCTCCATCGGGAAAACGGCAATCACCTGAAGGTTTCAGGTAGAGTTTTCGCATCGATGTGGAAGGGAGAGGGTATTCGTTGCCGGCAAACCAGGTATTCGATTCTAAAGCATAAAGCTGAACTCTGGCGGCCTCCATAATACCATTCTCCTCCCCTTTTAACCAATGGTCGAACCATTCTCTGTACAACTTGTGCAAATCGATATCGTCAGCAGCTTCGCCCATAAATTTCCCTTCGAAATCTTTCGACTCCTTATCCACATGACCCCAGGGTCCGATAACCATTTTAACCTGTTTATTTCCATTGTTAATCAAGGTGTTATAGGCAAGCTTACTGCCTAATAACTGTGCGTCGAACCATCCCGATTGAATAAAAACAGGAATCTGTACCTTCGAAAGTTTCTCGAGAGTAGAGCCTTTTGTCCAGTAGGCATCTTTGCTTTCATGCGTAACCCAATTCCTGAAATAGCCAAGTTTTCGGTTCATTACCACCGAATCGAGATCGGAAATCGGCAGATGATCCAGCAGAGTAATCCAGGGACGCGAATAGACAGCCTCGATTTTTTTGCCGGAAAGATCGGTGGTTGCCTTATCCTCAACTATTTGTGCCCAGGATAGCGATGCATTGACAAACACTCCGCATCGATAAGGCAATTCGAAGAATAGGTCGGGCATAGCACAGTTGGGTATGATGGTTTTCAAATGGGGCGGTTTCTCAACCGCTGCGCAATACTGCACCCATCCATCGTACGAAGTACCAATCATGCCAACATTTCCATCGCACCAGGGTTGCGAGGCAATCCACTCTATGGCATCGTATCCATCAGGGCCCTCATTCACAAATGGTTCGAAAATTCCTTTCGAACCAAAACGGCCTCTTACGTCTTGAATGGCAACCACATAACCACTTTCGACAAGGAACCGGTAATGGGGTGCAAGACGCTCTTTCTGATAGGGAGTTCTGACCAGCACCACTGGAAATGTAGCCTGATGTGTTTCAGGGAAAAGAAACAGAGTAGACAATTGTACATTGTCTCTCATCGGAATCATGGCCAGTTTTGGGGTTCTTCCGAAAGAGCAACTAAGCGTAAACCATACCAGCAGAAGAATAGATCCTTCAACTGCACGTCTAGTCATCCAGAACCGTATGGTACCACGAAACAACATAATGATTTCCGTAGACATCGTTATGAGCCATAGCAATTATCGATCGAGTGCTACTACACCGGTAAGGTCGGTCCGAAAACGGCCTTTAATGATCACCGAATTGCCGTTCTCGCCGGAATTATCCGATGAACTACAGCCATTACACAATAGAAACAGGCTGAGAACTGAAGCAAACAGAAGTAATGAAGGAATAAGTTTTTGTAGCGTTTTCATGGCAAGTTCCTCCTTATTTAAAATCTAATAACCAAGATACAGCAAAATTTGGTAAATAATTCTATGCAACAAAAAAAGGCCGCCCCAAAGGACAGCCTTTTTTCTATAGGATGCGAAACACTATTTTCTTTCCATGTAGTCTTTAACCAATTCCGAAGGAATAATATCTTCCTGGAAGGTATAGGCGCCGGTTTTCTCCGATTTTACCATCTTGATAACCTTCGAAACGTTCTTGACGGCGGCTTTGTTCTTAAGGGTAGCTACAACTTTCTTTGCCATGGTTTACTCTTATTTAATTTCTTTATGAACCGTAACCTTCTTGAGGATAGGATTGTACTTACGACGTTCCATCCTTTCGGGGGTGTTTTTCTTATTCTTTGTGGTAATATAACGAGACATTCCGGGGAGTCCGCTCTCCTTCTGTTCGGTGCATTCCAGAATTACCTGAATTCTGTTACCTTTCGATTTCTTTGCCATAATCCTGATCCTCCGTTAAAATTTGATGAACCCTTTGGCTTCAGCATCTTTCAGAGCAGCCTCCAAGCCTTTTTTGTTGATAATGCGCAATCCTGCGGCAGAAACCTTCAGATCGATCCAGCGATCTTCCGATTCAAGATAAAACTTCTTTACAAAAAGATTCGGTTTGAATGATCTTTTCGTTCTTCTTTTTGAGTGCGATACGTTGTTCCCAACCATCGCAACCTTTCCTGTAATTTCGCAAACTTGTGACATCGCTCTATGTTTATTACTGCTTGTTCTTTTTCTAAATAGGTGCGCAAAAGTCGCTATAATATTCGAATAAATCAAACATTTGCATAAGTTTTTCTCCCACAAAGAATCGATTTTTGCTCATTCAGGCGTCTTGCGTTTCTAAACCATTCTATCTCTCTCTTCTTCAATGATTTGAAGAAGTAATTGAATGCCCCATAAGGCACTCCTGACAATCACTCTCGAACGATCACCGCCCAGCCTAAAGCGGCTTGAGTGAAGCGATTGAGCCGAAGCAACCGCAATCCAGACCGTTCCGACAGGTTTATCGGTTGTTCCTCCGGAGGGCCCGGCAACTCCTGAGATGGCTATCGCGTAGTCGGAACCCATCTTATCCCGTACCGACTGAGCCATGGCTTCGACCGTTTCGCGGCTAACGGCTCCATAGGTTTCGAGTAATTGGGAGCTTACCCCCAACAGGTTCATTTTTATCTGGTTATCATAAGCCACAACGCCTCCTCTATACCATGCCGAGGCTCCCGGAAGGGCAGTAAACCGATGAGACAGATACCCTCCGGTACAACTTTCTGCAACCGAAAGGGTACAACCCTTATCCAGCAATCTTTTTGCCAGAAGGGCTTCCGGCGATTCAGCCTCCTGCCCCAAAATATAACGGCCAGCAATTTGTTGTAGCTTTTCGGTTTGTTGCTCCAGCTCTTGCTCTAATTGCATAAGGTTCTCTCCTTTGGCAGTGAGCCTTAACTTCACATAACCTGCTGTGGGCAGATAGGCAAGACGAATATGGGCTGGAAGCGCCAATTCCCATTTCTGAATCAGAAGTGCCAGATCTGACTCTCCGATGCCGCTTGTAACCACCTTTTTATGCCGTATAACGGGAAGAGAAAACTTCTCCCTCAGACGAGGAAGTACCTCTCCTTCCATCATGGCGATCATTTCGGATGGAACCCCCGGCATAGAAACAAAGATAACACCCTCATTTTCCATCCACATTCCCGGGGCAGTGCCGCAATAATTGGGAATCACTGTGCAGGATTGCAGCACCTCGGCCTGTTTCACATTTAAGGGATTCATGGTTACCCCTCTCTCTTTTAGGTACAACTCAATGCGATGCAGGGAGGGAGAATCGGAAACAAGTGTAGTGTTAAACCACGATGCCAGAACCGATTTGGTGATATCATCGCGTGTGGGGCCTAACCCTCCGGTGATTAACACAATGTTCGCTCTTTGTGAGGCATCGGTGAGTGCCCCCGAAATCTCTTCTGCCCTATCGCCAATACTCACAATGCGCGACACCCAGATCCCCATATCGTTAAGGTGCTCAGCCATCCAGGCTGAGTTGGTGTCGGTAATTTGTCCAATCAATATCTCATCGCCAATTGTGATGAGCTCGGCAGTAATCTCTTTCGATTTCATAATCGATCTGTTGAAGCGGCAAAGATACCCATTCTGCCTCCCCGGCGAACAATATTTTGCCTATTTTTACCAAAAATGATACATGTATGGCCCCTAATCCTGCCTTAAAAATTCTTCCTGCAGTTTGGCTGCTATGGGGTATTTCTGCACTCTGGTCGCAGGAAGTGACGGGACCTGTAGTCGTTACCCGCGAAGATCTTACTGTAGATGTCTTTTCGCAAACTTCATCGTACGAGAATCCTATCGAGATTACCACCTATTTCGACACACTGCAGCTGGTTGCCGGAGGGGCCATTGCCACCAAATATTCGCTCGATTTTCAACTTCCGGGCAGTCCGCTTGCTTTTCAAAACACCCAAAGAGGGATGATTCTTTCCTTTATCTCAACCACCATCGATTGCAGGTACGAAAAGCAATATAGCGAAGGACATGTAGAGAGAGCCTACATCCGAATACATTTTCTACTCACTAAACCTGATGTTCCCACGCTTATTCTTCCCTCTCATCCTCTCTGTCCGGGGAGCCAATACCGGTTACAGGCAGAATCGGAATTGGCCGAAAGGTATGAATACCAGGCTTCCGAACCGTCTCTTCTGATAGGAGGTCTGCTGGTGATTCCTGACACATGGAGCTCAACCGAATCACTAAGGGTGCGGAGTCGTGCAGCCAATTTTCACGGGGCAAGCGAATGGTCGGCATGGCGCGAGGTCTCTCTTTCGCGGCGTGTGGGCGGTCTGCGAATGGTTGCCCCACTCTATGTAACTGCCGGCGCGCTGCATACCTTCAGGCTTGAAGACGACGGCTCTGGCAAAGGCAACGCGATACTTGACAGCCCGGGCACCACCTGCCTATGGCAAATATCTCCCGGCTCTTCCGGCAGCAGTAGTGGAGGTTCGGCCATCGAACTCGCTTTGCCACCGGGATACAGGGTGATAGAGTGTCTTGTTTCGAATCCCGATTACTGTACCGATACTACCCTGAGACATCATCTGGTTTCTGTGAGTGAGTCGACTCTCGGGTTACCTGAGATTGCAGTTATGGGAACGTATGCCCGTACCGATGCACCCTTTCCACTCTATTTGCGCGGTATCCCCGGCCAACAACCTGATGAATGGTTTCTGGATAACATTTCCATTCCCTTGCAGGATGGCCTCTTTATGGTCGATCCCGCTTTTTTATCGGCAGGGAAACACCATCTGCGCACTTTTCTTCAGGGAGTGCTCTCTATTGAAGCCTGGATAACGATAGAATAACCGCCTATGAACTTCACCCATCACTTTTGCTCCTCAAAATTACGTTTTCCGGGCTGTCTGGTTGTGATATCACTGATGTTGACCATGCTGACTTTTGGCGGGTGTGTACTCAAAGACGAAATCGACCCCCTTTTAACGGAAATGGCTGCTGCCGATTCGATCTTTGCAAGAAACCGGGCGTCCCTCTTACTGATGCAGGGTTACAACCAATTGATTATTAGCGATGAAGGCGGATCGCAAACCTTTACACAGATTCTTTCAGACCAGGATGGAAACCGGGTTCGTCTCTTTGCCGGTGCCCCTGAAGGACCTTTTCTACTGTTAGAGAGCCCGGAGTGGAGCAATTCCGAAAACGACACACCCCTGGCGCTGTTTGTGCCGGGTGAACTTCCGGTCACGGGATGGAAAGTGCTCTATCAACCCTATACAGGAGCCGAAGAGGGTTTTGGAGAGCGGACGTTTACCGAGCCTTCGGAATTACGTGTTATTAAAACTGAGTCCATCCCCGACGGCATCAAACTCTGGCTTCGATGCATCGACCCCGAACAGAGTAATGATACCCTTCGCCTGCTTATGCCGGTTCGCTTTTATGCAGTTCCGACGCCGGAATAGCGAAGACACTACACAGGATATTTCCAGGGCGAACGATAGCTTCGGGAAAGCAACTTATTGGCATCATTGTCGTTCACAAACCGTTCCTTTCCGGAATCCCACACCAGAGAACGCCCGGCCTTCATAGCTGCAACCCCCAACAAACTCATATTGGTTGAACGATGTCCGGCCTCAATATCGCATATCAGTTGGGTGTTGTCGCGAATAGAGTCTATCAGATTATTCCACATCTCCAGAATATTTTCTCTGTCCCGGTTTTTATAGACTGCAGACTCATGAATTACCTGTGCGTTTTGGCTGGTGGGGTAGAATGTCCAGCCGTCTTCCCAGCCCATATGCAAGATCCCCTTCGACCCGTAAAAGTAGGTACCTATATTGTGCTTCTCGGCATCGTTTCCGCCATATTGCCGATGCTCCCAAAATGCGGTAAACTTCTCGAATTCATAGGTAATCACCATGGTATCAGGAGCATCGGAGTTATCTTTTTTAATCCACCGCGAACCGGTGGCTGAGACCTTCGCGGGCGCCTTCTCTTCCGACCAAACCAGCATCTGGTCGAGCCAGTGCACGCCCCAGTCGCCACACTGACCATTGGCATAATCCATAAACTGCCGGAATCCTCCCGGATGAATCTTTCGGTTGTAGGGGCGTAAAGGAGCAGGCCCACACCAAAAGTCCCAGTTTAAGCCCTGGGGAGGTTCGCTATCGGGCACAGGATCATTGCCGTACAAGGGATAGTGTACAAAATTTCGCACCATACCTATCTCTCCCACCTGCCCTGAGCGCAGAAACGCATGGGCATTCTGTAGTGCAGGGTTCGCTCTGCGGTGAAGGTCGACCTGTACCTTGACTCCCGTAACCCTGGCAGCCTCTACCATGGCTTTCCCCTCTCCTATGGTATGTCCGATAGGCTTCTCCAGAAAGAGATGAGCGCCTGCCTCCATGGCGGCAATTGCAGTAAGCGCGTGCCAATGATCGGGGGTGGCAACAATTACAATCTCCGGCCTGGCCTTTGCTATGGCCTCTCTGTAATCTTCGTAGAGAGCCGGCCGGCTTCCGGTCAGTTTTTCGAACTCGGCAGCCGCATTTTCCAGCATAGTGGCATCGACATCGCAAAGGGAAATGGACTGAATGGTTCCCGAAGAGAGGGCTGTTCGTAATATGTTTTTCCCCCACCAACCGCTGCCAATAAGTAACGTACGATATTTTCGGGGTTGAGGGCGGATTGCCAGTAAGGGATAGGCAGAAAAGGCAGCCGATGCGAGTGCCGTTGTTTTAAGAAAAGTGCGACGATTCATAACATGTCATTGACAATTGCTGCGGAAAGATACTCAATTTTTACTTGTACTTTTGATGGCCGGTTGGAATATCATTCGTTGAAAAAGCCCTATGCCTCTTGATTTGCCCATTGATTCCCTTAAAGATAAAATTGTAAACCTTGTGCAAAAAGTACCGGGAGTGGTAATTCAATCACCGGCAGGTTCAGGAAAGTCGACCCGTGTACCCCAGTTTCTGGCTGACCATCTGTTACCTGCGAACCGCCAGGTGCTGGTTTTAGAGCCACGTCGTATGGCAGCCCGAATCCTTGCCAATTGGGTGGCAGCAGAACGAGGGTCGGAAACGGGCTTAGAGGTGGGCTATCATATCCGCTTTGAGAATTGTTCGCAACCCGATTCGCGAATTGTGTTTCTCACCGAGGGAGTACTGCTTCGCAGGCTCTTTTCGGGCGATCGGCTCGAGCAGGCGGGAGTGGTAATCTTCGATGAGTTTCATGAACGGCATCTGGAAACCGATCTCACCTTGTCGATGGTGGTTCATTTGCAAAAAACGGTTCGGCCAGACCTGAAGTGGCTCATTATGTCGGCCACAGTGCAAAATGAGCAACTGCCCGAACCTCTGCGCAATACGCCGGTTATTACCTCGACCGGACGATCGTATGGGGTCACAATACATCACTGCAAGACACCCAGCTCTCGTCCCGTATGGGAAAATGCAGCCGAGACCGCGCTGAAAGCGGCACAAAGCCAAACCCAAGGCTCTATCCTTATTTTTATGCCGGGAGGTTTCGAAATCAGAAAAACCATCGAAACCATCGGGCAAATAACCGGGCTTCAGGCGTTTACTGTGCTCCCTCTTTATGGAGGATTGCCTAAACAAGAGCAGGACAGAGCATTACGGAGCAATGAAAAGAGCGCAAACCGAAAAATCATCGTAGCTACCAATGTAGCGGAAACCTCTCTGACCATTGATGGGGTTACTGCGGTGATTGACAGTGGCACGGCTAAAGTAGCCCGCTTTGACCCGACCCGGGGAGTGAACGGCCTGTTTCTTGAGCCCATCAGTCGCTCTTCCGCCGACCAACGGGCCGGACGTGCGGGACGAACCGCACCGGGCATCTGTTATCGTCTATGGCCAATTGAACATCATGAAAGCCGGCCACTCTCTATTGAGCCTGAGATTCACAGGATTGATCTCTCCGGTACCCTCCTCGGTATTCTGGCAGCCGGATTTTCATCGCCCGGGCAATTCCCCTGGCTGGAAAAGCCGGAAGCTTCGCGCATATTGAGTGCTATGGAGTTACTGCGCGTGCTGGGTGCGGTTTCTGAAAGCGGGCAACTTACTCCTATTGGCAAACAGATGGCCGAATTGCCGTTTCATCCCCGTTGGGCTCGAGTTCTGACTGAGGCGCGTGCTTTAGGCGTCTGGGACGAGGCTTCGCTGATAGTAGCCATTTCACAGTCGGGCGAGCTCTATACTAAAACGGCAAACTCCCTACCGGACAGCGGAAAATTAACCGAGCCGGATCTGCCTCCTTCCGACCTGATATGTGCCGGTTACGTCTTAGCCTCCCGATTAAAAAGAGGGAGGAATATGTCCGGGAATTTCGACTGGGGTATTGCTCAGCGCGATCTCCAGGAGGCAGAGCAGACCTTCCGGCAACTCGCTAAAAACACGCCTCAAACACCCTTTTCGAAAGAGACAACCGACAAGCTGTTACAATGTTTGCTGTGTGGCTTCCCCGATCACATTGCCCGTCATGTGGCTTCGGGATCGCCTCATTATAAAACTGCATCGGGAGTAAGCGGTCAGTTGGCAAGCTGGCGGATTGCCGCCGATGCCCCATATATTCTCTATTCCCGTATTTCAGCCACTTTGACCGGTTCGAGAAGCCGTGTATTCTTACAAGGAGTTTCGGTGGTGGAGCCGGAATGGATAGAGACGCAATGCCGCGCCTATTTTTCTGTAACAGATAAAGTGGAGTGGGTACCCTCCATGCAACGGGTTATGGAAAAACGGGAAACCGGACTGGGAGAATTAATCTGGAAACAGACGTTTCAGGAGACCTTCGATGATGACACGGCTGCGGAATTACTTGCGCAGTTAATCCTGAATAAAGAGATCTCCTTTCCGGCCTGGGATGAGTCTGTAGAACGATTTCTCGGCAGAGTGCGTTTTACTGCCCGGCACAACCATTCGCCGGGAATAGAAGATATCGATGACGAAGCCTTTCGGTGGATTCTTCAG
This sequence comes from uncultured Bacteroidales bacterium, assembly GCA_964451605.1. Taxonomy (GTDB): domain Bacteria; phylum Bacteroidota; class Bacteroidia; order Bacteroidales; family UBA4181; genus JAQVSH01. The sequence continues at coordinate 16,090 of CAYVJA010000001.1, read as the reverse complement.
CAGGCCATCTACAAGACCCGAAGTGCAAAAGAGGTAGCAAAGAGAGAGTTATGGCCTTCTCTTCATGCCTGGCTCAGACCGGGCGACAAGGAGATGCTTAACTGGTTTGCCCCCGAATCGATTCAACTGCCCGGCCGACGCAGGCCCACCCCCCTTCGCTATTGCGAAAACGGAGAGGTGATTTTGTCCGACACGATTCAAAACCTATACGACTGTCCGACACCGATTACGGTTGCAGGCGGTCATACAGAGGTGCTCTACGAACTTCTTGCCCCCAGTCGTCGTCCGGTACAACTCACTGCCAACCTCGATGCCTTCTGGAGAGGATCGTACAAGGAGATCAGGAAAGAGTTGAAAGGGCGCTACCCCAAGCATGAATGGCGAGAATTCTGATTATTTATTGTACCTTTGCGAACTTATTTATACATATTTCATGTTATTTCAGAATCTTTCTCTTATTGATCCCATCCTGAAAGCCGTTCAGGAAGAGGGCTACACCGAGCCCACCCCCATTCAGGAAGTTGCCATTCCCATTGTTTTAAACGGAACCGATCTTTTAGGCTGTGCACAAACCGGAACGGGAAAAACGGCAGCCTTTGCCATCCCCATACTACAACTTCTCCATTCCCAAACCGTTGGACAAAACACCGGGAAGTATATCAAATCTTTGATTCTCACCCCCACACGCGAGCTGGCCATTCAGATTGACGAAAGTTTTTCGGCCTATGGGCGTTATTGCGGTTTAAAACACACAGTAGTTTACGGTGGGGTTTCCCAAAAAAGCCAGACCGACGATCTCAAAGCAGGAATAGACATCCTGATTGCAACCCCTGGCCGGCTGCTCGATCTGTATCAGCAAAAGTTTATCGATTTGCGTCACATCGAAATTTTCGTACTCGACGAGGCCGACCGAATGCTTGATATGGGCTTTATTCGTGATGTACAACGAGTTATAGAGTATTTGCCCAAACAGCGTCAGACCCTCTTTTTCTCGGCTACCATGCCTCCTGAAATTTCGCATCTGGCCGATAAAATTCTGCACAATCCCCAAAAAGTGGCCGTTACCCCGGTCTCCTCTACCGTCGATAAAATCAAACAGTTTGTCTATTTTACCGAAAAAACCAACAAACGGAAGCTGTTAATCCATCTTTTGCAGACGCAGCCCGAGATTCGTTCGGCGCTGGTCTTCTCTCGCACCAAACATGGTGCCGACCGTTTGGCAAGAGAGCTGTCGAAAGCCGGTATTCCCACCGAAGCCATCCATGGCGACAAACTGCAGAACGCCAGACAAAGAGCGTTATCCCGTTTCAAAAAGGGCGACTCACGAGTGTTGGTAGCAACCGATATTGCAGCCCGTGGAATTGATATCGACGATCTTTCGCACGTTATCAACTTCGACATGCCCGATGTGCCTGAAACCTACGTACACCGGATCGGCCGGACCGGCCGGGCAGGCCTCGAAGGAACCGCGATCTCCTTCTGTGATGTCGAAGAAATCCTGAACCTGCGCGACATCAACAAACTGATAGGAAAAGCCCTCGAAATTGTAGAAGACCACCCCTTCCCTGTTGCACAAGCCGAAGCCCTCGGACTCGACAGAATCCAGATAGTAAAGGAGGAAAAACCCCAACCCGTCACCAGCTTCAGAAGAAAAACCGAAGCCTTCTCGTCGGCACAACGGAAAAGAATGTTTCGCAGATAAACTGTTTGCTTTGGCAAACAGTTTATCTAAGTGCACTAGAGCACTAGAGCACTAGAGCATTAAATCTCCTCCTCCACCAAATACGCATTCCTGTCTGCGCCGTTGCGCGAGACTAATTCTGCTACGAATCCGGTTAGAAAGAGTTGGCTTCCTATCACCATGGCGGTAAGCGAAAGGTAGAAGTAGGGGCTTTCGGTTACTAATCGTGTGGGTATGCCATGCGATAGCATCTGGAGTTTCTGAAATCCCAGATAGCCTGCGGCAATAAAACCGGCAAGAAATACCAGGGTGCCGAGGAGTCCAAAGAAGTGCATGGGACTTTTGCCGAAACGAGAGATAAATAGAATGGTAAGAAGGTCGAGATAACCATTCATAAATCGTTCGAGGCCGAATTTGGTAACCCCGTATTTTCGGGCACGATGCTGTACTTCTGTTTCGACAATGCGGCGAAATCCGGCGCGTTGAGCCAGTACAGGAATGTACCGGTGCATCTCGCCGAATACCTCTATGCTCTTTACCACATCGCGTTTGTAAGCCTTTAATCCACAGTTAAAATCGTGTAGATGAATTCCGGTAAACAGGCGGGCGGTGGCATTGAACAGCTTGCTGGGCAATGTTTTGGAGATGGGGTCGTATCGTTTTCTTTTCCAGCCAGAAACCAGATCATATTGGTTGTCGGCTATCATGCGGTAGAGATTGGGAATTTCGTCGGGGCTGTCCTGTAAATCGGCATCCATGGTAATCACCACCTCTCCCTTGGCGGCACGGAAGCCACAGAAGAGCGCTGCCGATTTGCCGTAGTTCCTTCGAAAACGGATTCCTCTGATGGAGGAGTTGCTCTTTGCCAGTTCCGAGATTACCTGCCACGAACGGTCCTTACTGCCGTCATCAATCAGAATCATCTCGTAGCTCCACCCGTTTTGCCCTACAACCCGGTCTATCCAGGAGGTCAGTTCGGGAAGTGATTCTGCTTCATTAAATAGTGGGATTACAACAGATAGCTGTACCATAAGCCTATTCGAAATGATTTTTGGGACGAATAATTCGGGTGAGCATACAATATGCCGATATCGCTGCGGATAAAAGTACACCCATTAATGTAGAACTCAACAGATTCGAGAAAAAGAGAATAAAGGGATTCAACTCGCTGAAGGTCTCCTTGTATAACGACATATCTGTCTGGGGTTGGAGTGTTTCAAGCCCTTTCATTGCCAGATCGATTGATTGTTGTATCAGCGACGGATCGAAAGTAAAGAGCAAATAGGTGGTAAATGAGGTAAGAATGGAGGCAAAAAACATCACCAGTGCACCAAAACCAAAAAGATGAATCCATCTCCGTTTTTCGGGCGCAAACGGGAACCTGACAACAACCTGATAGAGCCCCACTATCTGAACAAGGCGTTCCAAAAATCCAAGCAGAAGCGATGAAGAGAAGAGAGTGCCGGTAAAATAGCGAATTAGCAGAAGAATGCCCAGAAGTGCTCCAATCAGGGCTCCTCCTATCATGGCTCGCTCTTTAAGCGATGGTTGCTCCATATAAATGTGAAATCAGATCCTTTTTGGGCAAAGATACCCTTTTTCGTCGGAATTGGCCAGTATGGCTTGCAGGACACCATTTTTTTTGTACTTTTGCGCGGGGTAAGTCCTACACGACCAGCTCCTGTTGAACCCCCCCAGGACCGGAAGGTAGCAAGGGTAGATGGTTGAGCGGTGCGATGTAGGGTGCTTACCCCTTTTTTTATGGAGTTTCAGCAAAATTGGGTATTTTCGCCATCGTACCGATCGAATCAGATACCCGATGCCAAATCAACCAAGAAAACTGTTTCTCTCTCCCTGGGGCTTTCGCGAAGGCCTGATTATAGGAGCAATTCTTCTTTTACTGGGTTTTCTTATAGAGGCATTTGCCAATGCCCCTTCTCTCCCCGGCCATCCTATGAACCTCTTTCTGAGTGTGATGCTATGGGGAATGATTTACTATCTGCATAAGACTGCCTCCGATTATCCTTTTATTAAATGGCTTTCGAGTGTTTCTGGTTCGGTAAGTGCGTTTGCCACCTTTGCCGCAACGGCCGTATGGATTGCCTTTATCCCGCAGACAGGCAATGCCGGGGGAATAATAGACCTTTTCGCCATGGACCGCGTTACCCAAAGCTGGCCCTACGCACTCTCCATCTTTTGGCTTCTCATTGCCCTGGGGCTGGTAATTTTGCGCTATTTCCGGACTACCCGCCGGGGCCTCTTTTTTACCCTACACCATGTGGGTCTTTGGCTGGTACTATTTGGGGGCGGAATGGGGTCCGGTGATTTTCAGAGACTTTCGGTTCAAACCATTAAGGGTGAAACTGTTGCCCAGGCTATGACCCTTTCGGGCGAGCCCGGATATTTGCCCTTTGCCCTTTCGCTCCTTCAATTCGATATAGACTACTTTCCGCCCAAATTGGTGCTGGTCGATGCGCAAACTGGCAGAATGTCGGATAAAAAAAAGGCGCTTCCCTTTGCGCAGCCCGACAAAAGTGCACATCTGCACGGCTGGGAAATTACTACTCGCCAACTGATTATGTCAGCATTGCCCGGTGAAGAGGGATTTAGGTCTATCGACATGCCCGGTTCGGGCACAGCTGTTTTTGTAACCGCATACCACAAAAAAAACAAATTGCGGCGGGAGGGCTGGCTCTTTTCCGGAACGCGCGATCTCGATCCGCAAGGCTTACAACTCGACGAATCGACCCTGCTCTATATCTTCCGGCCTGATCCAAAGGAGTTCCGCTCGGAGCTTATAGTGCATACATCCGACGGTGAGGAACAAACCATATCTCTTACTGTTAACCACCCCGTGAAGATTGAGGGTTGGGATATCTATCAGACGGGCTACGATACGGCCATGGGTAAATTTTCGCAGATCAGCGTTCTGACAATGGTCTACGACCCCTGGATTAAGGTGATTTATCTGGGTATCGGAATGATGCTTGCCGGGGCATTATCCCTTATTCTATTTGGTACCGGACGAAAACAGACACCTCAATAATCACGATAATTCCCTTTTCGATGGCTTGGCATAGTTATCCCTACTATTATATTTTTACCATCCTTGTGTGGATTATCACACTGTCCAGTTGGTTTATTTATAAGAAATCGACCATTCAGACGGTTTGGCTTCGGGCAGGTGCATTTTTAGGAATGGCCGCCATAGCTCTTTTCCTGATTCACCTTTGGGTTGAGCTGGAGCGCCCTCCCTTGAGAACCATGGGTGAAACCCGGTTATGGTATGCCTTTTTATTGCCTGCCGTAGGGCTTATGATCGATTTCCGGTGGCACTATCGCTGGCTTCTCTCCTACAGCCTGGTTTTGGCTTCTGTTTTTCTGACCATTCTCCTCCTGAAACCCGACATCTTCGATCAGGCTTTAATGCCGGCACTGCAGAGCATCTGGTTTGTGCCCCATGTACTGGTCTATATGATTTCGTACGCCTTTCTGGCCGCCTCATTCATCATTGCGCTCAAAGGATTGTCAGATCTCAATAAAGGCAAAGAGGCCAACCCGTTGCTTCACCTGGCCGATAACGTGGTCTATATGGGAATCGGTTTTATGACCATAGGCTTCCTTTTTGGAGCCATTTGGGCCAAAGAGGCATGGGGAAACTATTGGAGCTGGGACCCTAAAGAGACCTGGGCGTTTCTAACCTGGTTTGCCTATCTGCTCTATATCCACTTTCGACGCTATAAACCGCTTCAGCAAAAAAGAGCCTTCTGGCTATTGATCCTTGCGTTTGTAACCTTGATAATCTGCTGGATGGGTGTTAATTATCTACCGGCAGCTCAAGGAAGCATGCATGTCTATTAATTAGGCTTTATCTTTATCCTGATCTGTTTTCCGCTATATTCAATATCCTGCAACTGGGTGGCTCCGGATTGCGAACCTGTTTGCGGAGTAATCAGCATAATTAGGAAATGGTATCTCTTCGGCATGCCGGCAAACTCTCCTTTTCGGTTTCCGATGGTCAATCGTTGTGAAGCCTCACTCCATGCAAAAGGTATCTCAGTATAGTTCCCCTTTTCATAGTTATAGTTATCGCCCTCATCATCGTAGAGCGTAAAAGTACCATCGGCTCCCCCGTATATGCGAATCTCGAACGAATCTCGCGGTGCCTCGGCACTGTTCTGCACCTCTCTGCCCAGGGGAACAATAGCGCCGGCTTTTACAAAAAGAGGAATTTCGTCGAAGGGCGAATCAACAGTTACCTCTTTTCCGCCGGTGTAGGCTTTTCCCGTCCGGAAATCGAACCATTGCGACGATCCGGGGAGATAGACGCTCCATTGCGTGGCACCGGGTTCGGTGACCGGAGCCACCAAAAACGATTTTCCGAACATATAGAGATAGGGGTGATTCATCGCTTCATGATCGGAGGCAAAATCCATCACCAAAGGGCGCATCAGCGTGGAGCCATTGCTTACCTTCCAGGCTTCTGAGTAGATATAAGGCAAGAGTCTGTAGCGCAAATTGAGCATCTTTCGCATACTCTCCTCCACTTTGGAGCCATACTTCCAGGGCTCTGTTTCGGTCATATATCCATGCATCCGGAAAATTGGGTTAAGTGCTCCCCACTGAAACCACCTTACCAGCAGTTCGTGATACTGCGGATCGGAATATTGCGATTGGCCCGGACGGAAGAAACCGCCGATATCGGTTGTCCAGTACGGCAATCCGGTGATGGTAAAATTCAAACCGGCAACAATCTGACGCCGATAGGTGTCCCAATCACCGCCAATATCACCCGACCAATTAATCACACCATACCTTTGCTGACCCAGAAATGCCGAACGGGTCAGAATACAGACCCGCTTATCTTGTGTAGTCTCTCTTTGTCCTTCGTAAACCGCTTTACTTACCATCAACGGGTAGGTGAGACGATAGAGATCGCCGGGGCCGATAAAGGTTTTTTCGCCGGTAAGTGCATCGTTTTCGGGTTCGACGGCATCCATCCACCATGAATCAACGCCAAAATCGAACATATTCACTTTCAATGTATTCCAATACTCCTTCCGGGTCTCCGGATTGTAGTAGTCTAACCATTTGGTACCGGGAATAAAACGATTCTTTGCCACATACTGCTTCCCGATTTCTGAATTTTGATCGGGGTTCGACCATATAGAGATATTGAAATGGGCGTTCATTTTGTGAATCTCGCCGATAAATCCTGCAGGATCGGGATATTGTTTGGCATCGAACTGGGGAACGCCCCATCCCCTGCTTCCCCAATATTGCCAGTCTTGCACAATTACATCCATGGGAAGTTTTCGCTCGCGAAAGGTTTGCACCGTTTCTACCAGATGTTTGGCAGAGGTATAGCGTTCGCGACATTGCCAGAACCCGTAGGCCCACTTCGGAAACATAGGAACCGGCCCGGTCAATGCCCGATAGGACGAAACCACCTCATCGGCCGAACCGGAAAGGATGACATAATCCAGCATTTTGGCGTGAGGCGAACGAAAAGTGACGACATCCTCTTTCTCTTTCCAGGTTAGCCGCGGTTTGTTATCAGACTTACAGATAAGCTGAACCTTATGCGATCCGGCCTTAAGCGATACCAGTGCGCCTGCCGTGGGAGGCAGCCACATATTATTCTGATCGATAATCGGCTTCCCGTCGATAACCACATAGTGACGATTTCCCATACCTCCCAAATCGAGGAAAACAGAGTAGTCACCATCGCGGGGCACAGAAAAACTGCCCTCGTAAAGCGATTGATTCTGCGAAACCCTTTGGGTCCCTGCTGTGGTAGTGACTTCTGCCACGCGGTTTCCCTGCTCTCCGCGCTCTACCTTTTGCAAGGCAACCGGCTCATCGGAAGGATTAAAATCTGTCAGGCCGTACTGGTGCCACAATAAGCCGTATCCTTTGCTCGAGTAGATAAAGGGAATGGCTATCTGGCTGTTTACCTGCGTCAACCTGCGCGAAATCCCGTTAATTTGGTAGTGGCCGTCCTGAAACTGCCCCAAACCAAAAAGTGCCTCATCCTTATCGGAATGGAAACGTTGTTCTACAAAGTAGCAGGGTTCGCCCATAACCACATCGGGGCGAAAAATCCGCGATCCGGCTATTTCACGAAGAAGAGGTCGGCCCGAACCATCGAAAAACGACACAGCTCCGCTCTTCTTATCGACAACAACCGACAATTTAGCGAGTTGTACCTGCAGGCTATTTTCCGATTCCTTCACGGTATAGCCCGGCACGGTATAGGCCTGAGTGAATACAAAGACGGGCTGCGAACTGTCCGGAACCTCAAAATATCTGATTCTAACCGAATTATCGGAGAGCGGATCGATAGAGATAGTTCCGGACCCGAGACGAACCTGTATCGATTTCTCCCTGACAGGAGCAACACTTGCCCTGCTCTGCAGGCTGACCATAAGGAGCGAGAGCGCAATCAACGAAAATAGTTTGTGCATGAGTAGACTCTACTTTAGTGGTGAAATACGATAAAGTCCTGCCCCGTGTTGGGGAATATCGCGTCCAAAACGTTTTTTGAAAACGCCCAGATCTTCCTGGCTCCAGAGGTCGGTGACACGTGCCTTGCCTTTGATGCCAATCTGAGCAAAATCGACGCTGACCCGGCTTACCTCTTTGAATTCCAGATTGCTCTTATCTGCCATCACACCGAATACCACCGATCCGCCATCACGGGTAACCACCCCTTTTGCAGTAAACGTATCGTATCCTTCGGGCAGATTGTAAATGATAACCGATTGGGAATGAACACCAATTCCTTTTACCGATTCCCCTCCGATGCGTAACGGACGCCCTTCGCAAGTGCGGTTCACGTTAGCTTCGCCCCATCCTGATGTGGCATTTTCCCATTTTAGCTCGGTAAGGCTCAGGCTTCCCTTGGGCCCCTGAAGCATGGGATCTACCCAAACCGCATGGTCGTTATCGAAACCATTTCCACCATCCTGAACAAAAAGCACCAATTTTTTCGCCCCTTTTACTGAGAGGCTGACCTCTTGCGAACTGCCGTTTCCGGCAATCACAGGACTTGCATAATCGGCATTCGAAAAGTCGATATTGTCGCCCTTACTTTGGGCATTGAACAGTGCCACATATTTGTCGTTACTTCCCGGCACATCGGCACTCCAGACAATCAGATTCTGATTACGCGATATCTGACGGTTGTTTGTGCTCTCCTGATTCACCTTCAACATTTCCGGATGGGTCAACATTCTCTTGGTAAAGTCGTCGAGCTTTGTCATATCGCCGCCAAAAATCAGGGGCGATCTGCCGATTGCCCAAAGACTCATCAGCGTATATTGCTCATCTTTAGTGAAATTGGTTTGACGACCCAAATCGATAACCCCGATAGGCAGCATATCGGCATCGGGAAAGTGGCCCTCTCCCCGGAAGGGAGTCCATACGTCGAGCCGTTCGAACATGGCCTGCAACAAGCCCCATCTATCCCAAAAATCGTCGGTAATACGCCAGAGATTGGCATTGTGCATCACATGTTCGCCTTGCGTCACCGGCGTGGCTCCCGGTCCCATCTGGACGCCGTTAATTGTATCTTCCTTTACGGCGGAAAAAGTAGCCGTATTCGGCCAGGATGTCCCTATGAAACGGGCGGG
>CAYVJA010000001.1:0-6765 GCA_964451605.1 uncultured Bacteroidales bacterium | reverse complement strand
TCACCGGCGTGGCTCCCGGAGAGAGACTTAATACTATGGGCCTTCCGGTTTTATCGATCGCTTCGCGGATGGCCTCAATCTCGGCTCTTTGCACTGCATCGTAAGGACGGGAAATATCATCTACCTTGATATAGTCAACCCCCCAATCGGCATACATCTGAATAATAGAACGATAGTAGGCCTTGCCTTCAGGCTTTGTGGCATCCACGCCGTACATATCGGGATTCCAAGGACAGATAGAACGCGTGAGGGCAATATCCTGCGCTCTGACATTGGTTCCAAAAACGGGGGTATTGGCCTTAACGGCCTGTTTGGGAATTCCCCGCATGATATGAATGCCAAACTTTAACCCTTTTGCGTGTACATAGTCGGCCAGCGGCTTGAACCCCTGTCCGTTGGCAGCCGACGGAAACTTCTTTAATCCCGGGGTTAAACGGCCGTACTCATCCATGGTGAGGGTTGCATTGGGGTTATAGGCATGTCCTTTCGATTCGGGTTCGTACCATTGGATATCGACCGTTAAATAACGATACCCCGAAGGGAGCAGGTGCACGGCCATTGCATCGGCCTGCTCTTTAATCTGTTGCTCGGTTACCGTGGTACCGAAAATATCCCAACTATTCCAGCCCAGCGGAGGTTTGGACGCAAATTGCCAATAGGAAGGAGAAGAGGGCGATTGTGCCGACACCAAAGTGGCTGCAAGAAGCAGCAGGAAAATCGATATATACTTCTTTTTCATATAGATAGATAGATATAAATTCGGTTACATAAAATTGAGCAACTTAATCAAGGGGAGCATAGACAAAAGAATCGAAGAGTGCCGGAGTCTGTGAGGGGTTCCCGTTCCCTGTGGCGTAAAAGCCCACATAGACTCCCGTAAATCCCCCAACCACTTCGGTACTCAGATACCTTGCATCCACACTTTCTATCTCAGTAAATGAGCCGTTTTGCGCGCAACAAAATACAAAGCGCCCCTTATCGCATGCAATCTGCAAATCGACAGCCCCTTTCTCTAAGGGTACCTCTTTGCTCTTATGAACAATCGACCCAAATTGCAGCTGCGCATAGACCACCCGCCTGCTCCCCGAACGTTTCACCAAAAGATCGAAATGGTGATCTTCCTGCACCAACGACAGACCCGCCTCTTCATTTGCATTCTTAGGCTCGAACCGCATGCGGGTGGTTGCCGTAAATTGGTGATGCTGCAGTCGCCGGCCGATAAATGCCGGGGATGCCCCCTTCTCTCCTATCCGATTGGCCGCACCCACTATACGGAGAGCACCCTCTTCGAACGAATAAAACGGGGAAGGATACTGGATAAAATTCCACTCCAGACCCAATTGCGGGCCTGGGAATGTGATGCGTTCCGATGGGGCCTGAAAAGGTTTTTGCGCAAGGACAGGACTACTCATATTCACTGTAATCACCCCATTGCCGTTGATTACCGGCCATCCGTTTTTAGGCCATGACACCGGAGCCAGACAGGTTTCCCTGCCCAGGATATGATGAACCGGATAATCAACCACCTTTCGATATCCGTGGTGTACCATCCAAAAGGATCCATCGTGTGCCTGAATCAGATCGGCGTGCCCAACCCCTTGTATCGGGCTCGATTGCCCGGCTGCATTGGCATGAGCCAAAATGGGATTAGCCGGATTGGGAATATAGGGTCCCTCTATCCGGTTGCTTCTGGCAATGGTTTCGGAATGCGCCTCTTCGGTACCTCCTTCGGCGGCCATCAGGTAATAGTATCCATCCTTTTTGTAGATGTGGGGGCCTTCGGCATATCTCCCGCCCGTACCCCACCAAATCTGTCTTCCTTCCGAAAGGAACTTTCCACTCTTACTATCAACCTGATACAATACAAACGACGAAGAGATAGCGTACACCTTGCCATCGTCATCGAAAAAGAGGTCGGGATCAATTCCGGGAAGGTTAATCCGGATGGGATCCGACCAGGGACCGGCAGGATTTGTTGCAGTTACATAAAAGTTTCCTTCGTACCCTACATTGGTGGTAATCATATAGAAGAGACCGTCGTGATACCGTATGGTGCTCGCGTAAATATTCAGCCCCCTGGGCAATTGCTCTTTACGATCTATGCAGTGCCCAATTTGTTCCCAATGCACCAAATCTTTACTATGAAACACAGGAACTCCGGGAAAATACCCAAAGGTGCTGGTTACCAAATAGTAATCCTCACCTACCCTACATACGCTCGGATCGGAATAGAATCCGGGAATTACGGGATTCCGGTAGGTAATGGCTTCGCCGGGCGTTGTGCCCGAAGCAAAAGGGTTGTTGGGACGCTGAGCCTGGAGCGAAGTGGCTGCAAGCAACAGAAGGGGTAAAAGGAATAACTGCTTCATACTGTCTGTTTCAGGCTATCTACGGATGGGTGTGCTTTACGCTCTGCCAAGATAAGAGTTATTTTACTGGAATCAACGAAGCGGCAAAGCCTCCCCTGCGCAGCATTCTGACAGGAACCGTACTTTCGGAAGTAACCACCTGATATTCGGTAGCAAATGCCGTGTCGTGCACGCCATCGGCAATCAACGTCAGGCGATATTGTACTCCTTTGGGCAGAAATGAAAAGGAAACCCGCTTTCTCTTCTCTCTCAACTCGGCATTGACACCTCCCAAATACCAGGCATCTCCCTTCCGTCTGGCCAGGATTACCTCCTTCCCGGGATAACCGTCAATAAATTTCGTGTCATCCCACGATGCAGGAACCTCTCTGAGAAATTTCTTCCGTTCGTCGGGTAACCGGTCGTACCCCTCGGGACGGTCGGCCAGATGTTGCATTCCCGATTCAAACAGAACGCTGAGAGCCAGTTCGTGCGCATACGAAGTAACGTGCGGATATTGAGAGTTGGTAAAGGTTACCGGAGTATAATCCATTGCTCCCACCACATTTCGGGTGAAAGGCAGAATGGTGTTGTGTTCGGGAGCAGCCAGGGTTAATTCGGGTCCGTTATTGTACCACTCAGCCCCCCTTACCCCTTCGTAGGTCATGAGATGGGGATAGGTTCGAGCCCACCCGCGGGGAACCAGACAACCATGAAAATAGACCATCATCTTGTAGGTGGCAGCATCGTCTAGAATATCGAGATAATAGCTGATCATATCCTGCTTCTCACTTTCGAAGAAATCTATTTTTACCCCGTAAACCCCCAATTGTTGCAACTTTGTAAATTCAGCCACCCGGTTTTCGTGGGTAAGCATCCTGTCTTTTGGCGTGGATGCAACCCACGTATGATCGCCACCCGAATTGTACCACATCAGGGGTTTAATCCCCATCGAACGGATATAGGCAAGCGCATCTTCAAGCTTTCCCCCGTTTCCCATTGCATCCCACTCCCAGTCGAGCAGGGTATAGGGCCAATCCATACGGGCAGCCAGGTCGGCAAACTCACATACTACCCGAAAATCTTTGGTACCGTGGTTTTGCGACCAATAGTTCCAGGAGGCCTTTCCGGGTTGAATCCACTCGGTTTCCTGCATAGCCGAAGGGGTAGAAATATCGTCTATAAGTGTCGACTCTACCAGGGTAGCCAGACTTCCCAGCACCACTACACGCCAGGGCGACTTCCAGGGGAGCGTGATGCGGGGCAGCGCCTCCCCTTTCCCCCTGGCGTCACGCGGATCGGGAAAAGTGAGTTTATAGGCAGTTGTGTCTGCGCGATTGCTGAGTTTGGTTCCACAATAGGTTCTGTCCAGATCGGCTTCGTGCAATAGAAACCAACACCCTTCATCAGCCGTCTGAAAGAGCGCCGGATAACACCACTCCTGACCGGGAGCACCCTTCGCTGACATCTGATAAAGCCCCTCATTGGCGGGATTCCAGCGCTCCAGCCACCGTTTGGTTCCTCCCGGAATGGTGTACGAAGTATATTCGTCGTTCATAACGTAACTGCCGCTCTTTTCGGGAAAGAGATACCGAAATGCAGTTCCGTCGTTATACGCCCGAAGAATCAACTGCATTCGGGCCTTCGAGGGGGTTTCGAACGAAATAACCATTTCGTTGGCCTCGTTACTGCAAACCGATCGTTTCCCATGCAGTGCCGTATAGCTCTCTTTTACGGAAACCACCTTGCCGGCTCCGGTAAAGTTCAGACTGTCGGCAAATTGCTGATCGCTGCGAAGAAGCCCCAATTCAACCCGGGGCAGGGCTTCGCTCACTTTTCCGTTATCGGAGTAGCGAATCTGCAGATACCACTTCCCCACGCCCGAAGGGGGCTGATGCAAAGCCACCTGAACCTTTTGGTTGGGTGATGTAAGCGATGCGATTTGCGAAAATCCGGAAATGGGGAGACAAAGGAGAAATGCCCCCAAAATAATCTGACTACACAACAGAACTCTCTTCATTACTCTTTACAGTTTAACCGTAAGTTGCTGACCCGTGTAGGTAACCACCTTATCAAAGCTGACAGTGGGTTCCATTCCTGCACCCTTTTGGTCGGAAACTTTAACCAGATTAAAGGTGCGGTTTTGCAGCATCCCTTCGAACGAACCGTTGCGTGAGCCAATCGTCAGAGTCTGTTTGGCATCGTTCCACACAAAACGGATGGTCGAAAAGGCCCCCTTTTCATAATTGTAATTGTCGTTTTCGTCCTCGTAAAGCACAAATTCGCCGTTTGCGCCCGGATAGATGCGAATCTCCAGATTTTCCCAGCTTTTCTCCCGGGCGTACTGCACGGCAGGGCCCAAAGGCAGAATGCTTCCGGCTTTCACATAGAGAGGCATAATATCAAGAGGAGCCTCTTTCGAAACCTTTGCACCGCCCGATACCGACTTGCCGGTCCAGAAGTCTGTCCAACGGGTTCCTGCGGGCAAATAGAGCGATTTCGATTTCACCGACGAAAAATCTTCCTTCCCGTTCGATGTGTACATACGCTCGGTAACCGGCGATACCAACAGCGATTTCCCGAACATATAGGTGTCGTTAATGTCGAGTGCAAGCGGATCGGAGGCAAAGTCCATTACCAGGGCTCTGATCATACTCGATTGATTTGCCGTTACATCCCATGATGTGGAGTAAATATAGGGCAACAACTTGTATCTGAGATTAATATACTTTTCTATGGCATCATATACCGGCTCACCTTTCTGTCCGAATTGATAGATTTCGCGGGGAGCATCAGCACCATGCGAACGCATCATGGGCGAAAAGGCCCCAAACTGCAACCACCGGGCATAGAGTTCGCGATACTCCGGATCTTCGAGTTTGGTTCTGAATCTCGAAAGGAAAAACCCTCCGATATCGCTGTTGTAATAGGGAATTCCGCAAAGCGAAAAATTCAATCCGCCCGATATCTGATTGCGTAAAGCATCCCAGGAGGCAGTCACATCGCCCGACCAGGTGTTGGCACCATACCGCTGCTGACCGGCAAAAGCCGATCGGGTCAGAATGAATACCCGCTTGTCGGAAGATACAGCCCGTTGATTGTCGTACACACCGCCCACAGTCATCAGGGGGTAGGCATTTCTCACCTTCCTGAACGAACCCATATAGGTCTTTGTATCCATATCTTCGGGCTTGAACTGCAGATGATCGGGTTCGGTAGAATCCATCCACCAGCCGTCCATCCCCAAAGAGAAGATTCCGGCGTTCAGATATTTCCAGTAGATGTCGCGTGCTGCAGGATTATAGGCATCATACACCCTTACTCCCGAAGGATACTCCTGATTGGGCGGCCACTTTTCCGATCCCGATTCGGGCCAGGTTTTGATGTTATAGAGTGCCCCAATCTTCTCCAATTCGGCGTAAGGCTTGGTATGGGGCCCAAACGACGACCAAATGGAGATGGCCATATGCGCATTGAGCCGATGGACATCTTCGACCATCTTTTTGGGGTTATAAAACTCCGTATTCAAAAACTCCATGGCATTCCAGAGAAAATTATTACCCCAATACTGCCAGTCCTGAATAATCCCGTCGATGGGTACCCCCAGTTCGCGATATTTCCGAACCACGCCCACCATTTCGTCCTGACTTTTATAACGCTCCTTACTCTGCCAGTATCCGAAAGTCCACAAAGGGAACATCGGCACCTGCCCGGTCAGATTGCGCATCAGAGCCACTACGCCATCGGCATTGTCGCCGGCCATAAAATAGTAATCAATTCCCTGACCCACCTCCGATTGGAAAGAGGTACCCTCCTCATTGTCGCGAAAGGTAGTGGGCGAATAGTTATCCCAAAAGAGACCGTACCCCTTTGCCGATTGGAAAAAAGGCACGAAATCTTCTGTATTATTCTGAACCATACGGATTTGCAGATTACGTTGCACCATCTTTCCCCGCTGCATAATACCCAATCCGTAAATTGCCTCTTCCTTGTCGAGCAGAAACGACTGCCCCACACTGAGTGTTTTTTCGCCGGCATCATCGAAAGGAGCAAAAGATGCACCCGACACTTTCTCAGCTAGAAGCTTTTGGCCTTTAGCCGACAAATAGTTCAAAGAACCATCCGTCAGATTAAGCACAACCTGAAGACGCTCCGATTTTAGCACAACTTTCCCTCCCGACTCCTTCACCGAAAAAGTCGTAGCCGCAGGCTGCTGAACCACCGACAGACTCTTCTTATCGAACGAAGCACCGGCTGGAAACTTCACAACCCTTACCACAGAGGGGCCGAAAAACTGCACCTCCACAACCATAGAATTCACCTCAGCCCGAACACCCAGCTCCGTTTTACGAAACTGCTCCTCCATAGCCGAAACCCCTCCAAAACCGCACAATAACAAAAAAACCACTAACCATCT